>NZ_PYNY01000004.1:0-314742 GCF_003026135.1 Photobacterium sp. GB-36 | reverse complement strand
ACATGAGTCTGTATCTACATCATTACAATGTAGCTTTCGCTTTTTCCGACCTCCTATACCTGCATCACTATCGGCCACTAAGGCTTTCCCAAAGGGAATGATACAGGCTTACCCTGTTCCGTATGTCACGTAAAATGTCAGCTTAGATGCCCACTATAGTGCGGAGAGTACTGCGATCACGAAAGAATACTGTCCAACTTCTTTCCGACTCTCATTGCCATTTTGGCCACAGCGTATTAACCACTTCCGCTGCTTCATCACATAACGCACCTTGGATGGATTCACATACGTTCATCATACTGACTACCTAGCACTCACCCGACTTGTGGTTTTCAGGAGGAACGTCCTCTCACGATTCTTTTCCCACTCAGCCCAACGGCCAAGTTTCGTTACATTGTCCGAGCCGCTGCTTTATTCAGGCTCGTAGGTTCATCTGGTGATACAGACGGTTCACTCATAAAGCGGTGAACAACGCTTCATACGACTTCAGGTCGCACGGACAGAAACGAGTTAGTCAATTTGCCCTCTTTAAGCTGGTAGGTACTAGAAAAAGTATTGATAATTTTTTAATGAAGTAACTTTAGGGTATAAAAAGACCGCCACTATGGGCGGTCATTTAACAGTAATTCTATTAAAGAGATCTAATTCGTGGTGGCGAAAAGAATACTGTATTTATTCTTACAGTACTCATTGGTTATTTTAGTTCTTTGTATAGGTCTTATATACGCCCATATTAGTGTACTTCGTTTTGACTGAGTACCCTTCAGACAAAAGTCGATCATTGATAATAAAATAGGTGAGGGCTGTAACAATAAAACTGACGATAAAGAAAAATAACATTATTCGGTTTTGTACTTTTATTTTTCTTTTTGACCATGAGTATTTTGTTGCCTTTCCTGTTTTTATTATAGTAAAAAACATAGACCACGCATGTATCACTAAACCAATAATCATGATGCCACCAAGTGCATCTCCAATTGATAACTTAATGATAGGAGATAGGTTATAAGCAGAACTTAATGTATCTATCCATGAAGATAACAACCAACAAGACCCAGCAGTAAAAAAAACACAGATAAAGAAAAATTTTATCTTGGTTATTATCGATACCACTTCATCATTATGATTGCATTTTTCTAAGCGCATTAGTCAATTCTCCTGATACGTTTTTAACTTCAAAGAATCTATCAAGAATAAGACTTAGACCGATAGAAATTGCTGCAATTGCTACAATTGCAATTGCTCCACTGCCAACAGCAACAAACATTCCAACAATAAATTCCGCTCCATAAAGTGCGATAGCAGTTTTAATGAAGTCAGTCCCTACATTTCCGAACCAATCATAAAAATCATAATCATCATTAAAAATTAGATCATTAGTATTTATAGCGGCTGAAATAATCATGGTCATAGTACCAGCTTTTAAACCCGCACTAATACGCTGCGTTGGCGCTATCCCTAATTGAACAACTTTCGGATTATCTATCGCATAGGTCTTTTTTCCATTAACCTTGAAACGCATTCCTTTAATAAGAACATGCCGTAACATCTGCTGTCCATTATTTCGAGTGGCAATTGATACACGTGTTTTCCCTTTAATCACTGAATATCGCGCTGTCACACCAAAATCGCCAAAGGCTTGGGCTAACTTAACAGCCCCAAAACCAGTTGCTAAGTATTCGGCCCATGTTTTCGTTTTATCAATATCTTTCAGAATCAATGTTGATGGTATTTGACCTTTTTGATGATATCGATCATCAATCAAGTTTTTAATGGTATGGAATGAATCTTCTTCAGTGAGAAGCAACACAGCTTGATGATTCTTTTCTAATTCTTCTTGAAGTGTACATTGCCCAGTAAACACTTCATTCCCAGAGATATCATTCATTAGTTGTTCATGCTTGAGTGAACTTTTAGCATTGATTCGCTCAATTTCTTCAAGTGTTTTTTTCGCCCTAGCTTCTTTGGCTAGTTCAGATTGCTTAGCGCGTTCAGCCTGTTTTACTAAGCTGTCATGACGATTAAATTCTGTTGGCGGAGATAGCCATGTGAGAGAGTTAGCCATGTAAATTGAGAAGTTTGTTGAATTTGAATCATTATAAAGAATAAAGTGGCTAGGCAATAATTTGCCCAAAATTTTAATGTTAGAAAGATTTGAGCTAATTAATGCATGGTATAGCCATGATAACTTGCTCATTTTTGGACAGAAACTGCTTAGGTGATTTGCTCTATTTAGGCTTACATTTCACTTCGAATATGTGCCGCTGAGCGACACATATCCTTCTCTTTTTCTTTACAGCTCAAAGCCTAAAGAAACTTTTCAATAAGGATTTCATCTACATACTCCCCACGAACTTTTGCATGTTTTTTTGCAGTACCAACAACTTCAAACCCTTGTTTAAGGTAAGCAGTTAAAGCTCGCTCATTATCGCTACGAACGTACGCGAATAGCTTTTCATAACCCTTTTGTTTTGCAACTTCGAAAGTCGAGTTAAAAAGCTGTTTAGAGATACCTTTACCACGAGCACTTTCACAAACAAAAGTACCAATAATGCCTACGTGATCAAAAGATTTTGTATATTGTGCGAACGGCTCGATATTTTGAAATCCAATAACCTTTGAGTCACTCTCGGAAAAAGCAACTGTAAACACTCCATTCTCTGGGAAGTGAGTAATAAAATCTTTCTCTTCTTCAGGTGTAAAGGTCGTATCCAATACAGTGTATAAACCTTCAACAATGATTGGGTTGAGAACATTTGTGATCCCTTCAGCATCATCCAAAGTCACCTGACGTACAACTAATCCCATATAACTCAACTCCATATTATAATTTGAGTTATTTTTTACATGAGCTCATAACTATCAGCAACAATTAATTCCTTTTAAATATAAGCTCGATGTTATTTTCGGCTCATAACGCTTTTTGAAATTAAGAAATGCCTTTATTCAGTCTTATTAAAAACGAAATTCAATAGATAAAATCAGCATAATTCGTTATATGAGATAAAAAATAAACAATAGAAACTAATCAAAAATCACGTTAATACAATATGAATGAGTAATAGTTCTAACAAGAAATGGGGCACTTCTGATTTATGAAGTGCCAACGGTGCATTGTGATCACCAAGCGATTCTGTCGTCCCCTAACTACCAAGCGACTTTGCGCTTGCTTTATTACCGAGGGGAATTGACGGTCTCCACTTTACGTAATTCTTTGACTATCAATATGGGCTAGTCAGAGGTGTGTTGGATGCTAAGCTTCGCGCCTGCCGTCATGATCCCATTGCTGTCGTTATTGTTATATAGCGCACAACTTTCCATTGATAAACAGCCACACTGAATACAACTGCCTAACTGAGTTTGAAGTTGTTTTAACTCATGCATTTTATCTTCAAGCTTTTGATGCCAAAGGGTTGAAAGTTGTTCCCATTGTTCTTTTTTCACATTTTCGTTTAAGGGAATATGCGCCAAGGCTTGCTTGATTTCTTGTAATGTTAAGCCAACATTTTGCGCTGCTTTAATTACCGCTATACGGCGCAGAACAGAGCGCTTATAACGGCGCTGATTGCTCGCGGTTCTATAACTAAGAATGAGTTCTTTTTGTTCGTAAAAATGTAATGCCGAAACACTCACGCCTGCGCGTTTCGCAACTTGTCCTACACTCAATTCCATTTGATTCTCCACATTACATCGTTATTTGTTCTTGCAGCCAGCTTTTAAAGGCTCGATATTTAGGCCGTGTTTCCATTCCTTTCATGTAGGCAATATAGTAGCTTAAATCTGATGCTATCGCTGAAAAGGGGGTCACAAGTTGGCCTGTTGCTAATGGTTTTTTATTAACCGTTGGCGTCCGATAGTAATGCCTAATGAGTTTATTGCTGCTGTTATATACAAGTTACGGTGATTAAAGCGATAGGTTTTTCGGTAATAATCAATATCACTATTATTTACTGTTAGCTATGAGGGCCACGCTTTCGATTGTGTTCGATGTATAAATGTTGCAGCTTATAAGCCCGTTATATCTTTTTTAATTAATCCTAACTCTAAATATTTAATTCGATGGCTTACCGCACTTTGAGATACAGTTAAATATGATGCCGCTTTGGTAAAACAGAGCTCTCTGGCAGCAATATTAACCACATGCATATTTGCCATTTATTTATTGCTCAATCGTGATAGTTGATGCTGGGATTGCACAACAGCGAGTATTACCCCTTATTTTTTTTCTTGCTCTTTTCAGACAGATCCGTTGTCTTGTCTTTTATCTGATTGACACAACAGTTGCCAATCACGCCGTCTTTTTTCGCTTTAATAGAAAGTTGAATATATAAAAATATGATGAAAAACAGGAATAACACCAAAGAAATAACAATATAGAGTGGAAGTAATTCATCGTTACTCATTGCTTTACCTCATTAAATTAAAGTGAATATCATTTAATATAATAGATAAATGTAATAATGTTAGTTTATATTTACTGTAAAAGTGCAAACATAAAAATTAATTTTTTTAAATAGCTTTAGCTTTCATTATTAATAGGCTTGATGCCTAAACCGTCAAAATATGAAAAATATAGATGAGCATTGTGCTATCGCAACTTATTTAAGAAATGAAGTTATAAACTCGTACTACGGAAATATTGACTTTATCTAAGTAAATATCAAATAAGAGTGAATGGCGTTAATCGAGGGTATTTCTTATGTTTTGATTGTTTCTCGTCAGAACCATGTTGACAAGAAAAGCCGATCTTACGATCGGCTTTTTAAATAAAGGGCGAATCAGTTAAAGCTTGCCTTTAGCCACACCATACGGTGGTCGGAAGAAATATCTTTGCCTTTTCCTTTACCAATGCGTTCATCGTTCATCAGTAAGTATCCAGCTTCATTCGGTGCTGGCCAGTAAACACCAGAATCAACAATGTTTAGATTACTTGATGGGATAGCGTGATCCACTTGTAAACCAAACGTACTGGTTATGCGCTCTGGGTGTGGGTTATCTTGGCGACATTCACCACTTGGGAAGCAGTATTCAGCACCAAAGCTTGTCGGAACGTAAGCGCCATTAGTGGCTTCTTGATTCACACGCTGGTGCTTTAATAGGGTATCAATGGTTTCGATAAAACCGTCACCCGCTTCAGGATCGGCATTAAGATCACCCACAATAACAAACTTGGCATTATCAGCTAAACCGCCTTTTGTGCCTTTGTCATCATAAATAAACTCTGCACCATCAATGTAATCGGTCCAGAATTGAATTTCATCGCGGTTTTTTTGTTTATTGTTTTCTGTCACTGTGTCAAATACCGGTGGCGTTGGGTGCGACATTAAAATATGTACCACTTGCTCGCCTGATGCTGTCGGAATGATAACGGGTGCATCAACATGGTTTTTCGATGATAAACGGACTTGATTCCATTCAGCATCGGTGTACCAGTTATCACCACAACTCATACCTGCCGGAATTTTATTTTTATCATCGTTGCAGTTAGTAATGGTTGGGTTCGTTGCCGTTGGTAAGTCTTTCCACTTAAAGGTTTGGAATGTACGGGTATTCGCATCATCAATTTTAAATTGAGACATAAGCGCAAACGCATACTGACCATGATATTGACCAAAGCCCCACGCATCATTTGGACCGCTATTTATTTTACCGTCGTTATTAAGATCTAAGCCGCTCATTAAACCTGTGTTCGTGGCATAACTTTGGCTAAACGGGTAGTGAATGGGTGATAACGTATCGCCGCCATCAATGCTATTAAGGCTTTGTCCTACCGCTAAGTAGTTATTTTGGAATCCATTTAAAGCGGTAAGATCATCACCAGTACCGTCGTTATTGTATTCAGCCAGTAAAATAATATCAGGACGTTGGCTTTGAATAATGGCTGCAATGTTTCTGATTTGAATGATCTTTAGTGCTTTCGCTTTGTCGGCTTCACTTAGCGTATTTGCATTAAACCCATCGACTAATGTTTGTTGCTCCGAAGGCGTGGTTAGCATTTCATCGACCAGTTGTTCAAACGTAAAACGGTCGAATGATAAGTTGAATGTAGCAATAGAAACGTTGTTAACAGGGATAACATCATCATTGCTCTCAAATACACAGCCTGTAAGAAGAGCAGATGAAATAGCAACAGCAGCAAGAGTCTTAATTAGTTTCATTCAATAATCCATATTGTTGAAAGGAATTTAGGCGGTAAAGCGTCGAGCAGCATAGTACCTATTTAGTGATAAATAAGTGTGACAAGGGCACGATACTATGTAACTAATAGTGATGATTTGCTTTGTTTTTTCTTAAATTATGCTCGGTATCTCAAAAATGTTGTGAGGGGGGATAGTATGTGCGTCTTCGAATACTTAAAGAGATAAATATTTTGTGTCGTTTAAAACCGGAACAGTCTCTTTTTTTGTTCCGTTTTTAAATGGCGTAAAGCTCCTAAAATAAAATCATCAAATAACAGGAGCTAAATCATGAAATTTTATAACCAAATTAAAGAAATCATTAACTCATCAAAACGTCACGATAAAAAAACAGGATGGCTTGCTCGTTTGATATATATTAGTCCTGCACAGCGATTAGAAAGGCTGAACACTATTTTTGGCTCAGATCAGTTTTCTAAAGCCAGACCACTAACGCTTAGCCAGCAAAAGAAGTTTAATGATAATTATCTAAAGTAATGTAAGGATCTCTCTGTATGAGCCGACGAAAACTGGAACTATATGAAAATATATTTAATCGTGTCGGTCCTGGTAAAAGCAAGGTCACTATTGTAGAGATCGCCGCTTACCTTCATTGCAGTGAGCGTCATGCGAGAACCTTATTAAATCAAATGACAATATTAGGTTGGTTAACCTGGTCACCGACTGTGGGGCGAGGTAATAAAGGGATCCTCAATTGTTTACTGGAACCGATACAGGCGTGCCACAAAGAGATTGATAAAGCGAATGACAACAGCAATCTCGATTTGGTTTATAAGCTGGTAGGGTTTAATGGACGAGATACCGCCGCTGGCTTATGGCAATATTTATCACAAGCGGTGACAGAGAAACACAACACGATCCTGGCGCCTTTTCATCGTTGTATGAAAACGTTACATCCCCATTTTATTACCGAGCGTACTGAGCGCCACTTTATCTCTGAGGTTTACCAAACGTTAGTTGAAGATAAAGCGAATAAGCTGACAGGTAATCTTGCTCATTTTTGGGAAAGTAATAGCAATCATACCGTTTGGACTTTCTATCTTCGGCCTGAAACCCTGTTTCATGATTTATCTGTTCTGACGGCAGATGATGTTGTTGCAAGTTTTAAAGGGCTTATCCATTCAGCGCAATGGCAACGATTGTATGATCATATCGAAAAGGTTATTGCTGTTTCTTTTGATGTGGTTGAAATTCATTTATCTACCCCAGATCCTCTTTTTATTAAATTACTGTGTCGTGCTGAAACCGCGATCATGCCAAAACAGTTCGTATTTGCTAATGAATCACATTTTAGAGCCATTGGCTCGGGACCTTTCTTGTTAGCGGTAAATTCGAACAAACTATTACGCTTGCAACGCTTTTCACAATATAACCGTACATCAGCATTAATTGAGAAAATTGAATTTTGGATCCACGAGAGTTGGGCAGAAAGAAAGAAGTGTTATCAGAACTTTTTCTTTTTAAATGACAGTTTAAACGTGTATGAGACGGCCTGTGATTATGTCGGATCGTTTTATTGCTTGATTACAAATAAGCAATTACAAACGCAAGACGTTAAACAAAATCTAGCAGCGGCATTTTTAGGCGATCATAATCAAGCCGGTAAAAAATACCCTGTTTATACGATAAGTCATGAGAATAATCGAGAATGTCGAGAGTATTCAAAACAGTTAATGTCCTATTTTGATAAGCCTGAAATATTGCAGACGAAAGAAGTAAAGTTTGGTCAGTTTCTTGATGGCGTTGATGTGTCGATTTTAGGAATAAGAAAGGAAGATAACAAGTACACCAGTTGGTTTGCTTTTTTAACGTTATATCCGCACTGGGCATCGGTATTGACCTTTACCCAGCAAGATTATTTACAACAGCAGATTGCTGCGATCCGTATTGAAGTGGATGTGTTACGTCAACAAGCACTGATTAGTCACGTTATGACGTGGTTAGAGCAACAAAATATTTTATTTGAAATAAAGCGTGAAGGCTTAACCCTCTCGGTACCAGAGCAAATTCGAGGTGTGGAGATCAACGCCAATGGATGGTGCGATTTTTCTAAGTTGTGGATCAAACCAATGAAAGTGAAATCGGTTGTTACAGCGTCAATGGAAAGTCTGATCGCTAAATATTAATCAAAGAGTTATTAAGTAATAAATACATAATTATTTCTTCTTGACCTCAAGCTTACTTGAGGAATTAAAGTGCTCACATATTTTTAAACAAGAAGGAAAAAACAATGAAAGGATATGTAGAGCACATCAATATAAAAGTATCTCAGCCAGAAAAAACGATTCATTTTTTATTAACAGCGTTACCTGAATGGACGATTCGCGGGGAAGGGAAAATTGATAACTGGTTTGGTCAACCGATGCATTGGTATCACATTGGCGATCAGGATAGCTATGTGGCGATAGGATCTGGGGGGGAAGGCCAGGTTCCTGATTGGCAGGGAAATGCATCAGGCATTAAGCATGTTGGTATTGTAGTTGAACGTATTGATGATACGGTTGCAAAGCTGAAAAGTGCCGGTTATGAAGTGGATCATTGGAGTGCAGAGCATCCTTATCGTCGCAGTGTTTATTTTATCGATGATAACAATTTAGAGATCGAGTTTATTGAATATTTGACTGATGATCGTGCACTTAGAAATGATTACAGCCAATAAAGGTGAAATGAAATAAGAAAGGAGAGACCTTTCTCTCCTTTATGGATTGAATATAAGTAAAGCGTTATAAGTATACCTTTCCACGCAGATATAAAACCGCTGATCCGGCAATAATAATGCGATCATTATCGATCATTTTACACTGTAAAACCCCACCTCGTTGTGAGGCTTGGTAAGCGGTTAATTCTCGTTTACCAAGCTGTTTAGCCCAATATGGCGCTAAAGCTGTGTGGATTGAACCTGTCACTGGATCTTCATAACCGCCATTGGCTGGCCAGAAATAACGAGACACAAAATCGTATTGTGTCGATTGTGCAGTGACAACGATATCGTGAGGGGCGAGCTGTTTAAGCTGCTCTGCATCGCAAACCACATTTTGTACTGCTTGTTCATTGGGTAAAACAGCAATATAGGCCTGGCGATTTTTTAGCACCTTGGTGGGCGTAATAGATAATCCCTTGAGTAAGGCGGCTGGTGGTTCAACGTCTTCACCAGGTTGGCAAGGGAAGTTCATTTCAATATTGCCATTTGGGGCTTGTTTTACTGTCAGTGTGCCAACTTGCTCTGTGGTAAAAGTGATCTCGCCTTTAAGCTGGTAAAACTGATACAGAACAAAGGCAGAGGCAAGCGTTGCATGACCACAAAAGTCAATTTCAGTCAGAGGAGAAAACCAACGGATCGCATAAGTATTATCGCCCGTTGGTTTAATAAACGCCGTTTCAGACAGGTTATTTTCAGCAGCAATACGCTGCATTAATGAGACGTCTGGAAAAGTGGCAACGGGCATGATTGCCGCAGAATTGCCTTTGAAATGTTGGTCGGTAAAAGTATCGACAACGAAAATATCCATATCGTGTTTATCCTGCGTGTGCGTTAAGAATTGACCAGTATGTCTTGTCGGATCAATTTTTTGTTAATTTTAAATAAAAGTTCGCGTTCTTCATTTGTGAGTGGCGCAAAGAAGTCTTGATTGAGATTAGCAATACATACGGTGGCTTTTTGCTCGATATCTTTACCTTTATCAGTAATCACAAGATAGCGGGCTTTTTTGTTTTGCTCTGATTTATGCACGGTGATTAAGTCACGTTTAATACAGTTATCGATTAAACGTTTAGTCACTGAACGTTCACGGTGTAGTGCATCAGAGACGGCTTGCTGCGGCACTTCGCCCAAATAACTGAGCACGCGTAGTGCACCTAACATTTCTAACGTAATATCAAATTCCGTCGCCAAGGCTGAATTGGCAATACTACGAAATTGCTTGTAGGCTAATCCCATCGTAAAAGAGACACTCTCATTAAGAGAAGGGATATCAGTGTAGTTCTGTGACATGACGTTTCTTCGCCGTAGTAATGAAATAAAACAGAGCCAATATACCTAAAGTACAGCTAAGTTCCCATCCTCGAAGGAAAGTACTACTTAATCCTAACTCACTGTTGGTCATATAAAGTTGGATCGGTAGCATGGTTGCGAGCAAAATATCGGGATGTAACTCTTGGTGTGGCCCTTCATCGGTATAAATTTTGTGACTGATCATGTAAATCAGTACAAATAACCCCAAACCATAAACAATAATATTACTTTGATAACCAGCGATAAGTAACATAAATATCGCCGCAATAGCACACCCGCCGACTTGCGTAATAAAACGAGATTTAACGATTTTTAAATAGGCTTCTCGACTGGTTTGAGTTGCTGCTGCAATGACTGGCACCATACAAAATGCGCCAGAAATTAGATTTACAATCATTAAAAAACCCAGTCCTAAACCAATCAAACTCACTGATATCAAGCGTTGTTGAGCGGTGACAGGGGTTGTTTTCGGTTTGAAAAAGCCCGATTTTGGTTTCGGTGGTAGTAGCCAAAAAAACAGCTTGGTTACACAGATACTAACCACAATCGCTAACCCCACTTCGTGTAAACGTTGCGGCATATCCATATTGGTGTGTAGCGCAAAAACAATATTTAAAATCCAGTTAATTGTCGGCATAAACAATGCGCCCACTTTAGCGGGAGAATCTGCCCTTTTTCTTAGTTGGTCGAACAGTACGATACTGATCGTCCAAATAATAAAAGGGTGATCACTAAAAACTTCAGACACGAAAACCGCACTGTAAGCAGAGAGCAATACCAAAGCGAACGTTTTGCTTAATCCTTTCCAACTGTAGTCTTTTACTTTCGTTGCGATGATGATCGGAAATAAAGCAAAGTAAACATGTGAATTTACATGGAAAAGCTTTCCGAACATCATACAAATACACACAATTAAGCTAGTGCGTAGTGCATCTGTACTGATTAACTGTTTCATACTTTACTCACCTGAGTTGCTTCTTAGTAGATGTAGCGGAATAGGGCGATGAGATGGATCCAAGCATTGCTAAGCACATCTAAAATAGGATTACCATTAAGCACAATGACACTTGCGCGAGAGCCTGAAATCACATCTTGCTGTGGTACGTTGACGGCAATGCGAGTACGGATTTTTTGTTGTTCGCGGATCCAACGTGTGTCATTAGTAACGGTTGATAGTTGTGTCAATGGATTGCTCGCATCAAAAATAGCACGATCTTGATTTTCGATTTCGCCTTTAAATACTCGACCAGGTTGAGAATCAAAACTGATCAAGACATGATTTTTAGGTTGTAAATGGGCAATGCCTTTTTCGTTAAAGTCCGCACTTAGCCAACTGTTTTTTGCATTCACAAGAAAAAGGATCGGGGTACCTTTATTAACATAAGTCCCTGCATCTAATTGTAAATTGCTCACAGTGCCAGCTGTCTGTGCAACAACTGTAGTATTGGATAAATCCCATTCAGCGCGTGCTAATTTTGCTTGTGCGAGTTCAACGGCTGCGGTGTTTTCCTTACCTGATAGTGTCGCTTTGATTTTTAGCACATCAGCTTGTGCGGCAGAAATAGCACTTTTAGCGACATCAGCAGTACTGATCGCATCATCAAGCTCTTGTTGGGTCGTTAACCCTTTACGGCTTAATGCTTGGTAGCGATCCAATTTAATTTGCGCATTTTTCCACAATGTTTTTTTCTGTAGTACCACTTGCTGTGCAGCGACGAGTTGCTGCCATGTTCCTATATTGGCTTCTTTTGCTTGTTGCAATTCGGCTTGTGCTTGATCGACTGCAATTTGATAAGGCTTTGGATCAATAGAAAATAAAGGTTGGTTAGCATTAACGTGTTGACCGTTACTGATATAAACATGGGTGATATTTCCTGATACTTCAGGAGCAATGTTCACCACTGATTTATAGAAAGTGGCTTGTGTGGTAAATGGCGACACATTATCAGCCATTAAAAGGAAAGCTGATAATGATAAAGCGAAGCCGATTACGGTATATAAGAGAATAGAGTAAATGTTCGTTTTCATCACTTTTGTTACCTATACAACAAAACTATGAGGCGATTGTATACTTAGTAATGTTGTATGTGCAACATTAATTAGTGTTATTTATTTTAGTGATGGTGTTGAAAGAGGAGTTTTTGAGTGTGGGGGCGTAATAAATAGGATTCTAGCTGCTATATTTAATTGGGTAATTTGTTTTATAAATAGGACGTTAATAGCGTTTGAGTTTATTTTTGCATTTTTTTCTATATGTGAATTTGCCTAATTGGCGTTTATCTACCATATTTAACTTAACCTGTATTGAGATAGTTACTCGAGCTTACGGAGGATTGGAGCTGTTTTTAAAGACTCACGGATACAGGTATCAGTGATTATTAATAGACCTCTTAGACCCGTTATTGGTAGTCACTCAGTTGCATCGCGCAACATGTGAAAAGTAGACAAAGTAATACATGTAAGAGCAACAAAGTAACACCGTAAAAATTACACACGTAAAAGCTACATACGTAAAAGCTACACATGTAAAAGCTTCTAAGTGACTACTTAGTTGTTAACAATTTGGTAAGTGACACCTTTTAAAAATTTGCTTCTTCGCCAATATATAGCGGTCCGCACAAATATTGTGGGACACGGCAAGCTCAACGTAATGAGTGGCGAAGCGTAACAATATTGGTGTGCCGAGTAAGTACACTAATAGCAACACCAAGCCGCACTGCAATAGTGCGGCTTTTTATGTTTAGCGACTTATTAATAATTCATAAAATTACAATAATTATTAACTCTTCCTATTGAAAATTATAAGATATTGAAAATAAACTTAAAATAAATGTTATCCACAAATTCAGTGGGTAACTCTGAACTGTGGTTGTTTAAGGTGGTTGTTTTTTTGCCATTTAACATGACAATTTTAGTATGTTAAATGGCGTAATAGTTAGGAGCGAAATCTCGATGCGTATGGCGAGTAAAGGTAAGTGTGAATTGTCATAAAGATAAGTTGTGATGACCGTATAAGGCTTTTGCTTGTAAGTATTCTTGATTACCTTCTTTGATGTGTACTTGAGTCTTAATCACTTCTACTATCTGAATATTATGTTGAGATAAGTCTTTAACTTTTTTAGGATTATTGGTAATTAAGCGGACTTTGTTGATACCCAGTGCGTGTAATGCGTCGGCGGCTTCCTTGAAATCACGAAGATCATCATCAAAACCTAAATGGTTATTTGCTTCATAGGTATTCATGCCTTGGCTTTGTAATTGATAAGCATCGAGTTTATTGTATAAACCAATCCCACGGCCTTCTTGACGTAGATACAAAAGAATCCCACCAGATTGGCGCATTTTTTCTATCGTTTCATTGAGCTGCTCACCACAATCACAGCGAGAAGAATGAAAAACATCACCGGTTAAGCATTCAGAGTGCAGACGAACTAAAGGAACGCTTGCCGCAGTATCTGCTTGTTTAAAAATAATTGCGACGTGTTCTTTACCTGAGTTAAAGCCATGAAATGACAATAATTCAGCAGGGATATCACTTCGTTGCCCTATTTTAAAAGGAACTCGGGCTCTTACTGTGACCATAATATCCTCGTACTTCTATTTGAGTTAATTACTTTGGAAGGAAAATGGCTATGATTCAGTAGGTATAATAGCCATCATAATGTGTGAAGATAAGGTATCTAAGGTTCTATCTCTGCTAACACGTTGATCATTTCGAGTGCACTGAGGGCGGCTTCTGCACCTTTATTTCCCATTTTTGTTCCAGCACGTTCAATGGCTTGTTCGATGGAATCTACCGTAAGGACACCAAACGCGACTGGAATTTGATGTTCTAATGCAACTTGCGCTAAACCTTTATTGCATTCACCTGCAACATATTCAAAATGAGGAGTACCGCCACGAATCACAGAACCTAAAGCGATGATGGCATCATAACTACCTTGTTTCGCAAGTTGTTGAGCCAATAAAGGCAGCTCATAAGCCCCTGGACAATGTACAATGGTAATATTGGTTTCTTTAACAAGACCTTGGCGTTGTAGGGCATCTAATGCACCAGACAATAGGTTGTCATTGATAAAACTATTAAAACGAGAAACGATGATGACAACATTTGCGTGGGGTGCTGTGATCGCACCTTCAATAATATTCATGAAGCTTCCTAAGTGTATTTATAAAAACGAACGATGAATCAATAACATTTGAGTGTTTACTAGTTACAAATATATTCAACAACCTCAAGATCAAATCCTGATAAAGAACGATATTGTTGGTTTTGTGAAGACAGTAAACGAATTTTGCGTAGCCCTAGTTCAGATAAAATTTGCGATCCTAAACCAATTTGTCGGGACTGCGGTGTGGTAGGCAAGGGAGCAATCGCTTGGTGCTCTGAAGCTAACTGGTTTACTTGATTGATGATCATCGTAGAGGGTTCTATTTGGCTGATGATCACTAATACGCCACCGTCGGCTTGAATACGCTGCATGGCCGCTTGTAGGGACCATTGTGTGGCGCCAGTATGTAAAATATCTTTCAGTGTATCTTTGACATGCACACGGACTAAGGTTTCAGTATCAGGGTTAATATCACCTTTACATAAGGCGTAATGGAGTTGATTGTCAATGGTGTCACGGTAGGTGATCAAGTTGAACACACCATATTCAGTGCATAATTCACTCTCTGATAAACGTTCAATATGACTTTCTAGTTGGGTTCGATACTCGATTAAATCGGCAATTGTCCCCAGCTTTAAATTGTGCTTTTGCGCAAACACTTCAAGTTGAGGTCGGCGTGCCATTGTGCCGTCTTCATTAAGAATTTCCACAATAACACTAGAGGCTTCAAGCCCTGCTAAGCGTGCAACATCACAGCCTGCTTCAGTGTGACCGGCACGAATTAATACGCCACCATCTTGCGCCATTAATGGAAAAATATGCCCCGGCGAAACAATATTATCAGCACTGGCATTAGGAGCAACTGCTGCTTGTACTGTCTTCGCTCGATCACTGGCAGAGATCCCAGTCGTAACATCGGTGGCGGCTTCTATTGAAACGGTAAATGCAGTTGAGAATTTATCGTGATTATTTTGTACCATTAGCGGTAAATTTAACGTTTTACAGCGATCTTTGGTTAACGTTAAGCAGATCAACCCACGCCCATGTGTTGCCATGAAATTAATCGCTTCGGGAGTAATCATTTCAGAGGCAATGATCAGATCGCCTTCATTTTCACGATTTTCATCATCCATCAAGATAACCATTTTCCCCTGACGGATATCATTAATGATTTCTTGGGCGCTACTTAAAGTCATAACTGGTCCTTTTTATCAACAGCGTAAATGAGTTATACGATAAAACCGTGCTTCTCTAATAAAGACATAGAGACGTTAGTGTTTTTTTTGGATTCTTGCTTATCAATGCTGACTAATCGTTCGAGGTAACGTGCCACCATATCAGCTTCAATATTGACCTTTTGACCAATGGTTGCATTAGCAAGTGTTGTATTGGTTAACGTATGAGGAATAATGGTTAATTTAATGACATTCTGATAGACAGCATTGATGGTTAAGCTCGTTCCATCAATACAAATTGAACCTTTCTCTGCAACAAACTTCTTCAGGTGTATCGGTACCGTTATCCAAACCTCAATGGTGCGACCCTTTTGCTTTAATTCAATAATGTCGCCAATACCATCAACATGTCCGGAAACAATATGACCGCCTAAGCGTGTAGTGGGTAACATGGCTTTTTCTAGGTTGATATTTTGTCCGACGTGGTAGCTGTGAAATGCGGTACGCTTTAACGTCTCTTTTGAAAGATCGGCAACAAACCCAGTTGGAGTTAATTTAGATACGGTTAAACAAACGCCATTACTAGCAATGCTATCACCAAGTTTTACGTCCGAAATATCAAGCTTATTGGTATTGATAACCATTGAAATATCGTCATTATTACGAATAATGGCGCTGATATTTCCAATTGCTTCTATTATTCCTGTGAACATACTATACCTACAAAAAAACTCTATTTATCAGGTGCAAGCCAACTGTTACCCAATAAATAGAGTAAATATAATGAGTAATGACTGATTTAGATAAAAACCATCAGTAATGATATGAACGATTTTTAACTACATATAACTAAACGCATCAGAATACATTTTCCCGACATTGGCTTTTTTCTGAGTTGTAAAAATATCTTTTGCATTTCGGCTCATACCGAATGGCCCGCAAACATAAATATCAAATTCAGATAAGTCGGCAAAATCATCCATTACAGCATCAATAACATTGCCGATTTTACCGTCCCACTCTGTGTGTACATGCTCGACAACGGGCACATATTTCACATTGGGAAGCTGGGCTTCTAATGACTTAAGTTTTTGATCTGCATAAAGCAATTGGCGATTGTTCACACCCCAGTAAAGGTAGATAGGTTGTGATAGTTGCTTGTCAATACAATGATGAAGGATACTATTGATATATGATAAGCCTGTGCCGCCAGCGATAAGTAGCAGTGGCGATTCACTTTCATCACGTAACCAAGCATCACCATGTGGCGAATCTATCTTAAACTCGGTTTGATGAATAAACGCATCGTTAAAATACGAAATTGCTTCTATAGCAGTTTCTTTGACTGAGCCGCCAACATGCAATTCAATTAATTCATTACAGTTTGGGCTGTTAGCAATAGAAAAAGGCAGCTGTTTATTATTCAAATAGATAATAGCGTATTGCCCGGCTTTGAATTGAAAGCATTGGTCTGGTTTGATAAACACTTTAAAAACATGGCTATCAGATGCTTCAATTTTTGTAATTTTGCAATTAAAAATCATCATTCAGTCCTGCTACTTATTTCAAGCTGGTCGCCATCGATAATGAACAGCCTTTTTGTTCACGGGTATTTAAACGGCGAACAATTTCCACGGTTGTTCCTTGGTGTGGATCGGGCTCTTTGATGTTGTGCACAATGCCAATATCGTCTGTAACAATAAAGGTTGGGTAACTCGTCGATGATGCATCCATGTAGCTCATTAAGCCTTCCTGACCATCTTCAACAGGCGTCATAGTGACAGGATCAAGTGCACGAGCATATACCCATGGTGGAACATGTTTGCGTTGGCGGTTATCTTCAAAGAAGCAAGTATTTAGTTCTACTTGGTTAAAGGTGTCACGAATTTGGCTTTCGTGGAAAAGGTTGAAAGTTTCCATTAATAACTGATTAAAATCTTGACGATTAAGTGCTTCTTTTTGTTTTGTTTTCCAGCCGCCACCAGTGATGATGAACATGTGAGCGCCAGCATTAAATTCAATGTTGTGCTCTTTCATATAAAGCGCTAATAAATAAATAAAGTATGGAGGGCCAATTAAACAAATGCCTTTTCCTTTACGTTGAATAGCCTTTAACGACGTGATGGTTTGTTCAAAATCAATTTCATCTTCGTCTACTGTAAACGTCGTTGGGTATAACAATTCAACTAGGCTCATGACATATTTGAACCAAACATTTTTGGCGCTGAAGCGATCAGGTCCCATATTAACTAGCTCTAGTTGGTGTTCATGGAACTCACCTAGATACTTCATGCCGTAATTTACAGAGCCAAGCAGGCGTTCGATGCTTTGGCGATCACGGGCAATATGGCTTTTTATTCCACTTGTGCCGCTACTGGTGAACCAATTTTCAATATTAGCTTCATCGGCAGTATGTAGCTTAGCGTATTTGAACATCGAAGTAGGGAATACCGGAATATCATCGATTGATGTAATTTTTTCGTCTACACCTTGGGCATTACAATAATAACGGTAATCTTCATTATTTTTATAATGGTAGTGGAATGATTCCATTATAAATTTCTGCTTTAATTTTTCTTGTTCATCATAGGTTAAGTTAAGTGGTGATGATGAGAAAATAATATCATCAAGTTCTGAACTAACAATAATATCGTTAGTATCAACATTTAATAATGTAGTCATATTAAACCTTAATAAAAAAAATAATGGCAGTGTAATAAATCACACTGCCATTTATAATGACAATGATTGGCGAAGTCTTAATTTAAATTAACTTAATTAGTTAAGATTGTAATCTTTTCGATAATTGATAACTTGTTTATCAAAATTAATCATTAATGATTTTTTATCCTCTTGAACTTTCATTGATTCAAAACAAAATAAGAAATCGACTTTATTATCTAAACCTTGAGCAATATCAACAACGTGAGATAAGCACGTATCGTAATTTCCTGCCGCATTACTATTGATGATTTCATCAATCGATGCCTCTGCTTGGGTGTAACAGAGGTAATTTTCTAAGTAAATGCTTAGCTCAGCTTTGGCTTGCGTTGGGTTCTCATTCACATTGATAAATAACATTAATCGATGACGAATATCGGTGATATTGATATTAAACTTAGCCGCGGTTGTCTCGTAATGTTTTAATAAATCAATGCGCTTTTTTTGGTTATCATCCCACTTAAACAGAAGTGGCACCCCATATTTAGCTGCTTTTTCAACGGTTTCGTTGCTGGTGGCTAAAATATGAACGTTATTACCAATACTAACAAGTGGAGCTAGTTTCGTTTCATCATGATAACTTTTATCTATGTGGTATTCGCTAAATGCAACAACATCATAGATGGATGTATCTTCATGAATAATACGTAATGTTTCTAACGCATTATTCATGGTTAATGATGGATCTTGCTGTCCTACATGATAAAAATTAAGGAAGAAGACGCCATAATTCCATTTTGTCATTTTATTATCCTGAGACTTATTATTATAGATTTTTCTTGATTTTGTTATTAACCATATTAATAAGGTCGATGACAGCTGCTTTATTTTTCATAGATTCAAAAGATAACAATACATTCTTTGAACCTGTTATTTCTAAAGCATATTTAGTGGAGTCATAATATTCATCTTCTGTACCTACCGCGTGTTGCTTAATTAGCTCTTCAATTTTTTCTTCTTGATCTGCATTTGGGTAAGCTTCTGCAATATAATCGCGGATATAGTCACGCATTTCTTGTTTAGCAATATCGCTATCTGTATTTAGATTAACAAGTAATGGGAATTGGTGATCAATATTAGTAATATCGACATTATTTTCAGCCGCGACAGCTAAATAATGTTGATAGTAATTTTCTTTTTCAGCTAGGGTGTCACTCCAGCGGTAAGTCAGCGGCAGGCCTTTGATCGCTGCCCACTCAACCACGCCCATACTTGTAGCTAAGATATACTGTTTTAGGTTTTCTTTACTAATACAGTGTGGGTTGATAGAGATTTTTGGGAAGTTATAAAAGTCATTATTAGCATGACAGTAGTTAGTAGTAATACCATCATTTAAAATGTCATAACAAGCTTCAAATTGCTGTTGTTGACTATCGCGTTGGCGCTTAAAGAAGTCCATCTCGAAATCATTAACACAATCACTTAATCCTAGAATAAAACGTCCATCAGACATTTGATCAAGCAAGCTTGTTTCTTCTGCAATACGTACCGGATGGTGAGTTGTGATAACTTGATTCAATGAACCAATATGAAGACGTTCGGTTAAACCGAGTAAAAAACTTGCAGCTGTTATAGGAGCACCTACGATACCGTTTTTAGAAAAATGGTGTTCGTTAATGAAAGCGGTATTGAAGTGGTACTCGTCTTTATCGACCAATGCAACAGTGTTGATCATGTTGTCGAGTACGTCTTCAGATGTCATACCTTTAAGCTGAAAGTTTAGAAAGAATAATCCAAAATTCATGTTATTTTCCTTATTTATCATTTAATTCAAGATGTTAAATCTAGTGGTTTATTTCGGATCTTTTAGGTATGGTGCCACTTGTGTCATAAAGCGTTCCATAGAAGCAATGATTTCTTGCTCTGAACCGTTTGCTTCAAAACCAAGGGTAATATTTTTGATCCCTGTTGCATCAATATCGCGTTGCATGATTTCAATACATTTTTCAGGTGTGCCAACAGGGTTAAGGTTATTACTGTAATCAAGACGACGGCGGCTATCGGTATGGCCTTGTAATACAAAGTCACGCCATTGACCTTTGTGGTAGTCATAGCCACGAGTTTGGTTACTGTCTTTAAAGATATTTGTCGCATTTGTGTAAGAGTCATACCAGTTTGATAAGAAGTCACGACATGCACTTTCTGCTTTTTCTTGATCGTCATTAACAGAACAGATGAAGGTCATACTGTGGTCGATATTCTTAATATCGTGACCATGTTCAGTTGCAATTTCATTGTACAGTTCCATCTGTGCTTTTTTCTCGCTGGTCGTGATGATCCAACTTAGCACCATAGGCAAACCACGTTCTGCTAACCAAGTTGTTGTCGCGGCAGATTCGGCTGTCATACAAGTAGGGATTTTGTCTGAGTAGGCTTCTGGATAGACATTTACATCTTGGAATTCAATATTTTTACCATCAGTGTGTAAAACACCTGATTTTGAGCCGTCCATGATCATTTTATGGAAATCTTCAGTGATCGAACGGGAATCTTCCATCGTAACACCGAATACCCGGAAATCTTTATGGTATAAACCACGGACTACGCCAAAGTTAAAACGACCTTTTGACATTTGATCCAGTAGCATTAGATCTTCCATTTGACGGGCAGGGTGAGCTGTTGGAAGTACGATACCCATTGTGCCAACGTTGAGTTTTTTGGTACGACCAAGAATATTGGCACAAGCAACATATAGGTTACCGGTTAGGCCAAATTCAGTGAAATGGTGTTCAAGCGTCCAGAAGGTATCGAAGTTTAATTCTTCTGAAGCAACGCCAAGTCGAACAAAGCGATCCATGACTTCTTTATGAGATTCACCTGGTGGCTGGTATGAGAAACAAATATTGCCAAATTTCATTATATTTTCCTTTTAATGAATAAAATATGTATTGGTTTAAGCGCTAGCGAACATTTCGTTTTCAATTTTATTTTTTAAACGACGTTCATTAACTGTAATAATGGTGAGATCTTCAAAGTTTGGTTCACTAATATCGTCCGCTAAATCGAGTACTTCACTGTCTAAGCCTATTGCGGCTTTGGTTACCGATTGGTAGAAATTACGCAGGACGATCAGGTTCTCACCTAAATCATGTGATGAACCAATTAATGAGTAAATTTTGGTTTTATCTGAGTTGATATTTCCGATTAAGTGTTTCACTTCTTCTTTGCAGACCCAATTATCGCCATTTGAAACAAAGGCAATAAAAGGAATATCTAGATCTTTAGTTTTATTTACTGTTGAATCTAAAGTATCCCAACTATTATCAAAACAGTCAGTCACAAAGACTTTTGAGCCTAAGTTATAACCTTCGAAATTTAAATCTTCAGGGATATCATTAATTTCCATTTGTAGATAATCATAATCAAGTGCTTTCTCAAGTGTGCTTCTTAAATTAACAACACCAACAGCCGTAATGAGGAATGATAATTTAATCTCAGTAGCAACATCATAGGCAATACGAGCAGAAAGACTTGAAGCAATTAGTCCAATTTCATTAATACCACGATCATTTAGCCAATCAATGACTGTTAATAAACTTTGTTTGCCAACAGACATAGAAAACTGATTAATTTCACCACTACTTAAGCCAACATGATTTAATGAATCATAACGAATAACATGAAAACCATTATTTGCTAAATATTCAGCAAGGCCAGCGAAATGGTCCATTCGACGGGCAAAACCAGCTGCAATAACAATCGTATTATTGCGCTTAACCTCTTGATTTTTAGGCAGAGTTTCCCATACGCGGATGTGACGATTATCACCTAGGTTAATAACGTGATCAATAGGTGCTGAGGTTTGAGTATTGTTCATAATATTTCTCTTTTATGGTACAAAAACGAGGAATTTATCTTCTTCTAGGTAACGCGTTTGTTCTATTTTGACTGCGACATCTTTAGTGGTATAAGTCGATGGTCTTTCATGTGAAATATATTTAACAAGACGCTGAAGTGGACGCATACCGTCATGTGCGCCACCCACTCGAAATATATTATTCATACCTGATTCAATAATACGTTCCGCACCGTGTGCCGCTAATGTATCTCTATATTTAAATGATGCTTCCCATGGTGTAATTGAAACTGTTTGGGTTACATTATTTTGAAGATAGGGAGTAATTTCCGAAATATCTTTCACGTGATGAATATACGCAGAACGAGATAATGGTTGATTACCGAATGAACCCGCTGGAGATTGCGTTAATAACCAAGACTGCTCGTCACCTTTTTGCACTTTATATTTGGCAAATAAACATTCTCTTTCTGTTAAAGAAAATGCGCCCTTTTCATCGAAAGATTGATCGCCTTTGGGCAGTATGTCTTTATAGATGTTTAATTGCTGAGTTAGCTCTGCAAAAAAAGTATCGATATTGTCACCCATGTAATAGATATCTTGGGTAGAGAAACAAGCTTGTTGATCATAAAAACAGATGTCGTGAGCAACACCAATGGCAGCTGCTTTAATATCTGTTGGGTTATCAACAATCGAAATACTTTTCTTTGGACCAAATTTAAGAATATCAACGTGTGCTGGGGTATGTTTTGTTGCCCATTTGATTGCATCGTTACCCCCCCAAGCCACAACCACATCTGCACAGCTCATGATTTTTTGTGGAATAGTGATATCTTCACTATGTGACCAATACATGACTGACATAGATCGAGTTATTGGGTGGTCGGCATCGGTATCAATAAAACTTGAAGCCAGTGCGGTTGCGGTAAATGGATCAGCAGACGATGTTTTAATGATGCATTCGTTTTTAGTTAGAATAGCGCGCAGGATAGATGTCACACCAGACAGCGGAACGTTACCCGCTAATAAATGGATAGACTTGCCTTTTGGCAGCGCCTTGACATAGCAATCACCTTGGGGGAGCCATTCATCAACGATATGGCGAGAACTGAGATCATTTTCAACAATGTCATACAGCGCACTTTTGCTACATAGGATCATCGAAATCCAGTTCGCTTCTAGTTTTGCCATCTCAGGAGAGTAGCCCATGAATTTGACTAGATCGCGAATATAAGTAAGGCGACGGCTATAGTTTTCACTCTTCCATTTTTGCCCTACAGTATACAAGAAGTTAACTATCTTGTTGATATTTAAGTTATTTTCTATTTTTAGTGAGGTGATCGCCTCAGCATCAATGTCTGTAATGATAGGTACATTGACGGTGTTATTGTTAAGCGTAAGTTCGCGGACTTCATGTTCTGACGTGTCTCGAACTTCGCCTCCAATAATCAATGGGATCTTCTTAATCATGCAATCTCCGTTAACATGCTGTTAAATTCTATTCCTTTTAGGGATGCGTTAATGCCCCTTAGGAACAAAAATAAGGCTAGATGAATAATTATTACCATGTAAGTTGATTTTTATTTGTTTATAAATATTCGAGATTTTGATCACACTATAAAAACAATTATTTTTAACTCTTCATATCCACATCTATTATGTCTAGCTTTTTCGACATTTTTTCCGTCTTTTTTTTGGTCAATAATTGCTCATTTCTTGGTTTTTAATATTTTTACGGAGTGAGTTTAGGTATGTTTATTTGTGTTTTTTTATCGTTGAAATTTTATTTTTTTTTGTTTTTTTTTATTTTTACTCCGATATTTATCGAATTAAAATGTATTTCATTTTTTGTTTGTTGATAGGTTTGTATTTGTGGGGATAAATATTGCTACAAGTAAATAAAAAAGCAATATTTTGCCAATAATCACTGCTTTTTATTGCTTTGTTTTTTATTAACTATATGTTTTGTTGGGGTTTATTTTTGCTTAGTGTGCATGTTGTGGGGTTGAGGGGGTTATCATGCTCTGATATTTAAATGTGTAAAAAAAGCGGTGTGATAAATGGGTGATATTGATATTTCCCATTTTAATGTTATTGGTGATTTATAATTAATACAAGTGTGTGAATTATATTTCTATATTTAAATTTTTGTGATGATATTAAAAAAAATCTTGTGCTTTATTTGTATTTTAATCTCAAATTACTAAACTCTTGATGAATCTATTGGCATACATTAAGAAAAAATATAAGAGTCTAGAAAAGGAGACATTGATGTTTAGAGGTATTGTTCAAGGTCGTGGTGTTATTAAATCCATATCAAAAAGTGAAGATAGTCAACGACATGGTATTGTATTCCCTGAGGGTATGCTTGAGCTTGTTGACATAGATACTGTAATGTTAGTAAATGGTTGCTCCTTGACTGTCGTGCGTATTTTAAACGATACGGTGTACTTTGATATTGACCAAGCATTGGGTACGACAACATTTGAGAGTTTAAAGGAAGGTGATCAGGTAAATCTTGAGATCCACCCTAAATTTGGTGAAGTGGTTGGTCGTGGCGGATTAACAGGGAACATTAAAAGCACGGCATTAGTGACTGGGGTAGAAGAGGATGAAGCGGGTTTTTCAGTATTTATTGATATTCCTAAATCGTTATCTGAAAACTTAATGGTACAAGACGACATTGGTATCGATGGCGTTTCTTCGCCGATCACTGATATGTCAAACAGTGTTATTACATTGCATTACCCTCGTGATTTACTAGCCAATACTAACCTTGCGATGTTAAAAAAAGACGTGAAAGTGAACGTTGAAATTTTAAATGAATGGTAGTGATTAAATTCTGCTATTAAATATAAGCGCATTATTTTAATGCGCTTATTTGTTTTATTTTAAAGCAGTTGGCGCAGTATATAAGTACCACATACTTTGTGGTGTACAAAAAAAGGAGGTGGTGTATGGAAAAAAAAATGCCGACATTCCATGTCGAAACGTTAGACGAATCAAAAACATACCATCATCATGATTATCCTCAGATTATTATAGGATTAATGGGGCAAAGTGAACTGT
Source organism: Photobacterium sp. GB-36 (assembly GCF_003026135.1). Classification (NCBI taxonomy): domain Bacteria; kingdom Pseudomonadati; phylum Pseudomonadota; class Gammaproteobacteria; order Vibrionales; family Vibrionaceae; genus Photobacterium; species Photobacterium sp. GB-36. The sequence goes on along the minus strand of NZ_PYNY01000004.1, from coordinate 289,660 downwards.
CGATAGAAGATAGTTCACTTTGTCTTTCTTCTGGTATGGGATGCCGAATTAATGCCAATGTTAACCATGGTTTTTGTGGCGGACCTAACAACCAAGTTTTAGTGATGAATTTACCACCATTGATATCAATGACTGATGTGGAACAGTTCAGTAATGGCAATTTCAGCTTAGATGCACGTACTCATCAGCTTATTTCATTGTTAGCGATTGAATTAAAAGAACATGCTCAGGATAGTGTGTTATCACAATCGATCAGTAACACCTTACAGTGCTTAATTAATCGTAGCTTAATGAGCTTTGATGAAAAAAAAGTAACACGTCTAAATATGGCGCTTATTGATAGTTATATCCAGCAGAATATTCAGAAGAAGATCTCAGTGGCTGATCTATCCAGCATTGCTTTTTTAGCACAAAGCCAATTTTATGTCTTATTTAGAAAGCAAATGGGGATAACGCCACATCAATATGTATTGCGAAAACGATTAGAGTTAGCAAAGCAATTGATTGCAGAAACTCAAAAACCGTTATCGGAAGTTGCACAATTATGCGGATTCTCAAGTCAAAGCAGCTTTAGTCAAGCTTTTCGCCGTCTATACGGGACATCTCCCATACGATATCAGTTCTTTATTCAATAAGTTATAAGTAGCACTTAGCAGTAATATCGCGCTATATGGGTTAACTATATAGCGCTTTTTTATGTGTGAGATCTCGTATTATTCATTGTTGGAGAAAAAATAAAACATCCCGTAGGAATTCATAAGACGAGATAAAATTTTATCCATACTATCTACAGGCAATAACAGATTAATAACATGACAGTGTTGTTTATTATCATCTCACTGAGATGCCATAGAGGAAACCTGATGTTTAAAGCCGTTGATGTACTCCATTCTTCCTTTATAGAGAAGCCGTTAGCTCAATTATGGGCATTAATTTCACCACTGTATGCTGTTGATGAGTCTGAGTGGTTAACACAGTTGCTACCCTTAGCAGAACCTACCGATGAAGAACGTACGTATAGTGCAGCGCAAGCCAGTGAGCTTATTGCTCGTGTCCGTGCCGATAAAAATGCGGTGCAAATGATTGACGCACTGCTATTGGAATATAGCCTAGAGACCAAAGAAGGGATCTTATTAATGTGCTTAGCTGAAGCACTGATGCGTATTCCTGATCCGGCTACTGCTGATGCCCTAATTCGCGATAAATTAAGTGTTGCTGATTGGAAATCTCACCTTAAAAACTCTGATTCATTATTTGTGAATGCCTCAACATGGGGGCTCATGCTAACAGGGAAAGTAGTAACGTTAGATGCAAAACAAGACGGTACACCTACGAATGTAATTAACCGCTTGGTTAATAAAATGTCAGAGCCAATGATCAGACAAGCTATGCACCAAGCGATGAAAATCATGGGGCATCAATTTGTTCTAGGGCGAGATATTTCTGAGGCGATGAAAAACGGCAAACCTAAACGAGAGCAAGGGTTTACTTATTCATTCGACATGCTAGGTGAAGCGGCACTCACCGCTCAAGATGCCGAAAAATATTACCAAGACTACCTAACGGCGATTAAAGCGGTAGGCAAGGTCAATAGTGCCATTTCAGCTCAATCGGCTGGTCAATCATCAGATCCTACCGTATCCATTAAGTTATCTGCTTTGCATCCTCGTTACGAAGTCGCCAATGAAGCGCGTGTGTTAGAGGAAATGTACCATTCCGTACTTGAGCTATTAATTTTTGCCCGCGAGCATAACGTTGGGATCACGATTGATGCTGAAGAAGCAGACAGATTAGAATTATCATTAAAGCTATTTGAAAAACTGTATCGCGCAAAAGAAGTAAAAGGTTGGGGGCGTTTCGGTTTAGTTGTACAAGCGTATTCGAAACGTGCTCTACCTGTATTAGCGTGGCTTGCTGCCCTTTCTAAACAACAAGGTGATGTGATTCCACTTCGATTAGTAAAAGGCGCCTATTGGGATAGTGAACTGAAACTTTGTCAGCAAGCAGGCTTCAATGGCTACCCAGTTTTTACTCGTAAAGAAGCGACAGACAGCTCTTATTTAGCCTGTGCGAGATTTCTACTATCTGAGCCTTTAAAAGGGCTGATCTACCCACAATTTGCGACTCATAATGCTCACACGATCAGTGCTATTGTCGCGATGGCGAAGCATTCTTACTTTGAATTCCAACGCCTGCATGGCATGGGAGATGCGCTATATAACCATGTGATGGATATGCATAAAACACAGGTACGTATTTATGCACCAGTGGGAAGCCATAAAGACTTACTGCCATACCTTGTTCGTCGTTTATTAGAAAATGGTGCCAATAGTTCGTTTGTTCATCGCTTGGTTGATGCTAATTGTCCAATTGCCGATCTCACACAACACCCTGTTGATGTGCTTAAGCAACGTAAGACATTGCACAATAGCTTGATCCCATTACCGAAAGATATTTTTGGTTCTGAACGTAAAAACTCATCAAGTATCAATATTGATATTGAATCACAGTGGCAGCCATTTCATCAGGCAGTACGTGCCTTTGATAAGGTGAAGTGGAAAGCCTCGCCTATTTTAAATGGAAAACCAAAGGCTATTTTAGCTGCCGAGCGAGTTTGCGTGACGGCACCTTATGATCGTGAGGAAGTGGTGGGTGAGCTGATCTATGCCACACCATCACAAGTGGATACCGCAATGGCATCTGCCCATGACGCTTATGCTGATTGGTCACAACGTTCAGCAAGTGAGCGTGCAAATTACTTATTGCTATTGGCCGATAAACTTGAATTACATCAAGCAGAATTAGTGGCGTTGTGTCACCGTGAAGCAGGTAAAACCATCCACGATGCCATTGATGAAATTCGTGAAGCGGTAGATTTTTGTCGTTATTACGCAGAGCAGGCACAAACTAATTTTGCTAAGCCTAAACGCATCACTAGCTTTGATGGTGTCGATCAAGAGATGACCTATCATGGGCGTGGTGTCTTTGTTTGTATTAGCCCTTGGAATTTCCCGTTGGCCATTTTCTTAGGTCAAGTGTGTGCCGCTTTAGTTGCAGGTAATACCGTCGTGGCGAAACCTGCAGAGCAAACCTCATTAATTGCTTGCCGTGCTATTGAATTACTTCTGCTTACTGGCATTCCACAAGGTGTTATTCAAGTCGTAACGGGATTGGGGCGTGAGATAGGCCATCAGTTGACGTCAGATGAGCGTGTTGCTGGTATCGCCTTTACAGGTTCCACACCCACAGCGCAATTAATTAATCGTACCTTAATGGCACGTGACTGTGCGCCAGTCCCATTCATTGCCGAAACGGGCGGTCAAAATGCAATGATCGTTGATAGTACAGCACTACCGGAACAAGTCGTACGTGATGTATTACGTTCCGCGTTTGCCTCTGCCGGTCAACGTTGCTCAGCATTACGCGTCCTCTTTATTCAGCAAGATATTGCCGAACGTGTGATCACGTTAATCAAAGGGGCGATGGCTGAACTTAAGGTTGGGGATCCGCAATTACATGCTACCGATGTGGGGCCTGTCATTGATCGTGCGGCAAAGCAAAAGCTGCTTACTCATATTGAATCGTTAAAAAACCAAGCACGATTGATTTGCCAAACGCCGCTGTCAGAAAGCTGTGCGAATGGCGATTTTGTTCCGCCGACGGCCATTGAAATTAAACATATTAACCTATTAGAGCAAGAGCACTTTGGCCCAATTCTGCATATTGTGCGTTTTAAGGCGAGCGAGATTGATCAAGTCGTTAATCAAATTAATCAAACAGGATTTGGTTTAACAATGGGAATACATAGTCGAAATGAGCGTACCTATAGTGAAATAGCGTCACGCGCCAAAGTCGGTAATTGTTATATCAATCGCGATCAAGTAGGCGCCGTTGTTGGCGTCCAGCCTTTTGGTGGTCGAGGGTTATCAGGAACAGGACCAAAAGCGGGCGGGCCTCATTATTTGTATCGTTTTATGCAGTCAACGATTGCGCCAATCAATGTTACTCATCAATGCGAGATGGAAGGAGTAAACGATGAAAAATAATTCACAGTTAATGGCGTTATCTCCGCAATTACAAAAATCACTACAAAGTAGCATTTTTGCGTTTTCGGTATGGAATGATCTGGACTTTGAAACGCGAATCGCTATTCTACGCCGCTGGGCAAAATCGCTAGATAATCAATCTGCGATGATGGTGAATTTTCAGTGTAACAATGCACTGGAAATGGTGGCTGAAATGCAAGTAATGCCAGGGCCAACAGGTGAAAGTAACACGCTTTATTGTGTTGGACGCGGCGTATTTGTTGTCACTGCAAGCGATGACGTCGCTAACCATGTGGTGATTGCTCAAATCGCCACTGCATTGGTGTGTGGTAACAGCGTTATGTTGTGTTTATCGCCTGATCACCCTTTAAATACTGGTGCCATTCTCAGTCAGCTAGAGCCGGCAGGATGTGTCGCCAATGTACTTAGTGTTATTGAGGACATTGAGCTTGAATCGTTAATTCAAAGTGAAGAGGTTGCAGCAGTTGCTTATAGCGGTACTGCTGAACGTGCGTTGAGCTTAGCGCGTCAATTAGCGGCGAGAAGCGGACAGTTAGCGCAATTAGTGGCAGAAACCGATTTTGATCATCTACCTGTCATTGGTAGCCCAAGTTACTGTTTACGCTTTATCACTGAACGTACCAGAACCATCAATATTACAGCCGTCGGCGGTAATGCAACGTTATTAGAGCTTGGTTGTGGAGAAACCGACTGACCAGACCTTGCTTAATATGATAATAGGCCTTTGCCATGAACAAAGGCCACTTAACAGGAAGTACAACTTATGATTGAAAATAACTTCGCGATTACAGCGACCTTTGTAGCGTATCTACTAGGGATGCTAGCGATTGGTTATATCGCCTATAAACGCACATCGAGCTCCAGTGATTACTTTCTCGGTGGGCGTTCATTAGGTCCTTGGCCTTCTGCGATATCTGCAGGAGCATCGGATATGAGTGGTTGGTTATTATTAGGATTACCGGGATATGCATATATCGCTGGTTTTGAGTCATTATGGCTAGCTGGTGGCCTATTACTGGGGACGTGGTTGAACTGGCTGATCTGTGCTAAACGCCTGCGCACTTATAGTATAACAGCAGACAACTCACTGACTTTACCTGAGTTTTTATCACGTCGATTTGATGATAATTCAAAGCTTATCCAAACGATTTCCGCCTTCTTTATTTTGCTCTTTTTCCTTTTCTATACCAGTGCTGGTTTAGTGGCAGGCGGAAAACTATTTGAAACCGTCTTCGGTTTAGATTACACGCTCGCGCTATTTATCGGTACTTTGTGTGTTGTAACGTATACCTTATTTGGGGGGTTCCTGGCGGTATCTTGGACTGATTTAGTGCAAGGCCTATTGATGTCAGCTGCATTGCTTATTGTGCCGATCGCAGCGATGAATGCCGATCCCGTTCAGCTAATAGAAACGCTTCATAACAAGAACCCTGAATTATTAACGCTCTGGCATGATATTAAAGGCCAGCCATTATCATTTATGGTTATTTTGTCACTATTAGGTTGGGGGCTTGGTTACTTTGGTCAGCCTCATATCCTTGCGCGTTTTAAAGCGACACGTTCAAATAAAGACATTGGTACGGCGCGTCGTATTGCCGTGGTGTGGACGGCTCTGTCGATGATTGGTGCGTTGTTAGTCGGCTTAACGGGTATTGTTTATGTTGATGGCAACCTTGGTGGTGAGTTAGCGGATAGTGAAAAAGTCTTCATGTTGCTAGTGAATGCGATTTTCCATCCCGTGATGGCCGGTATTTTACTAGCGGCAATCTTAGCGGCGATCATGAGTACTGCGGACTCTCAGTTGTTAGTCTCTTCATCGGCATTGGCTGAAGATTTCTATAAACAAGTATTTCGTCCACAAGCGTCAAGCAACGAAATTGTTATGGTTGGGCGTATTGCGGTTATTGCATTATCAATTGTTGCCTTCGTTTTAGCATTAAACCCTGATAGCTCCGTTTTAGGTCTTGTGTCTTATGCTTGGGCGGGGTTTGGTGCGGCATTTGGCCCTGTATTGCTATTAAGTTTGTACTGGAGTGGGATGAACCGTTATGGTGCGATTGCAGGTATCGTGACAGGTGCGGTCACCGTTGTGGTATGGAAGCAACTAACAGGTGGAATGTTTGACTTATATGAGATCATTCCTGGCTTTATTTTTGCCACTGTTGCGGTTGTGGTGGTAAGTAAAGCAACGGGTCGTCCGTCAGAAGCGGTACAACAGCAACATCAGCAATATCAAAAAAATCTGGTTGAATTCGATTAATATTATCTAATATTACGCAAGAAAAATCCCTGTATCAGCTTTGCTATACAGGGATTTTTTTTTCGCTGAAAGTGCGCTGGCTATACACGTAATGTTTTAGTCAACGAGTGGATAAACACCGTTTTCATCATGTGTTTCTTTGCCTGTGATTGGCGGATTAAACACACAAGCCATCACCATTTCTTTGTCTTTATAAGCACGTAAATAATGCTCATCGTGTTTATCAAGAATGTATAGTGTACCTGGTTTAATTGGGTAAGTTTCGCCCCCAACAACTTCAATTTCACCTTCACCACTCATGCAGTAAACAGACTCTAAGTGATTTTGATAATGAATATGGGTTTCAGTGTTCTCAAAGATTGTCGTGATGTGAAAAGAAAACCCCATCTTGTCATCTTTAAGAAGCATACGAACACTTTCCCAAGTTTCAGAAGCTACACGGCGTTCACTGTCTCGACATTCATCTAATGTTCTAACAATCATTTTTCGTCCTTAAATTACGATGCTTTTCTAAAGTTTTTAGCAACAACGTGCTCAACCGCATTTTCAAAAATTGCTAAGCCTTGCTCAAGCTCTGCCGTTGTAATGGTGAGTGGGCTAAAGAACTTCACGACTTCATCATTAGGACCCGCGGTTTCAATCACTAATCCATTTTCAAAACAGGCTTTGGTGATTTGGCTAGACAGATCGCCATCATTACACTCAATACCAATCATCATGCCTCGCCCCTTTCTTTGCACAAACATATCAGGATGGTCGTGTAGGCATTTATCAATGACGTTAGCAATAATGTTTGAGCATGTTGCAACGTGTTTTTCTAGTTGGTCATCAGCCCAATAGGTTTCGAGTGCTTTCGTTGCTGTAATGAATGCGTGATTGTTGCCACGGAATGTGCCGTTATGCTCACCTGGGTTCCAAATATCGAGCTCTGGTTTGAATAGCACGATTGCCATTGGTAAGCCGTAACCACCAATTGATTTAGAGAGGGTAACCATATCTGGTTTAATACCTGACGGCTCAAAGCTAAAGAAGGTACCAGTACGGCCACAGCCTGCTTGAATATCATCAACAATCAATAAAATATCATTTTGTTTACAGACTTTTTCTAATCGTTGTAACCACTGGTTAGACGCAACGTTTAAGCCGCCTTCGCCCTGTACTGTTTCAATCAAGACAGCGGCTGGCTTGTCCATACCTGCTGAATTATCCGCTAGCATAGTTTCAAACAATTTAAGGCCATCAATGTCCGCATAACCTTCAAATGGAATACGAGTAACATTGTTTAAACTTGTCCCTGCACCTTGACGGTGATGTTGATTGCCTGTTGCAGCTAGCGCTCCAGCTGTACAACCATGAAAACCATTGGTGAAAGCCACAATAGAGCTACGTTTTTTCACTTTACGCGCAAGTTTTAGTGCCGCTTCTACAGCGTTAGTACCCGTTGGGCCGGTAAATTGAGTAACGTAATTAAGTTGACGAGGAGCTAAAATATTGCGTTCTAATGCTTCAAGGAAATTAGCCTTTGCTGTCGAGTGCATATCTAAACCATGAGTGATCCCATCTTGTTCGATATAGTCGAGCAAAGCCTGTTTTAAAGTAGGGTTATTATGGCCGTAGTTCAGTGATCCAGCACCGGCTAGAAAATCTAAGTAACGATCTCCTTGTTCGGTTTCAAGCCAACTCCCTTTTGCTTTAGTAAAAACGACGGGAAAACTGTTTGAGTAAGAACGAACTTTAGATTCCTGCTTCTTAAAAATATCCATGATATGGCCGTTATAATCCTTTCTGTTTAATTTGAATTAAAGGGATGCGATACAACAATTCCGTATCGTGCTTGCCTTTAAAATGTATATTCTTGTCTAAAAATGTACTGACTTCGCCATTGTTACCATTACGTGCATCAAGTTTATTAAATAACGCCCACGAAGCATTATTCTCTTCCGTAATGGTTGTTTCTATAGCGGTAATATTATTTAGAGAGTCTCGACTTAACAGGTTATCTAACATGGTAAAAGCGAGCCCTTTTCCTCGAAATTGAGGAGCTACGGCAACTTGCCATATAAATAAAGTATTTGGCTGATTAGGTTTTGGGTAACCAGAGATAAAACCTGCTATTTCACCACCATCATCTTTTGCTATAACACACGTATTACTAAAGTGAGTTGTTTGAAGAAAATTACAATAAGATGAATTGGTATCGAGAGGAGGACTGTTTGCGATCAACGTAAAAACGTCATCGCCATCATGAGCTGTTGGTGTTGAAAAAGTCCACTTTTGTATCTGGTCTTCACCTGTATCGGAAGTCATTACCGAAGGTGTTGATATGTCCATATTAAGAGTCTATTCCTTTGAGCTCTAAATAATTTGGTGGGTATTATTACCTATCAGGATGATAATTATCTGAATAAAAGTTGAATAATCGTAATTTATTTGAGCAAGATCTCGTTTATTAATGTACATAAATGAAAGTTAAGTGATTAGAGCTCTAAATTGTTTTGGTTGTTAAAGTATTCACGAAGAACCTTTTTAAAGACTTAAAAGCAATATTATGCATCTTGTTTTCTATTATTATGCTGTAACTAAGCTCGGCATGGTGTGACAGTTTGTGTCGTTATTTACTGATGGGGATATAAATAATAAATAGTGATTATACTTATGATGTTGATATTTATATGTCGTTGTGAGTGCATTTATATATAGATATATACCTTCAGGTATTGATTGAATATTTACTATTCTATTTAACGTTTATCGTTCTCTTGAATATACGATCATTCTGAAATGTCATTTCCCTTAATTATGCTCTTTAATTACTGTCGTTTTCATTTAAAAAGCGCATAGTATTTTCATCATTTCTTGATGGATTAAGGAAACTTATAATGTTAACTATGATTAACTTAGATATTGATAATGCCGTGGCTTTTTCAATTGATGGCAAAGTGACTGAAGATGATATGAAACGTATTTTGTTTGATGCTCAGGCGAAGACAGAATTACACGGTAAAGTTGTTATCTTTGAGCAGATTGACAATTTTGATGGGATTGAATTTTCAGCATTGCTAGAAGAAGTGCGCTATTTGTTTCATGCGGGAATATCACATGTAGCAAAAGTGGCTGTTGTTGCAGAGAAAAAATGGATAGAAAAAATCGTAAAAGTGGAAGATAATCTGTTTCGTAAAATAGACATTAAATTCTTCCTGCCAGAAGAAAAAGATCAGGCAATTACGTTTTTAAAACAGCAATAATACGATTGAAATTAACCATGCTTGAGAAGTGATAAAATGTTCAAGCATGGTTATTTATAATGGTATAGATACGGTATCGTTAGAGTATCTTAAGTTACATTCGCTTAAAGATAATGGAAGTGTTAATCCCGCCAAACGCAAAGTTGTTGCTCATAATATATTGGCAATCAAGGTTGCGACCTTCGCCACGAATGTAGTCTAAATCACCACATTCAGGATCAACGTTCTCAAGGTTAAGCGTTGGGCTGAACCAGCCGCCATGCATCATTTCTAAACTTAGCCACGCTTCAATCGCACCACAGGCCCCAAGGGTATGGCCTAAATAGCTTTTCAGAGAGCTAATTGGAGTGTTGTTGCCAAAGATACTCGCTGTTGCTTGGCTTTCTGCAATATCACCTTTTTCGGTTGCAGTACCATGTGCTGAAATGTAACTAATTTCACTTGGCGATAAATTTGCCTGTTGCAGTGCCATCTCCATACAAAGCTGCATGGTTTCTTTTTGTGGCTGTGTTACATGGGCGGCATCACAGTTACTCGCAAATCCTACCACTTCGGCATAGATCTTAGCGCCACGTGCAACGGCATGCTCGTATTCTTCTAACACTAATGTGCCAGCACCTTCACCAATTACCAAGCCATCACGATCCGTATCATAAGGTCGTGGTGTTGATTTTGGTTCATCGTTTTTAAGGCTCGTTGCAAACAGGGTATCAAATACCGCCGATTCTGTTGGGCAAAGCTCTTCTGCGCCACCTGCAACCATCACGGTTTGATAACCGTGTTTAATCGCTTCATAGGCGTAACCAATCGCTTGGCTTCCTGAAGTACATGCACTACTTGTGGGAATAACACGGCCACGTAATTCAAAAAATAAGCCGACATTGACAGCTGTTGTATGTGGCATCATTTGAACATAAGTTGTCGCGGTGATAGCACGGGTACTTTTCTCATTTAGCATTACACCAAATGCACTGATTGCAGGCGTACTACCGGTTGATGAGCCATAGGCAATACCCGTTTGACCGTTTGTCAGTACCTCATTGTTCAGTAACCCAGCTTGAGTCAGTGCATTTTCAGTCGCCAGTGTTGATAGTTTAGAAACACGCCCCATTGAACGGATTTTTTTACGGGTGTAATGCTTCGGTAATGTAAAATTTTCAATAGGAGCTGCAAGTTTGGTATTTAAGCCGTCATAAAGCTCATAATCTTGCATATAAATAGTGGCGTTTTCACAAGCACGAAGTTTAGGTTCGATATGTTCCCAATCGTTACCAAAGGCTGTTACACCCGACATACCAGTGACAACAACGCGACGACTCATACTAAACCTCCGTTTACCGAAATCACTTGGCGAGTCACATAGCCTGCAATATCAGACATTAAGTAACTCACCAGTCCTGCTACTTCTTCAGGCTCTCCCATACGACGAAGAGGCACTTGTGGGAGTGCGTGTTCTTTTACGTGCTCATCGACCATACCGGTATCAATCAGGCCGGGCGCGACACAGTTAACTGTAATTTTACGCTTAGCAAGCTCTAGCGCTAATGACTTAGTTGCGCCAATCACCCCCGCTTTTGCGGCACTGTAATTGGTTTGCCCTCGGTTACCGGTGATCCCTGAAACCGATGCTAAGGTTACAATACGGCCGCCTTTACGCTTTTGCACCATAGGCATTACACAAGGGTGTAACACGTTGTAGAAGCTATCAAGGTTCGTGTGGATCACGCCATCCCATTCTTGTTCTGTCATCGCAGGGAAGGCGGTATCTCGGGTGATCCCTGCGTTACTGACGACACCGTAATAAGCACCATGCTCGGCGATATCGGCTTCAAGCTGCTCGCGGCATTGCTGACGATCACTGATATCAAATTGAATAAGGCGACCATGGCCGCCAGCGTCAGTAATTGAGGCTAATGTTGCTTCTGCGCCTGGTTTATCACTCATGTAGTGAACGGCGATAGTGAAACCATCTTTAGCGAGCTGTATAGCAATTGCGCGACCGATCCCCTTACTGGCACCTGTTACGAGTACGTGTTGAGTCATGCGTTTTTCCTATTATTGTTATCTAGTTGCATTTGTTCTAATTGTGATTTTGAGGGAACAAAGGCATTGAGTTGACTGCTTGCGACGATTTGCTGATGACAAATGATTTTGCAGTCAAAAACAGCCATACCGTTATTTTCCATAATTTGTTCGGCATGAATGTCTAAAATTTCGTGTTCTTGAAATGCACTACATTCACTGTGGTAGCGACGGCAACCTAGCAGAAAACCAATGGGGGCATCTTCACCTTTTTTCCATGCGTGGAAACCAGACCAACCTGCGACGGTTTGCGCCATAAACTCGATCCCAACATAAGCGGGGATCGACTGTGTTTCTGAATCAAAGTAGAGGCAATGGCGACTGATCGCGACACGACAATGAATATGTTTTTCGCCCACATCAATCAGATCATCAACAAGGATCATCGGTGCTTCATGGGGTAAAAGTTGATGTAATGGAGGGCAATTAGTCATCGGTACGTCCAATAATAAGGCTGATGTTGTTACCACCAAATGCAAATGAGTTACTTAACATGACAGGTTTGGTGAATGCCGTATTTACAGGTGCTAATTGGATTGGCAGATCGTCTGCGACAGCACCATCATTAATTTGTGTTGGTAGCGGTAAGTCGTAACGCAGTAAATGCCAACAAATGGCTGCTTCAACTGCGCTAGCGGCACCTAGCGTGTGTCCTGTTAATGGTTTGGTTGAACTCACAGGGACTTGATTGCCAAAAACGCGTGCAATCGCTTTTGCTTCCATTGCATCATTTAACGGGGTTGCTGTTCCATGGGCGTTGATATAACCAATATCTTCAGGGGTAAGTTTGGCATCTTTAAGGGCTTTTCGCATTGCCATTTCTGCACCAGTACCTTCTGGGTGTGGTGCTGAAATATGGTGAGCATCAGAGCTATCACCGATACCGAGTAACGCAATATGAGGAGCGGGTTGGCGTTCATCAGGCGTGCGAGCTAGCAACATAAAAGCGGCACCTTCACCAATATTTATGCCGTTACGGTTATCACTAAAGGGGTTACATAAGGTGCTAGAGAGTGAATCTAAACCATGAAAACCGTTAAGCGTTAAACGACAGAGAGTATCTGCGCCACCGACAATAACAGCATCCACTACCCCAGCTTTTAACATACGCTTGGCAGATAAAAATACCCGCCCACTAGACGAGCAAGCGGTTGATAAGGTGTAACAAGGACCGGTTAACTGATAATAGTCAGCGATAAATTGCCCTGTATTAGAAGGCTCTTGCTGGTGGTAGTGATAGTCGGTTGGAAAATTTTGGGTGTTTTTTTGGCTGGTTAACGCTTGTTCACCATCGCTGATCCCTGAGGTGGTTGTTCCAACAATGACGGCAATACGATCATGACCATACTGGGTAATTGCGCCATGAATATCAGCTTCAATTTGCTGTAAGGCCGATAAAACTAAACGATTATTTTCAGTATTCTGATGCGGAAAAACGTTGTCATCAATGGTAGGTAATGGTGATGATACTTTACCTATGACAGTCTCAGAGCCGTCATTTAACCAGCCCTGAACTGGTTGCATATCAGGGCTCATTCCCTGACGTAAGCGTTGGTGGATAATGTCGTTACTACAGCCTAACGCTGAGTTAAACCCACACCCTCGAATATAGATTGGCTGTTTGTCGGCTATCTTTTGCATAGTGCTCGTATTCGGTTATTCAATGATGGCTGAGAGTTCGTTATTTTTCCGTCGATTGTAGTGTTTTAATGTCAATCGTATAGTGCTGTTGATGATGGGTGAAGATAATCTCACCTTTTAAAGGATTGGCATTTTTATAATCAATGTCCGCGATTATATCACCTTTACTATCAATTAGTTGTCGATGGTTTGGTGTTTGTTTTAATTGCCAACCTACTTGCTCTAATGGGGCTTGCCAAGCATTGATTGGCCACAGCGTGATCATGATATTAAATAATACTTGTTTGGGATCGGGTAATGTTGCTCCTAGCCCTGGCATCACGTACGTCTCAACTTTCTGATCTTGGTAATCTAAACTTAAAATACGCGTTCCCCACGAGGAAAAACCAGCTAAAGCGACACGTTTAGGATCAACTTGTAATTGGACGGGCAGTTGATGGCTTTTTTTATTCCATGTCGCAGTGATTAATTGGCTCGCCGTTAATGAGTAACCCAGTTGAGCAGGCGTCGGTAAGGTCACAAGCGTATTAGGTGCAATCTCAACTTGGTTTTGTTGCACCATTGGTTTAGTCGCACATCCCACTAACATCAGGCTAGCTATTAATAAAGTAAGCATACTGGTTGTACGTTTTCTTCTGTTTTTCATCGCTCGTTGCCTTACTTATTTGGGTGTTTGTGGTGTTCTTACTCGAGTCATTGCCAGTGGCGCGAGTAGCCAAGCGATAATGATACCTGTTAACACCGTGATACCAAAGCTGTGGATGGCTTGGGTTTCACTCAGTGCTAATAAGCCAAACGATAAGACCGTTGTTAATGCTGACAAGGTGATCGCGAGCAATGTCGTGATCCCTTGTTGGTGTCCTGTGTTAGGTTTTAGTTCAGCAAAAAAGAGGCTGTAATCAATACCGATACCCAAAATTAATATCAAGGCTAATAGGTTGAACAAGTTAAGTGGGGTGCCTGTTAAGCTAGTGATCGCAATGCCTGCTATCCCTGCAATTAATGATGGCGCGATCATTTTTACCCCTTGCTTTATGCCATAACGCCATGCAAGTAACAGATAAATGGCAAAGCTTGCCGCAATCAGTAGCCATGTGACATGTTCTCTATATTGACCAAAGAGCGATGAAATTTCATCGGCTTTATTGAGATATGTTAACCCATTATCGTGTTGTGCTAACTCTGCTATGGTGTGCTGTTGCTTGATGTCGTGCAGTAAAATGACAGCGCTATATTTACTTACACCTTGCTGATCTTTGAGTGAACCTAACCACATGAAGCGAAGAGGGGCAGAAACAGATGAGGCGAGGAAGTGCGTCATCGTTAACGGTTCAAAGGTTGCTGAAAACGTAACAGGTTTCGCAAGGTTTAAGCGTTGACTTAGTATTGCACCTTGTTCCTGATAAAGCTGTTTGACTAGTGCGAAATTGGCTTTTTGTTGGTCAAGTGTGGGGATATATTGGCCAAGGCTTTGGTAGCTTTTTAATGCTCCTTGTTGAATTAATCCATCCAAGGTGTGATCGGTTGAGGCAATTTTATTAAGCAGCGCTTGTTCACTATCCGCTTTCACTAACAGCATTTGTTGACTACTGCTTACTCCCGTAATCGCCTTAATGGTGGCTTCTTGTTGTTGTAATGATTCTGGAAGCGCTTGTAGCTGGCGAATGTCATCGTTGTAGCTCGCTTTAGTTAAACCATAGAGGGCTAACAGTGCTAATAGGATCGGTGTTACCCAGCGAACACTCGGCTGTTGCCAAATATGTAGCCAGCGACCTAATACGCTAGCAAAGGGAATCGACCGAGGTGGGCTAGGTTTAGCGGCAAGGGTTGGATACCAACACACCACAGTGGCGTAGGCGGCAGTTAAACCAATGGCTGAGAATAAAGAGAGTTGCTGCAACCCAGGGAAAGGGGCGACCAACATACCCAAATAACCAATTAGGCTCGTAATTAAACCGAGCGTTATCGCGCTAAAGATATGTTTTAAGCCTTGCTGTGAATCCCAGTGCTTACCTGCGGCTAACCTGTCGGTGAGGTAATGAAAAGCATAATCAATCGATACCCCAATTAAACTTGCGCCAAACACCAAACTAAACAGATGCACTTTGCCAAAAATAGCCACGGTTGTGACAAAGGCGGCAACTAAACCACAGGTGATAGATAACAGGGCAAGGGCTAAAGGCAAGGTGCTGCGATAGACCGCGATCAATAACACGATAATGCCCAGTAGTGAGCCTAATCCAATCGTACTGATTTCATCTTCAGCACTTTTTGTCCCGTGGGCGGCATAGAAAATCACGCCAGTTTGCTGAATATCTAATGCGGAACCTGCAAGTGAATACTTACTTTCTATTTGTTTTTCTAAAGCGTGTAAAGCGGGAAGTTTATCTTGTAATTCAATGTTATAGGCTGAGCCAGCGAGATTAGCGGTAATTAACGCGTAATGCTTACCTTGATACTCCGTGGTGAGAAAACCTTGTTTGAGACTGAATTTTCCCGCTTTGGCAGTGAGCTCGGTAAGGTATTCACGAAATAATAAGAATGGGTCGTTAGTAAGCTCTGTGCCTGTAATGCCAGAAAACGGGTTATACATGGCATTTAATACGTTTTGTGTTTGTTGCTCGGGATGTTCTCGCAGTCGCGTTTGTTGCTCTGGCGTGAGCAATTGAAAGCGTTTGGGGTAATACAGTTTGGCCCATGCTTGTTGCTGATCTTGACTGACTTTGGCATCAATATGGCTAAAGAGTTTTAGCGAAGGTAGTGCTTGGCTAAAATCGTTGGCAGCTTTAATCATGGTATCGCTGTTTTTACTGCCGACAACAAAGACGACTTTGTCGCTCATGCTGGTGGCGATATGATCAAACGCTTGTTGAGCAATAGGATCTTGGCGATTTTCAGGGAGCAGTGCCAAGATGTTCGTTTCGATAGGGAGCTGTTTACGCGCGGTGAGTTGGTAGCCAAGTGCGGCTACCAAAATCAACATAATCGCGAGCCATAAGCTGGCTAACTTAGAATTGGAAAACACGTTTTTCTTCTGATGTCAGAGTCGTTGGGGTGGTGGTTTGTTGGCTAAAGGTGATGAGGGTTTTATCTCCTCGAATTTCGTCTAGCTCTAGCTTATTAATAAACTGACCACCTTCAATTGAAATTTGACTAAAGACTTTATTTAACGGGGCTGCTTTAGGCGTAAGCACTAACTGCCATTGTTCATGGGTTTTACTGTCTTTTAAGGTTTTCAGTGATAAATCAAACTGCTCTTTAAGCTGTGAAGTATCGCCTTTAAACAGTGATAAGAATACGTGGCTAAAGTAAAATACCATTGGATTTTTACTGGCAGCCAGCACTTGTGCAGGTTGATTATCAAATTGTTGGCTGAGTTTATCTTGTGTTAGCACTAAAGAAACAGGCATAGGGGCTGTTTGATGCCACCATAATCCCTTTTTGGCTGATAAGAGAAACTGACCGCTAGAGATGAGTGGTTGATCAAACATGGCCATTTCACGTTGTTGGCTAAAATCACCGCGCACTAAAGGCTCTGAAGATAACTTTGTTTGTAATTGTTCTAGCGTTATTGCATGAGCTGAAATGCTGGTAAGTGCTAACATACACATAGTAAAGGATGCTTTTACCACGCGTTTTAAATGGGCACTAAAGCGAGAATGACTACACATTGTTGGCATGATATGCCTCCACTTTGTCGGTAAATATTTTAGGCGAAACAAAACACATTTCACGTTTGTCTATACTAACAGCCACTTGCATGGTGTATCCCTTCGTCATACGTGCGCCAGTTTCACCATCATAAATGACGTAATCAACCCGCAGACGATTTTCCCATTCAGTTAATGTTGCCGTCACTCGAATGGGGTGATCATAGGGAATCGCTTTTACGTATTTAACTCGGGTATCAATGATAGGCCACACATAGCCAGATGCTTCCATTTCACGATAACTGTAGTGCAATTTGTTCATTAACTGATGACGTGCTTCTTCAAAATAGCGAAAGTAGTTACCGTGATAAATAACGCCCATTGGATCGGCATCTTGAAAGTTTGTGGTGAGTGATAGCTCTGCACTAATCAATATCGGTTTACCTACTGTCATTTATTGATTTCCCAACACACATAAAATAAGAAAATATAAGTTATCAAGATGATAGTTTAAAAAACTATACTCACTCTGTATGTAGAGTGAGTATTTGGTTAATTTTTTACACGTGATAGAGGTTAGTAATACAACGCCCAGTGCTGCTGCTGAATCATATCAATGAACAGACGTAAATCATGTTCAAGCGGGCGATCTTCAATCACAGGTTCAAAGTGCTCTAACACGGATTGATTCATCTTTGTTAATGCAGGACTGAGGTGTGAAGCGTTAAGTTCATCATCACGTTTTCTCAGTTCAATGGCTTGGGTTGCTGCCAGTAACGAAGCGGCAGTCACCTGCTCTGTTAACTGTAATACACGTAAACAGTCACGTGATGCAATGGTTCCCATACTGACTTTATCTTGGTTATGACACTCCGTTGAGCGAGAGAAAACACTGGCTGGCATGGTGTGTTTTAATGCTTCTGCGGTCCATGCTGAAATCCCAATTTGCACGGCTTTAAAGCCATGGTTGATCGGCTTACGTTCACCAACGGCACCGGTTAAGTTAAAGGGTAAGCCATTATTAAACTTATAATCCATTAGTTGAGCCATTTGACGATCGAGTAGATCGGCAATATTAGCGACGGCTGTTTTTAGCGTATCCATTGCCATCGCAATATGACCGCCATAGAAGTGACCACCATGCAGAACACGCTCGTTATCACCGTCAATAATTGGGTTATCGTTGGCGCTGTTGAGTTCGTTTTCAATCATTTGGCGTAGCCAAGGCAGGCTGTCTTGTAAAACCCCAATAACATGCGGCGCACAACGGAGAGAGTAGCGATCTTGTAAGCGATCACTGTTACGAGGTGGACGTTCAGCTTGCAGATCAGAGCGTAACCAACTTGCGATTTGTTGTTGACCCGGGTGAGGTTTTACCGCAAACAGTGCCTCATCAAAGTGGAAATCATTACCTTGCATGGCAACAGAAACCATCGCGGTGATTTTGGTTGCCATTTGCGCAAGATATTCGGCGCGTTTGTAGGCGAGGCAGGCCAATGCGGTCATCACAGATGTGCCATTCATTAACGCTAACCCTTCTTTAGGGCGTAATTGGATTGGCGAAATGCCAAGCTCTGCAAACACTTCAGCGGTGGGGCGAATTTCACCTTTGTAGATAACATCACGCTCACCAATTAAGGTCGCTGCAACATAAGACAGTGGTGTTAAGTCACCACTAGCACCCACAGATCCTTCTTCTGGAATACGTGGCACGATGTCATGATTAATCAGCGTGACTAACTGGTTGAGCAACTCATGACTCACGCCTGAAACGCCTTGTGACAGAGAACATAAACGTGTGGCAAGGACTGCGCGAGCTTGAGGTTGCTGTAGCACTTCACCTAAACCACAACCATGAAAGCGTGTAAGGTGCAGTGGCAATTCGTCAACCAATTTAGGTGGGATCGCCACAGTACAAGAGTCACCATAGCCTGTGGTGACACCATAAATGACGCCTTCATCTTTTAATAAGCGTTCAAGAAATGCCACGCCACGATCAATCTTTTCATTAAATGCCGTGTCGTTGTTCATTTCTGCATGAGCACCATTGGCAATCGCGCAAACATCTTCAATTGTGAGGCGTTCAGCACCAAACTTAATGGTTTGTTGAGTTGTTGTTGAATTAGTCGTTGTCATTATTTTTTCCACTAAGCTGCCAAAAATTAAAAAAGTTATACCACTGCAATGGGGCTTGAATTGTGTAAGATTCTAGCCGTGATGCATAGTCTTGAACTGTTTGTTGTAATGCCGTTTCTCGTGTTTTACGAGGTAAGATCAAAGCATCGCTGAAGGGTTCGAAGTAAATATCAAAATGGGGATCTGCTTGGCTGTCATCACGTAAACCAAAGAGTAAATACACTGGCGCTTTCATGACCGAAGCCAGAATAAACGGGCCTTGTGGAAACGGGGCGGGTTTACCTAAGAAATCGGCCCATACCACACGTTGCTCTTTGGTGACCGACGTTCTATCACCGACAATCACCACCCATTCGCCTTGCTCAATTTTTTGCTGCAACATGATGGCAGTACTTGCGCTGAGCTCATTGACTTGAATAAGGTTCAGATCGGAATCAGGGTTAATGGCTTTTAATACCGCATTAAAGCGCTCTGCGTGTTCGGTAAAGACCAAAGCATTAACTTTTATATCGGGATGACGAGAACTTAACGCACGACAAAGTTCTAGATTTCCAAGGTGAGAGCCTAAAATGATGGCACCTTGTTTTCGTTTGGCGAGATCATCAAAATGTTCACTACCATGAATGGTTAAGTGTTGCTCTGAATAATCCCCTTTCCATGCCACAAGTTTGTCGAGCATGGTATGACCAAACGATAATAAATGATCATAGCTGTTGAGCTTTTTCGGCAAGGAAAGCTGATTTTCACTGGCGTAATGTTCAAGTTGCTCTAGATAATCTTCAGATGCTTTGCGAGCCGCTTTCCCTGTTAAGTAGTAATAGCCCATCACAGCTTTTAAGATCAGATTAAATGCTTTTCGTCCGAGCAGAGAATACACCGCAAGTAATGTTTTGATCCCTACAATGGTGCCGCGCTCGGCATGGGATGACCAATGTTGTTGATCGGGTGACTTTCGTTTAATCAGCTTAGGGATACGTGGCAACATGCCAAAAAATAGCTTGGTATGCATCCAACTAATTTTGACGTTATCCCACAATGCATCAAAGTGAGAGATGCCATCTTTTGGATAAATAACTTTGGTATCAATAAAACGAATATCGCCGTTATCCCAGTAAAAACGCACCATGATTTCAGTATCAAAATCCATTCTTAAACCAAGCTTGTTGTGATTAATCACATTCATCACGGCATCGATAGGGTATGAGCGAAAACCACACATACTGTCTTTGATAGCAAACGAAAGGGTTTCAATCCAGACCCAAATATGGGTGGCATAACGGCCATAAAGTCGCGATTTAGGGATTGATTCATCGTAAATCGGTTGGCCTGAAATCAGTGAATCAGGATAGTTTTTTGATTCATTGAGCAGCTTAGGTAACGCAGATAAATCGTGCTGACCATCGGCATCAATTTGAATTGCATGGGTAAAGCCAAGTGCTTGTGCCTGTTTTATGCCAGCGATAACCGCCCCCCCTTTACCTTGGTTTTGCGGCAGGGTGACAATGTTAATATTGGGGCGTTTGGCTTGTTCCGATAAAATTTTACGGGTGGCTAATTCACTACCGTCATCAACAATGACAATGGGATAATCATAATTTATCAACCCATTCACAACGGCAGGCACCGTTGCGCCATGGTTATAGCAAGGGATCAGAAAACAGGGCTTAAATTCACACATGTTGACGACCTAGCTTAATTTTACCTGATGAATGTTTATGTAGCGTGTTACTAGCATCGATTGAGGTATAGCTAAAATGCAGTTTTTGCTGATCGTCACGCCATTCAAGTGTGAGCGTGATGGTGCTATCTGGCAAGATTGGCTCTTGGAATTTAATCACATCCATACCGTTAAATAAGGTCGGCATATCAGAAAAGCATTGCTTGGCAAAATGTACTGCCCAGTCAATTTGGCTCACACCGGGTAATAACGGAAAAGCTGGGAAGTGCCCTTGAAAATCAGAGAGTTGGTTGTCAGGGCGCAAGGTGATCTCGGCCTTATAACCATCAATATGTTGAGCGAGTAATGTGGGTGTTCTATTGGTCATCATTATTATGCTTACTATGTCGAGGCGTCATCAGTAAATAACGATTCTAGATCGCTAACTAAACGCTTTCCTTGCGTATTTAAAGGAATGCTATCAACAAGGCGATAGCTGCGCGGAATACCAACCGGCTCAATCCATTGGCGAAGTTGTTGGCGCAGGAGCAACCAAAATTTCCCTTTTCCACGTTGCTGAATGTCTTTTTTTCCTTCATTTGAGAGTGTAATCACTGCGCCTAAAATAAGACGATTATTTTGCTCTAAGGGTAATACTGCGGCTTCTTCAATCCATGGTAACGAACACAGGCGCTGCTCAACATCGGTTAACGAAATACGTTTTTCTTCTATTTTAATAATGCGGTCGGTACGACCTTTTAAAATGAAATGATCGTTATCGATTTGTTCACAATGATCACTGGTTTGATACCACCGTTCTTGATCAATAAACGGCGATAAGATCTTAAGGCATTGCTCTGCATTCAGTGCGATGTCAATGACAGGGAAGCGTTGCCACGGCGTCGAAGCATCATGTTGCTGACGATAAGCAATCCCTCCGGTTTCCGTACTACCAAAGACTTCAAAAGGTAACTGGTTAAATAGTGTTTGGCATTGTTGAGCTGCCGCTAAGGGTAGCGGCCCACCAGAAGAGAAAATGGCGCGATAGTGTTGTGTTTTTTCCTCATTATCAAGGCGTTTTAGCAACGCAGGGCTGCTAATGAGCACACAATCATCACTGGCTTGTGCCATTACCTGCTCTGGGTAGATCAAATCAAAACGACTGAAACTACGATCGCAGCACAGCGGCCATAAAATACGGAACAATAAGCCATAGATATGTTGATGTGAAACGGTACTAACAATCGTGGTTTGCGCTAATTGTTGTCCCCATAGCATTTCTAACTGGGCAATTTCGTTATTTAATAATGCGAGGTTTTTAAGAATGGCTTTAGGTTTTCCGCTAGAGCCAGACGTAAATAGCGTCAGTTGAATATCAGCGAGCGTTAGTGGTTCAAATACAATAGGAACATTGAGTGAGGACTGCCAGCTTATAGTATTCAGCTTAAGGCTAATACACGATGCTGGGCATTGAATATTGTTATCGTGGAGTAAGCCATCAAAATGGTGACTAAGCTCTGCAAGTGCAGCTGGCTGGTGATTACCTGGTAACACCATGTGCTGTTTACTGTGGGCTAATGCCATAAAAGCAACAGCAAAGAAGTAGCTATCTTCACAACATATTGCCCATTGTTGTTGTTCATAGCTGTTTAGTTTTTCACTCAGCAAAGCAACATCGTTGTGAAACTGCTGCCATGATTGATGACCTGATGGATCAACAGACACCGGAGATTGGCGATCAGACTGCTGCATTAATTGAGATAACGGAATCATTGTTGTCGGCAGTATTAATGGTTTCATGGTAATTCCGGTGTTGAAGGTAGAACAAGTAGAGAGGAGCAATAATTAGAGATTGATTTCTCACTGTGATTTACGTTGAACAAATTGTCGTACAACCCATTCAATCGCAAACAGACTGCCCGCAAGAAGGTAGCTGATCAACCCGTTGTATAACGTCCATATTTGCAGTGGAAGAAAACAGGTCGTCAGTGCGATTGAACCATTAACAATGAAAAATACACACCATACTTTAGTGACATTGCGGGTATAGCGAACGCCATCTGGTGGTAAATCTGGCTCTTGCAGTCGTGCTAGTCGTTCAATGAGACTCTGTTTTTGCCATAAACTGGCACTAAACAGCCCAAGCATAAGAATATTGACGATCACTGGGTAATAAAGAAACCAGCCATGTTCACGAAAAATGCTGCCGAGTAAAGCGAGGATTAATCCCGCGCCACCGCTGAGCCATGCAATATACTTAAGTTCACGAAGCTGAGTTTGTTTCGCCGCGATAATGCGGAGTAAAAACAATACTGCCAGTAACCCAGCAACCACCCCTAACCCCCAACGGCTTAAACCATAGTAAACCGCAAGGGGGTAGGCGAGTAACGCTAATGCTGACACACCTGTCAGCAAACGCATCATCAATTATTCCTCAATAAGCTCGATCACTGCATCAACCACATCATCAACGGTACGGACAGTTTTGAACTCTTCAGGTTTGATTTTCTTACCAGTAATGTTTTGTAAATGAACGACTAAATCAACGGCATCAATACTGTCTAAATCAAGTTCAGTGTATAGATTGGTTTGCGGTTGAATGTCATCTGCATCAAGCTCAAACAGTTCCACAAGAACATTTTTCACTTGGTCAAAAACTTGGTTACGATTCGCTTCTGTCATTTTTTTTACGCTATTTTATGAGTTTTTATTATTAGAAATATAGTTTGCTAAGTTAGCAACTGATGCAAAATGTTCACGAGTATTGGTGTCATCTGCATCAATAACAATATTGTATTTTTTCTTAATCGCTAAACCCAATTCCAGCGCATCAATAGAATCTAAACCTAGGCCATCATTAAATAGCGGGGCATCTGTTTCAATATCATCAATGGTGATGTCTTCAAGGTTTAATGCATCAATGATGAGTGTTTTTAATTCGTTATGTAGTTGTTCCATAGTACCTACTTGTGATTGTTATCATGATGCTGAACAGTGTGTTGAGCAGGAAAAAGAGCATCATCAAGATAACGGTTGAGCTTACGTGCTGCTGTTGTGGCGGAATCACTACTTTCAAGAAATGATCCAACCGCTATTTTATCCTTTACTTCGACTAAGAAGAAAGGCTTGCTGTCGGGAACGCGATACCACTTTTTTTCTTTGGTTAAAAAGCTAGGTTCAACCGTGATATGAATAACACGGAGATCCGACGCTGTGCGAACTGCTATTTGTGCAGCCCCACGTTGTAATTTTGATTTTTTCCCCGGCGTAGTACGGGTGCCTTCAGGAAAAACTAATAAGACATTACCGCTACCTAATCGTTCACTACAGTCATCGAGCAAACTTTCTGGATCTCTATTGGGAATATAACCAGCGGCTTTCACAATGCCTTTCATAAATGGGTTATGCCAAATAGCCGCTTTTACCAAACAGTCGCACTGAGGAAGTCGAGAAGCGATCAGAACATAATCAATTAAACTGGGATGATTGGCCACAATAAGGCAATTTCTATCGTCCTCTAATAATTCTGTGTTTTCAAAACGGTAATCAATCGTGCCGCAAAAACGCATGGTGCGACAGAAAAAATCAAACGATTGTTGAATAATTTTCTGTATTTTAAATTCGCGCTGTTGGGTATTTTTTGCCGTTCGCGTCATTAACGGGAAAATAATGAAGGTTAAGGTAAGTGCGCCAACACCAAATAAACTAAAGCAAAATCCGGTTGCAACAATACGCCAATATTTATTCAGCTGTTGTGACAGAGTGAGTCTTGATGCTGTCACTTGTTTCGTACCCAATGCCAGTGGTTACGCTGATCTGACAGGCTAAACGCTTCGTTATCTAAAGCGAGATGTTTAATGACATCTAATGTTTGTGGATATCCCATAGCGACTTCCTTGCTGCTTCTGTCTGTTTCATTCCACTGTAGCGTGTAGCCATTACCTGCAGATAAGATAGCACTGAATGCGTAACCTTGATGAGGTTGGGTTTCAAATTCTTGATATTGTTCAGGTAATGGTTCATCAAAATCGACTAATAAAACCTGGTGGTCTGGATTTTCGCTTAGATAACACGCCGCTTCGATGAGTGCAGAGTGAAGCGTGTGCTCTGCTGCCGATAACGATGTCACAGGGATTGGCTGTTTAGTGATGATGGTATAAAGCCCTGCTGCTGTATTGTGAACCGATTGCGAGAAGGCGATGGGGGATGCATCGTCACCCTCAATGATCGATTCAACTAAATTAACAGTGCGGTGTAATTCACCATGACGGCTTGAGAAAATAATGTAATCAATCTGCTGTTGTTCTGAGATATGCAAAGCTGTTTGTAACGCCAATTTGGTTAAATTACTCATACGGCGTCGCATCATCGGCGGTATTTTATCAAACACGATAGGCTCTGGTGCTTGAGGCCAGTCTTGGGTTATTGCCCATTGCTGCCACTCAGCGAGAGATGACAAGCCAAGTGAGCGAGCTTCCCACTGGTTGATTGTAAAGTGCACAGAGTTCATGGTTAACCGTTTGCAATAAATATCGTGTTCTAATGAATGTGGCTTATGATAATAAAGTCTACCTGTGATTGAAAAACATATTTGTGTTGTTTATGGCATCTACCATGAAAAATATTATGTAATGTTTTCAAGGTGTCATTCATTCCAAAATGGAATGTCTATCTTGTTTGCTGCTATCAATCTAGATGATAATCTTTATTGACGATTAATTAAAACCATGACGAGCGTTAAATGAAAAAGACCCTAGTTAGTATAATGGCGAGTTTGCTGATTGTAGGTTGTACCAGCAAACCTGTCATGAATTTAAACGATGTCTATGTGCCGAGCACTGTCACTGGGCAACAACATTCTATTGATGATGTGCAAAAAGCGATATTAACCGCAGCAGAGCAACGAGGATGGAGCGCTCGAGTAATAAAACCTGGCTTGATTGTGGCAACCCTTTCTGTTCGAACTCATACCGCAACGGTCGACATTTCGTATTCAACATTAAGTTACAGTATTGATTATAAAAAAAGTCAAAATTTGGATTATGACGGCACAGATATTCACCGCAATTACAATAACTGGGTGATGAAATTATCTCGCTCTATCCAACAACAACTTGGTGTAACTATTCAGAACTATTAATAAAATTATCGTAATAAGTGCATAGCGAATGATATTAACTAATGACTGATAATTTGTTTTAAAACAATAAGAGTGAGTAAAGGGTCGATAGAATAAGCGGCAACTGTTTAACCTATGTAGGTGTCGTGTGACCGATTATTCTGTAGATCCTTTCAATGCTCTTGATGCAAAAACAGAAGCGCAAAAACTTGCTTTCGCTCCTATCGTATTTCAAACCGCTAAATCTCTGCGTGATCTTGGTATCTTAGCCGCATTAGATGAAGTAAAAAAAGATGGGTTGGATGCTGTTGCCATTTCAAAGCGAACAGGGATCAGTGAATATGGTGTAAAAGTGTTATTAGATATGGGCCTAAGCGCACATATTGTCACTTGGCACGCGCCAAAATACCGTTTAGCCAATCTGGGACATTATTTACTGCACGATGGTATGACTCGAGCAAATATCGATTTTACCGCAGATGTTTGTTACGCCGCGATGATGCACCTTTCTCAATCTATTAAAGAAAGCAAACCCGCAGGCCTTGTTGAATTAGGCGATTGGGAAACCATTTATCAAGGGCTATCTCAACTACCTATGGCCGCCAAAGAAAGTTGGTTTAATTTCGACCATTTCTATTCTGATCGTTCATTTCCGTTACTACTTGAACGTGTCTTTGCGAAAAAGCCTAAACGCTTATTTGATATCGGTGGCAACACGGGTAAGTGGGCGCAACAGTGTTGTGCGTATGATCCTGATGTGAACGTTACTATTATCGATTTACCACAACAAATTGAGATGGCACTTACGCAAGCCAAAGAAAAAGGGCTGGCAGAACGCATTTTGGGTGTAGGCACTAACTTACTGGATAAATCTCAAGCATTACCGCAAGGAGCGGATGTGTGGTGGATGAGCCAGTTTTTAGATTGTTTTTCACCGATGGAAATACTGAGTATTTTACGTCGCGTACGTGAAGCGATGTCACCTGATGCGGTGGTGTATATTTTAGAGCTTTTCTGGGATGCACAGCGTTACGAAGCGGCGACCTATAGCTTGAATGCGACCTCGTTATATTTCACTTGTTTAGCCAACGGTAATAGTCGTTTCTATCGCAGTGATGATTTTCTAGAAATCGTCAAAGAAGCGGGCTTTATTGTGACAGAGCGCGAAGACAATATTGGTTTAGGTCATACCTTATTAACCTTATCAGCCGCATAAACGAACCGAACTATTCATTATAAGCGATCATTTGCGTGACTTGCTCTCGGTTATTTTGTCTCACATATTGCTCGGTGTTAACTAACCACTGGGCAATATTGTGCTGATAACGAGGATGGTCGCCTGTCATGGCTCTCGCGTGGCGACAATCATCGAAAGCCATAAATTCTTTATTCCCCTTGAGCTGTTGATAGAGGGTCTCACCAAATTCAAACGGCACAACGCTATCTTCTTCACAGTGTACTACCAAGGCATGACTTTCCGGCACCCGATGTAGGCTCTGCTCTGCGGCATAATCATCTCGCATAATTACCAGTGCAAACCAATCATAGAGTTTACCAAAAGGGCTTTGGCTTAAAACAAACTGCGCTTCTTTAACATAACTGGTAAAGGGGGAGTCGAGAATAATACCGTCAATTTCAATCGGATTATCAGCCCAAGCCCGTAAAAAGATATTACTTCCAGTAGAAGTAGCGACAACAAATAATGGCTGGTGGTTATATTGATTGATGTAATTAAGGATCGAAATCGCATCAAGGTACGCATCTTTGTCTGTTGCCGTCCCTGTTGAGTGACCAAAGCCTGAATAGTCGAAAGTGATCACGTTAAAACCATAATCTGTCAGCCATGCGACTTTTTCTTGGGTTTGCTCCATTTGCCCACTGTTACCATGAAAGTGAACCACAGTACCGCGAAGATCAGGTGACGACATAGAAGAAGTATTCGTGGGATGATAATAGCGATAAGCAATTTTATTGCCAGAGAGCGAATCAAGCCAAACGACCTCTTTACTTGGCATATCATTATTTGATGGTGAGAAAAATGCTTGGTTGGCACAACCAGATATTACAGGAAGTAATAACAGAGTCAGAAGCAAAAAAGAGTTCATGGGCATCTTCCTGATTTTTCATGACGTATTTACAGTGTGTACGTCTTAAAACGAAAATGTGATCTCTCCTGTGAGAAAATAAAACAATGCCCCTAATTGCTGTTTTTTAAGATAAAGCGCTCCCCGTTGTATGGTGTGAAGAAATAACTTTGTTAAACTCTGCGCTGAAAATATATCCAAACCGATCGTTGCTTCTTATCTCACACCTGTCAGGTAAGACATTTACAGTGTTAATAAAAGGAAAAAGATGTTGAATAGTAGACAACGTACCCAAGTTGCAATTATTGGCGCAGGCCCATCAGGCTCTGTTGCAGCAGCGTTGCTCAATCAAAATAATATTGATGTTGTTGTCTTAGAGAAAAACACTTTTCCTCGTTTTTCTATCGGCGAAAGCTTATTACCTGCCTGTATGGAAGTGATAAAAAAAGCCAATATGCTCGATGCAGTAACAGGCGCTGATTTTCAATATAAAAATGGCGCTGCATTTCGCCGTCGTGATACCTATACGGCGTTTGATTTTCGCGATAAATTCACAGCAGGCGCTGGTACGACTTACCAAGTACAGCGTGGCAACTTTGATAAAGTGTTAGCCGATGAAGCGGCCAAGCAAGGGGTTGAAATTCGTTACCAACACAACGTAGAAGCAATTGAATGTGGGGACACTCGCTCCGTTATTACGGTTCGTGATGCGTTAACAGGACAAACCTATACGCTCGAAGCCGACTTTATTTTAGATGCCAGTGGTTTTGGGCGTGTATTACCGCGTTTACTCGATTTAGAGCAGCCGTCTTGTTTACCTGTGCGTCATGCCATTTTTACCCATGTGGTGGATCATATTGAAGATAGCGGTGTTGAGCACGATCGTGAAAAGATTTTAATTTCCGTTCACCCAACAAATGAAGATGTGTGGTTTTGGCTTATTCCATTTAGCAACGGGACTTGCTCATTAGGTGTGGTGGCAGAGCCTGAATTTTTAGCCCAATACGATGCTGATGAAAAAACCGCATTGCAGCAAATTGTGGCGCAAGAGCCAACATTAAATAAGCTGCTTAGCAAAGCTGAATACGCCAATCCTGCTGCGCAAATTGGCGGTTATTCTGCCAATGTAAAACACCTTGCGACGAACAACTATGCGTTATTAGGCAATGCAGGGGAGTTTTTAGACCCTGTATTTTCATCAGGCGTGACCATTGCAATGCAATCGGCAGATTTGGTTGTTAGCGCCTTATTGAAGCAATTAGCAGGCGATGAGGTTAATTGGCAGCAAGAATATGCCGATAAATTAATGGTAGGGGTAAATACCTTCCGTACCTATGTCGAAGGTTGGTACTCTGGTGAATTACAAAAAGTGATTTTCTATACCGATCCCGATCCTAAAATAAAACAAATGGTGTGCTCGATACTGGCAGGTTACGCATGGGATCAGAAAAACCCGTTTGTTGCTCAATCTGAACGCCGCTTAAGAACTCTCGCTGAAATTTGTAGTTAAGTCGCCTTGCGCCTATTTAAAGCCATATTCAATGGCTTTAAATAGTAATATTGTTTTTCATAAATAGAGCAGAAAAAGTGTGATTTTTGTCTTAATTTAATTAGATAGAAGGCGTATAACTAAGACATAAGCTATTTATGAGGAGAGTTCCGATGTTTCCAGAATACAAAGAGTTAATCGATTCTTTAAAAGGTAAAGAAGTTGCTTTTGATCGTCTATACAATAAACACAGCGAGCTTAACGCTGAAATTGAAAAGATGACAGCGAAAGACGGTTACGACGAAGATGTTATTGATAAGCTTAAAAAAGAAAAACTATTGCTTAAAGATGAAATCTTGGCTTATTTGAAAAGTGTAGAAGCTAAATAATCATTTATTAATCAACAATAAGTGAAAAGAAACAGAAAAGATAAGTGAGAGCTTTTCTTTTCTGTTTTTTATTTGTCTGAATATAGCAACCAATAACGAATGGCTATAGTGGACAGAGTACGTGACTCATTAGATAACCTGTATTTATCACACTGCGATCATAGCTTCGCCTAACACACTTTTGGACAAAACCTTCTTAGGCTTTCTATTCTATTTAGGCTGATAAGCATTAGAGAAAGTATTGGTAACTTCTTCACAAAGTATCTTTAGGGAACAAAAAGACTGCCACTGTGGACGGTCATTTAACAATAAAGCTATTTATGCGTACTAATAAAGTTAAATCATCAAAAGATATAGCAGTGATATCAATAAGAAATGAATCCTATGATCTTACTCCACCATTTTTTTTTATTAATCGGTATATCATAATCACAATTCTCTGGTAAAACACCAAGATACGGCCTGTCCTTTGACGGGAATAATATATTATATTGTTCCATCCTCATAATACAAAAAGGTGTACTTTGTCCTATATAATTACCATTTTTGTCAAATAATGTTATATATCTTTTACCTTCCAATCCTTGAATTAAAGATAATGGTGTTGTCATTGTTACCGGTGATAAAACTATTTTCCATTTTTTATCTGGACTAATTATTGTATGAGAATGACTATCATCAATGAAGGAAACTGGTGACAACACAGCCCACCAAAATAAAAAAAACGGAACTATTAATATTAAAGTTAATTTTAAATAATTTGCCATTATAATTTTACCGATTTATCCTTATTTAAAGGTTCCATCCATATAATGTCAGAGAAAACAATATAATCACCACCCGAATTATGTTTTTTCTGCCATGACCTAAAATCATCATTTTCAACAGGAACATAATCTGAAAACTCTCTTGCCAATAATCCAAATAGCCCTTGTGTATAAGAACTAATATAGATTGATGCTTTAGCTTTATCTAAAGTTCCCGATTTACTCCATATACCTAGTGGTTCTGATAAACCAAATTTAGTCCATTTACTATCCGATAAAAAATCGTAAGTATCCTTTAAATAAAAACCTATTTTCTCAACGATAAAATACGGTTCATTATCAAATGTTGTTGTGAATCCTGAGACAGCTAGTTTTAAAGTGGCATTACCAATCGCACCATACCAATCATCTATGGTGTCAAGTAAACTGCCAATAGTTCTTATATTAACCTGAGAGGTTGCATCAATTTCTAAGACATCTTCACTTCTTCTTAGAAAAACATTATTTTTACCATCCCAACCGTGCATTCTTAATCTTGCTTTTAATTGATCTTTCACGCATATCATGATTGAAGCCCAAGGTGATTGTACAGCAAAGCATGCATCGCCATAAGAAAAAGCATAGGAAAAACAAAAAATAGACATTGTGTTTTTGTTAATGATGTTACTAGTTTCAAAGTATTCAATCAGGGGCGGAGTTTGCGCATGAAAACCTAAAAGTGACGTTTTACTGACAGATAAAGTTGGCCTAATAAAACTAATCCAAAATCACATTAATACGATATGAATGAGTATTAGGTCTAACTCATAAAGGGGCGTGCGACGTGATGTCGTATGAAGCGCTGTTCACCGCTCAACGAGTGAACCATCTGTATCACCAGATGAACCTAGGAGCCTGAATAAAGTAGCGGCTCTGACAATGTAACGAAGGTTGGTATTTTCCAATCGGGATTGAAGTCGTGAGAGGACGATCCTCCTGATAACCACAACATCGGGTGAGTGCTAGGTAGTCAGCATGATGAACATAAGTGAATCCGCGTAAGGTGCGTTATATTATGAAACAGCGGAAGTGGTTAATACGCTGTAGCCAAAAGGCACGAGAGTCGGAAAGAGATTGCCCCATGCTCTTTCGTGATCGTTGAACTCTCCGCACCATAGCGGGCATCTAAACTGACATTGCGCGACATACGGAACACGGTAAGCCTGTATCACTCCCACTGGGAAAGTCTCTGCGACCGATAGTGATGCAGGTAGAGGATGTTGGAAAAAGCGAAGGCTGCATTGTAACGATGCAGATACAGGTCTCTATCTGGCACGAAAGTGAGCTGACTTCTAACTGGTCTTCCGTTGCAAGATAATTTGAAGAACTTTATTCAAGGAGAAACGCAAATGATGATTTCAAAAGAGATTAGTGCCTCTCCTGACAGTGCTCAATGGCAATCCATCAATTGGAAGGCCGTTGAATCCCATGTTTTAAAGCTTCAGATGCGTATTGCAAAGGCAACACGAGAAGGTAAACACGGCAAAGCGAAAGCGGTGCAGTGGATACTGACTCACTCACGCTCAGCAAAACTTCTTGCTGTTAAGCGGGTATCACAAAATAAAGGCAGTAAAACGCCTGGAATTGACGGCGTTATCTGGAATACAGATACGCGCCGCATGAAAGCAGTCAATCAATTGAGCAGAAAAGATTATAAAGCCAAACCGCTCAAGCGTATCTACATCCCCAAGAAAAACGGCAAGCTTAGACCACTGGGTATCCCCTGTATGGTCGATAGAGCGCAGCAAACGCTTCATCTTCTTGCACTAGAGCCAGTGTCAGAAACACTTGCCGACCCTAATAGTTACGGATTTAGACCAAACCGTAGTACTGCCGATGCAATCGCTCAGTGCTTCAAATGTCTGGCGCTAAAGAAATCTGCACAATGGGTTCTTGAGGGAGATATCAAAGCTTGTTTCGACAAGATCGGACATCAATGGTTAATGGATAACATTGCCGTCGATAAACGCATGTTGGAACAATGGCTAAAGTCTGGTTTTATGGATAAAGGGCTGTTCTATCGTACTGATGAGGGAACACCTCAAGGAGGGGTTATATCCCCAACCTTGATGCTAATGACTCTTGCGGGGCTGGAGCAGCACATAAAGCCTACCGCACTTAAAAAGGGTGCTAGAGCCAACTTTATTGGATACGCCGACGACTTCGTCGTCACCTGTGCTTCAAAGGAAGTGCTGGAGAACGATATCAAACCGTTGATTGCTGATTTCTTAGCAGAAAGAGGCCTAACACTCTCCGAAGAGAAAACGCACATGACTCATATCAGTCGTGGTTTTGATTTTCTAGGTTTTAACCATAGGAAATACAAAGGGAAATTACTCATTAAACCGAGCAAATCCAATACACTACTGTTCTTGACCAACTTGCGCGAACTCATCAAAAAGCACGCAACTATCCCCGTTAACGATTTAATTAAGTTAATAAATCCGAAACTAAGGGGCTGGTCGAATTACTATCGACACTGCGTGGCTAAACAGGTATTCGGATATGTAGGTCACAAGCTATTCCATACGTTATGGCACTGGGCAAAAAGGCGTCATCCAACAAAATCCAGAACTTGGATCGCCCTTAAGTACTTCATCAACCGTCAAGGCCAATGGCAATTTCACGGTTGGCAGAAGATCATGAATATGGACTGTCAGTTCAATCTGTTTCAAATAGCCAAGGTGCCAATAGAGAGACATGTGAAAATCAGGAGCGCTGCTACGCCTTTTGATCCTCAATACCAAGAATACTTGGCAAAGAGAAAATCAAAGAAGCAATGCCGTAACTCTTGGCATGAGCCTGCTCTCGCTGCTTTATAAGTTGCTGGGTGCCAATCGGTGCCTTCGTGAAGGCTTGAGCCTAGTGCGGTGAAAGTTGCACGCTGGGTTCTTAGAGGGACGACACTTGGTAACAGGTGTCGTCTACTCGACAGAAGTGCGCTAGAACAACTAACCACATTTAATGACATCGATATCATTATTCGGATTGGTTAAACAATATAGTAAGACTGTTGATTGTGATGGTTATTTAAAGAAAGGGAGAGGTGAGCAGCGAAGAAGAAATGGCATACCTTACTTATGTATTAGTTAAAGTGCGTATGCCAATCGGGTTACTTACAAAAAGTCTCAATATATAAGGCTTCTACTTTGTCTCTTGCCCATTGGGTTTTGCGTAAAAACTTTAAAGACGACTTAATAGAGGGATCGCTGTAAAAACAGTTAATTTTAATTCTTGCATCTAGCCCTTCCCATCCGTAGTGCTCTTGTAAACGTACAAGGATCTTTTCTAACGTCAAACCGTGTAATGGGTTGTTGATTTGTTCTTGGCTCATGATTGAGTGTTCCTACCATCGCGAAATCTGTCGACGGAGTTTAGCAGAATGCGCTGGTCTGGTTTAAGGTTTTCACAAAATTAAAGCCTATCTCGTTAGCTTATCGACTACAATCAGCTACCTATTTAGCAGCTAATTGAACAATAGTGAAGTAACGAGTCTTAAATGAGTTCCCAATGTGAAACCACACGCGGTGCTATTGTTTGGTTTTTACTGGTTAACTGAGACGGGCATAGTCCTGTCCAGCGTTTAAACGCGCGTGAAAAGGTACTGAGATCAGAAAAACCTAATTGCTGTGCAATGTCAGCTAACCCTAACTCTGAATTATCTAACAGGGATAACGCCATTTCTAATTTATAGTTTTCTAAAACCCCACGATAACTTGTTGATAAACATGCTAAACGTCTATTTAAGGTGCGAAAGCTGATGTCCATTAAACTTGCGATATGGTTGCCAGAGGCGGCCTCTAAATCAGGTAGGCTTCTGAGCGCACGGTAAACTTGATGAATCACATTGTTCTGCTGATAGTTTACGAGCTGATGTTTTAACTGCCATAAGCTGTTTTGATGGATCACCGGATCAGAATCGGTTAATGGCAAGGATAACGACTTTTTACTAAAAGTCAGGCGGATCAACGGAAAGCTATAGTGGCATTTTATATTCAGTGCAGATGACGCAATCAGGTTATCAAACAACGGTTGTTCGATACGTAAATTGGTCAGCGAGGGTAAATACGCATCACCTTTAAGTGTTTGTGTGCCCCACGTTTGCTTGATGACATTCAATAATAGCGCAAAGTGTAAAGCCAATAACGATAGGCTTTCTGTTGAATGTTTTGCGATCGGTTCATTACTTAATAGCCACAAGTTGATGTTGTCACCTTTATTTTCATCTAAATGAAAACGAATAGAGCTATTGAGTAATGCGCTGTAGTGGCACAGTGTATGTAATTGCGTGTAGCGATCTGGGCTCGTCCATAGCGCTAAACTATAGAAGTTAAAGGTTAAAGGATTTACTGACTGGGCTATTTTTGTAATTTGAGTGGATAAAGCATGATACTCAGGCGTGATAGTTGAGAGGTATTGCTTTAGCCACAGACCTTCAAAATGGGTCATGTCAAAGGTGTGATTCTCTTCAATATTGAAGTTTGCAAAAGGAATGACACTTTTCCAACCTGAAGAGACGGTATTTTTTAATGATGAGAGTTGAGATTTGACTTCCATTGTTACTTATATACCTCATAAAAGTTACATCTCAGAAACATACCAGCGTATTAAAAGACAAGATTAAATAGAGGGTACAAATTAATGTCACTAAATGCAGTTATCAGTTAGTTGATAATGTGTCTTTAAAGTAACAGCTATGTGTCTTTGTCTTTATTTTTTATCAGTAAATATGTATCATCGTTGTTTGGTTTATTTACATTAGCAATATTTGTAGCACATTAATATTGTTTATTTTGTGCTAATTCTACGTATGGAAAAATTGTTAATCTATAATTATAGATCAAACAGTCGATAAATTTTGTCGGATAGCTCTATTTTTATTACGATTCATTTTTATTATATATAACCTAATTGGTAAATATAATGGCTGAATTTAGCAATTCTTAACGTCTCTATTTTATATATAGCATTGGATGCATATGTTGACTTTTATATTTTAATTTTAATGTATTATTTATGTTCTTTTCTTAGGGCATATTATCGCTCGTAGTGATCGATATTTTAAATATAATGTTGTCTATTTTTTATGACTTCATATTGTCATTTACAACGTTGAAAATAGCTTTCAATGAGCGTTTGTTTATATTTATTGAGCTTAGAGGTGAACGTTTTTGGGTGCCGTTAAAGGCTTTTATTACCTTTGTTAATCAGCATCTTATTATTTCATTCTGTGATATCGGAATTTTATTAATAACGCTGTACCGATACCTTCTTTTAAAAAATAATTTGGCTATATATACAGTCAACTATTTTTATTCCCTTTTCTTCTTTTTTCGCCACAGAGAGCGTCCTGCTAGTGCTGATTGTTATGTTTTCTCTTCCTTGAACTCGCAGTGAAAGAGCAAGAAGACAAGCTTAAATCGCATGATTTTGCCGTTTTAAAATTGAAATTTATTGCAAAAAAAGACAATAAATAGCAAATAACCGTCAACTTTTATGGTTGATAATAATTATTAATACGCCGTGAGTTTTGTATTTCGCTCATTTTGATTATCGATGTTAATACATAATTATTCGCTTTGCTTACAATATAATCCATTCAGGCTGCAATCATTTACTTACTCAAAAATGAAAAACATTGATTTCATTTTTTTTAATAGCGTTAGTGATAACGATCACGTAAATTTTAATCATCAAGAGGTGGCGTCAAAGTTATTGATTTTAAATGTGTTGCAAGTTGCATTGATATAAATAACACTTTTCTGCTTCGGTATTTAATATTTATTTAACATTTTAGTTGATGAGATATTTGCTCTTGGTGAGGGAATTTTCTCTTGCGATATTATTCATTCCTTACGTTTGTGTAAATTTAATCACAAGTTGAAATAACCCGTAATAAGTTGAAATGGAGGGGGTTAGCAGGTTATTGCATAAATAAAGAGGATTAGAAATGAATACGAAATCTGGTTCTAGCGATATTTTATCTGCAGCAAAAGTAATAGTGATTGGGCAAATAATATTAGGTTTACTTTTTATTTTTTTTGCTTCTATTACGACTAATTGGTTTGGCGTTAAATCTTCAATTATTGGGGTGGCTATTGCAGTTATTCCTTCATTGTTAGGATTAAGTGCCGCTGCTTTTAAAATAAAAACAAATAAAGACATTAGTATTCGATATTTAGCCAAACTTAATAGTTTTATTAAGTGGGTATATACCGCGGTAATGATTTTAGCTGTTGTTCGTTTTATTCCAGTAAATCATGTAGCTATGTTATTAGCTTATAGCGTGACATTTTTAGGATGCTTTTTAACCCCGATACTTAACAAACCTCAATTTAGGATGACGTAAGGTGGAAGCAGTAACTACCGCTCACGAATATATTGAGCACCACTTAACATTCCTTACTGTAGGCCACGGTTTTTGGAGCCTAAATATAGACTCCATGTTTATGGTATGGGTGTTAGGTTTACTCTTCATCGGTGTCTTTAAATATGTTGTTAGCCACGGAACCTCTGGGGTTCCAGGTCGATTGCAATGTTTTATTGAGATCACTTATGAATTTGTAAACAACCTTGTTAAGGAAATTTTTCAGACGAGAAGCAAGATAGTCGGCCCTTTAGCGTTAACTATCTTCGTGTGGGTTTTCTTAATGAATATGATCGACTTAATTCCGGTCGACTTCGTTCCTGCATTAGCACGAGCACTGGGCTTTGAACATTTCCGTGATTTGCCTTCTGCTGATGTGAACGTACCGATGTCGATGGCGTTAGGTGTGTTTATTTTAATCATTGGTTACACCTTAAAAACTAAGGGACTTGTTGGCTTTATTAAAGAGTTAACAACACAACCATTTGAACACCCATTGTTGTATCCGGTGAACTTCGTTTTGGAGTTGGTGACATTAATTTCAAAACCAATTTCTCTTGGACTTCGACTCTTCGGAAATATGTATGCAGGTGAAATGATTTTTATCCTGATTGCATTAATGCCGTGGTGGATGCAGTGGGCGTTAAGCGTGCCGTGGGCATTGTTCCACATTTTAATTGTGTTCCTTCAGGCCTTCATCTTCATGGTACTAACTGTTGTGTACCTAGCGATGGCAACTGAAGAACATTAATAAATTAAGTTCGATTTAAGTTTTATCTATTAAATAAATTTTTGGAGTCATTCATGGATATTGTAAGTGCAGTTCTTTACGTTGCTGGTGCGCTTCTCATTGGTTTAGGCGCGGCAGGTGCGGCTTCTGGTATCGGTAATCTTGCGGGTAAATACCTTGAAGGTGTTGCACGTCAGCCAGATTTAACCCCTATGTTACGTACTCAGTTTTTTATCATGATGGGTCTTGTGGATGCGGTACCTATGATTGGTGTAGGTATCGGTCTTTACATCATCTTTGCTGTGGCTTAATAGCCAGAACTACCGTTATAAATCATAACGTTATTTAAATAGTGAGGATGGTATGAATTTAAATGCAACCATGCTTGGTCAGGCAATCTCATTCGTGATTTTTGTTTGGCTATGTATGAAATATGTTTGGCCACCGCTATCTGCGTTAATTGACCAACGTCAGCGCGAAATCGCTGAAGGACTGATTCATACCGAAAACGCGTCAAAAGAGCTTGAATTAGCAAAAGCTAATGGTGAAAAGCTTCTGGATGATGCGAAGAAAAGTGCAAATGAATTAGTCGAGCAAGGTAATAAGCGTCGCGCTCAAATTATCGAAGAAGCCCAAGCGGAAGGTGAGAAAGAAAAAGCTCGCATTATTGCTCAGGGCAATGCTGAAGTGGAAAGTGATCGTAATCGCCTTCGCCAAGAACTCCGTGCAGAAATGTCTGACATGGTGATTGAAACGGCGCAGAAACTGATTAATCGTAACTTAGACACAGATGCTAACCGCGATCTTGTTAATAAACTCATCAAGGATATGTAAGCGGAGAGCACATTATGTCAGATCCACTAACTATTGCTCAGCCCTATGCCAAAGCAGCGTTTGATTTCGCTCTTGCCAATGATGCATTGGAACAATGGGAGCAAATGTTAATTATCGCAGCAACGGTTGCTAGCCAACCCGTTATTGCTCAGCAAATTGAAGATAGCGAGCAGTTTGGCGAGCATGACTCATCAGCGTTTACTGACATGTTCTTGGGCGTTTGTGAGGGGCTGCTGGATGAACATGGCCAGAACCTGATCAGAGTAATGGCTGAAAATGGACGTCTAAATGTGATTGCGCAAGTTGCTGAATTGTTCCATGAGCTGAAAGAAGATCATGAGCGCATGGTAACAGCGATAGTAACAACAACCGAGCCGTTAACAGATGAGCAGAAAGCGAACCTGATACAGGCGCTGCAAAAGAAATTAAATCGCAGTGTTGAGCTTGATTGTCACATTGATGAGTCGCTAGTTGGCGGAATGCTAATCAAAGCCGGTGAAATGGTGATTGATGGCTCGCTAAAAAGCTCTATCAACCGACTTGCTACAAGCCTTCAGGCGTAATAGGTAATTAGATATGCAACTGAATTCCAACGAAATTAGCGATTTAATTAGACAACGAATCGCCACCTTTAACGTGACCAGTCAGGCACGTAATGAAGGTACTATCGTCTCTGTAAGCGACGGTATTATTGTTATCAATGGTCTTGCTGATGTTATGCAAGGTGAGATGATTGAACTTCCAGACAACCGTTATGCATTGGCACTTAACTTAGAGCGTCACTCTGTAGGTGCGGTAGTGATGGGTCCTTATGCTGATCTTGCTGAAGGCATGAAAGTAACAGGTACCGGTCGTATCCTCCAAGTGCCAGTAGGTAAAGGTTTATTGGGTCGTGTTGTTAACACCCTTGGTCAGCCTATTGATGGTAAAGGCGCGATTGACAACGATGGCTTTGCGCCTGTTGAAATTATCGCACCCGGTGTAATCGATCGTAAATCGGTTGATCAGCCAATCCAGACTGGTTACAAAGCGGTTGACTCTATGGTGCCAATCGGTCGAGGTCAGCGTGAGTTGATTATCGGTGACCGCCAAACAGGTAAAACAGCGATGGCGATTGATGCCATCATTAACCAGAAAGATTCTGGTATTTACTCTGTGTATGTGGCTATTGGTCAAAAAGCATCAACAATTGCTAACGTTGTGCGTAAGTTAGAAGAAAACGGCGCGCTGAAAAATACCATTGTTGTTGTAGCATCAGCGTCTGAAGCGGCCGCCCTTCAATACCTAGCCCCGTATGCGGGTTGTACGATGGGTGAATACTTCCGTGACCGTGGTGAAGATGCTCTGATTGTTTATGATGACCTGTCTAAGCAGGCTGTTGCTTACCGTCAAATCTCACTATTGCTTAAGCGTCCACCCGGCCGTGAAGCCTTCCCTGGTGATGTCTTCTACCTTCACTCACGTCTACTAGAGCGTGCATCACGTGTAAATGCTAACTATGTTGAGCGTTTTACTAACGGTGAAGTGAAAGGTCAAACAGGTTCATTAACTGCGTTACCTATCATTGAAACCCAAGCGGGTGACGTATCAGCTTTCGTACCAACCAACGTAATTTCGATTACTGATGGTCAGATCTTCTTGCAGACTAACTTGTTCAACGCAGGTTTACGTCCAGCGGTTGACCCGGGTATTTCGGTCTCTCGTGTTGGTGGTGCGGCGCAGACTAAGATCATCAAGAAACTGTCTGGTGGTATTCGTACCGCACTTGCACAGTATCGTGAATTAGCAGCCTTTGCTCAGTTCTCATCGGATCTTGATGATGCAACACGTAAACAGCTAGACCATGGTGAAAAAGTAACTGAGCTAATGAAGCAAAAGCAGTACGCACCTATGTCTGTCGCTGAGCAAGCACTGGCTATTTTCTCTGCCGAGAAAGGTTATTTGAATAACGTTGAGTTATCTCAAATCGGTGCATTTGAAGAAGCATTAATGGCATTTGCTAAGAGTCAGTCAGCTGAATTACTAGCAAAAATTAATGAGTCTGGTGATTACAACGATGACATCGAAGCAAGCTTGCACCAGCTTCTAAAAACATTCGTTGATACCCAGTCGTACTAAGCGACGAGAACATTTCCGTCCAAGTACGATGCAGTATGAATGTAGATAGGAGCTAACCATGTCAAATGCAAAAGAGATCCGCACTAAGATCGCCAGCGTGCAAAATACGCAAAAGATCACGAGTGCTATGCAGATGGTTGCCGCAAGTAAGATGCGCAAAGTTCAACAGAACATGGAAGCGACCCGACCTTACGCAGAGAACATGCGTAAAGTGATCGGACACGTGACTTCGGGTTCGTTGGAGTACAAGCATCCCTATCTTGAAGAGCGTGAAGTAAAACGTGTCGCTTACATCATTATTTCCTCAGACCGAGGATTATGTGGTGGCTTGAACATTAATTTGTTTAAGAAAGCACTGGCAGATATGCGTCAGTGGAAAGATCAAGGGGTGGAGGTTGATACCACCTTGATCGGTTCAAAAGCGATTTCGTTTTTCCATCGTTTCGGCAACGTGATTGCACAAACATCCGGTATTGGTGATGAACCAAAACTTGAAGATATTTTAGGCCCAGTTAACGCCATGTTGGAGTATTTCGACGAAGGCAAGATTGACCGCTTGTTCCTAGTTTACAACGAGTTTGTAAATACCATGGTGCAAAAGCCGAAGGTGGCACAATTGCTACCTAATCCTCAGCTTGAAGAAGAAGAGTTAGCGGATGCTAATGAATCAAGCCGCTGGGACTATATCTACGAGCCAGATCCAAAACCCATTCTCAACGAACTGATGCTTCGCTATATCGAATCACAGGTCTACCAAGGCACTGTTGAGAGTATCGCTTGTGAACAAGCAGCGCGAATGGTTGCGATGAAAGCAGCAACCGATAATGCGGGCGAGCTGATTAATGATTTACAGCTGGTTTATAACAAAGCCCGTCAAGCTGCTATTACCCAAGAGCTAAGTGAAATTGTCGCTGGGGCACAAGCCGTTTAAATAGAATTTTGAGGACATCAAATGAGTACTGGTAAGATTGTCAAAGTCATCGGCGCTGTCGTTGACGTGGAATTTGACCAAGATAGCGTACCACGTGTATATGATGCGCTTACCCTTAGTGATAGTGAGCATGCTGAATTAGTATTAGAAGTACAGCAGCAAATTGGTAGCGGTGTTGTTCGCTGTATCGCAATGGGTTCATCAGACGGTCTTCGTCGTGGCCTAGAAGTGGTAAATACCAAAGCACCGATCACTGTCCCTGTGGGTGAAGAAACCCTTGGCCGTATCATGAACGTGTTAGGCTCACCGATTGATGAATGTGGTGAAATTGGCGAAAAAACCAAATATGCCATTCACCGTGAAGCACCGTCTTATGAAGAACAATCTAACAGCTCTGAACTGTTAGAAACGGGTGTGAAAGTTATCGACCTTATCTGCCCATTTGCTAAGGGTGGTAAAATCGGTCTGTTCGGTGGTGCGGGTGTAGGTAAGACCGTTAACATGATGGAGCTTATCAACAACATCGCGAAAGCACACTCGGGCTTATCAGTATTTACTGGTGTCGGTGAGCGTACTCGTGAAGGTAACGACTTCTACTACGAAATGAAAGAAGCTGGGGTACTTGATAAAGTAGCCATGGTTTACGGTCAGATGAACGAGCCACCGGGTAACCGTCTTCGTGTTGCACTTACTGGTCTAACTATCGCTGAAAGTTTCCGTGATGAAGGCCGTGATGTACTTCTGTTTATCGATAACATTTATCGTTACACATTGGCTGGTACTGAAGTATCAGCACTGCTTGGCCGTATGCCATCAGCGGTAGGTTATCAGCCAACACTAGCGGAAGAAATGGGTGTACTACAAGAGCGTATTACCTCAACGAAGACAGGTTCTATCACCTCTATTCAGGCGGTATATGTACCAGCCGATGACTTGACTGACCCATCGCCAGCAACGACGTTCGCTCACCTTGATGCGACGGTTGTACTGTCTCGTAACATTGCCGCGCTTGGTTTATACCCTGCGATTGACCCACTAGATTCTACTTCTCGTCAGCTTGATCCACTGGTTGTTGGTCAAGATCACTACGATGTTGCGCGTGGTGTACAAACCGTACTGCAGCGTTACAAAGAGCTTAAAGATATTATTGCTATCCTAGGTATGGATGAATTATCTGAAGAAGATAAGCAGACAGTATCTCGTGCTCGTAAGATTGAACGTTTCTTGACTCAGCCTTACCACGTAGCGGAAGTGTTTACCGGTCAACCAGGTGTATTTGTATCACTTAAAGAAACTATCGCAGGCTTTAAAGGCTTACTAAGCGGTGAGTATGATGACGTACCAGAGCAAGCATTCTTGTACTGTGGCGCAATCGAAGAAGTGCTTGAAAAAGCGAAAAATCTTTAAGGCGTAAGGAGGCATCATGGCTATTGGCGTAACCGAAAACACGTTCCAACTCAACATTGTGAGTGCAGAAGGTCCATTGTTTTCTGGCCCAGCTCATGCGCTGGCAATTTCTGGCTCTGATGGGGAATTGGGTATACGCCCTGGTCACTCTCCTTTATTGAGCCGACTAAAACCTGGTGTGGCGAGTTTTGTCACTGATCTAAAGGATCCTGAAGAAATCCTTTATATCTCAGGCGGGATTGTTGAAGTTCAACCCTCTGTAGTAACTGTACTTGCCGATACGGCAATGCATGGGAAGGACATTGATAAGGCTCGCGCTGATGAAGCTCGACGCGCCGCAGAAGAAAATATCAACAAGCATGCTGATGATATTAACTTCGCTATGGCGGAAATGGATCTGGCGAAAGCAATGGCACAATTACGTGCAGTTGAATTAACCCAGAAACAAATGCGCCGCTAACCTTGATGGAATAAATACAGTGACCGTTTGTTGGACTAAATCACCATAGAAAGATAAGCGGATATTGTTTTATACCATCAAGGGGGCACTCCTTTTGCATAACCATCATGGTGTGAAAGGAAAAGTAATAGATAGAATGGATGTTATTTATTGCTGATGGTATCTCCAGTAAACCCATCACAATTAAAGCCCTTACTTTGTACCGAGAGTAAGGGCTTTTTCATACCGTTTTAATAGTATGTATTCATTTGTGCTCGTACTTTTTCAAGTTCTTGTTTTAACTTGTTAAGTTGATGCTGCTTTCGTTTCAGATCGTTGGGTCTATTATTTATTTCATCAATCTGATCAAGCTTTTCACGGCGCTCACGTGGGGTGAGTTGGTCATAAATTAAACTGTTTTTTAACTCGTTTAATTTCTCTTTTTGGTTATCAATTTCATGTTGCTCATAGCTCAATTCTCGTTCTGCACGAGAAACATTTTCTTGCGCTGTGTAGAGTTGCTGGCCATGGTTATAGCCTTTTACAAACGCTTGGGCGGTATTTTGCGGGCAGACACCTTGGTAAGACTTACCATGAGATCCGACAAAAAAGCCATGGCTTTCAGTACAGTAGCTGATTAGGCCTTTTTGATAACCGGCTTGATACTGAGAAAAGTCAGCGCGAACATTGTATTCCGAACAGGCAGAGCTACGTTCGTTAAATTGGGTTGAAGAGGCACCTTGAGAGCCATCCATGTAACCCAGTGCTTGCCAGTTAGCTGTTTGGCACTCTTGTTGATTCATGACAGAACATGCGCTCAATGTTGAACACAGCATGAGTGTTATTGTTAAATTCTTTATCGTCATAGCTAACTTGTTACAAAAATATAAAGATGGATACTCTAAAGGTATCGTTAATAAAGATAAAGGTGTATCTCCTCTAAAATAGTTAAAAACGTGGTGATCTGGATGGTTAAAGTAAACTTTATTTGTAAATAAGTGAGCGGAAATGATATTGGAAAAAAAAGGGGGGAGGACAGCAAAGATAGCCTTTACGATTGTCTTTCGAAAAGGCTTAACAGCGATGAATTATAAGCTGACGGCTAGGCGACAATAGGCTGTTTAAAGACGAAATAGCTCAATACGTAAATGGTTTTCATCTTCATAAGCAATGACAGATTGGAAGCCTGTGCTCTTATCGACAATTGAAGAAAATTGATCTTTCAACTTTTCGTCGCCAATAAAGAGTATTTGCGTTGCTTTGGTCATTAAACCATCTTCATCAAAGCTTGATGTTAGATCTTCATCGACAACACAGACCAAGACTTTGCCATAACGCGCATTAAGATCAATGGCATGTGCCAATGAATACTGCGCTTTCGTGTCCAGCTCTGTTTCGATCTCTTGAATCAGGGCAATAAACTGGTAGAGATCGGTTGAGCTCATTTGCTGCAAACGTTCGCGTTCTTGATTTAATGTTGCTTCGAAATCGGTATTTAGCCTTCTACCCATTTGTAGCCAGCTTTTCGTCGTCTTCTTTACTCGTC
The DNA here is from genome assembly GCF_003026135.1 of Photobacterium sp. GB-36. Taxonomy (NCBI): domain Bacteria; kingdom Pseudomonadati; phylum Pseudomonadota; class Gammaproteobacteria; order Vibrionales; family Vibrionaceae; genus Photobacterium; species Photobacterium sp. GB-36. Next base: position 244,663 of record NZ_PYNY01000004.1, on the reverse strand, counting down.
GATACTGGTGAGATTTGACGATTGGCTTTAGGTATTGAACCAATATATTATTTTTTTCTGCAAGGCTTAGTCGTTTATCTAGTTTTTTGAATTCTAGGTGCAGTAAAGCGTGAGTACTAACGTCTAATAATAGTTCTGATTGGTTCATTCGAGTACCGAGTTGAAACAGGTATTAACAATAATATCATACTATTACTGAGGTAATAGTAGCGTCATATAGTAGACTTTTTTTCAATGACGATATACTAGCATGTTTGTTATAAGCGTGTCATAAACAAACAGTTACTGATAAAAAGTTTATATTTATAAGCGTCACGTAGGGCTTACAGAGGATAAATGACATGAGTAAATAGCGTAAGGTTAAGGTTTTAAGTGTCGCAATAATGCCTATTATCGGTATTGAGCAATAGGCACTTACAATACGATGATTAATGCGCGAACATCGTTTTTTCCATGGGATTGAATGCGGTTAAATCACCCGTCGGATTTAGCAAATGCGGTAGAATTTTGGGTAGATTTAGCTCGATATCTTTATCTGTAACAGGATTAATTATTTTGTTATACCAGCCAAGTAAGCCTAATACGGCATAACCGATAGCGTCATCATTATCACGGTGTTCAAGAATGATTTGAAGAAAGCGCAGTATAGCCTTATCTGGTGTTTTTGCCTGTTCTAATGTTTCGTTATACACCGCAGTTGCTTCTGCGACTAGGCCTTCGTACTCAGTATCAATTGCGACCTTAAATGAGCCGCCATCCACAGTTATTTTCATTATAAACATACCTGTTAGTGCTAATCGCAGCATGGTATCGAATTTACGGCAGGCTTTTATTACGCTAACGCAAAAAACGTCTATTTATTCGCTTAGTCTTCGTTAGGATCTGAAAATGTAATATAAGCCACTTGTGCGGGAATTCTATGTTGATCAAAAAAAGCGAGCCAACGTAATTGGTGGTCTTGTAGTTTATCACCGGGTCCTTTGACTTCTACCCACTGATAACCCGTGTCATTAAACATGATCAGATCAGGCATTCCTGAGCGGTGGTGGCGTAAGTCTTTTAGTAATCGACGAAACATTACCGCTAATTGAATTGGTGGTATATGGCTTAAAGCCAATGTAAGTGCTTGCTGACTAAATAGCTCCCAATGTACCCAGTAGTTAGAGATCCCTTGTTTTGTCTCAAAGTGTGTTTGCCAGCCATCATAGTGACCTTGTTCAATCGCTTGTAAGCGTTCATCAATTATGTCTTTTCGCTTGAGGTAAAACTCTGAATTGAACATATCCAGTGGCGCTAATTGGTAAGGATTAATAAAGCTGCCTTTGATGGGGGCAAAGATAATATCCCACATTGCTAACCCAAAAAGGCTGTTGAGAAATTGGTTCTCAAGATAGAACACCGTCCAACCTTGAGACTCAAAATAGCCAGCAGTGCAGTGTTCAACCCTTTGGTGTTCAGGATTCGCAAGTTGCAGTTGTATCGCTTTGGGAGCAAACGTTTTTGGAGCTGTAAAAATGTGATTGACTGACTTTGCGAGCTTTTTCTCTAACCTCAGACTTACGCCGTATTCATCTTCATTTTTCGCATCATGCTGAATATTTTTCACGACATCGTAGGCTGCTTGGTATTGCTGCTGCGCCATGAGTATTCGTGCTTGTCGTTCACGGCTTGGTGTACGTTCAGTTTGACGAAAGAGAGCAAGTGCTGCGTCATATTGATGGTTTCGCTCTAAATCTCGCGCCATATGATTGATCAGTTTTTGGCGTTTGTTTTCCAGCGGTAACCATGTTGATTGACTCGGTAATGCCTGCGCAAGGGTTGTTATTGCCTTATAGTCTTTTGTTTCATGAGCTTGCCAATATAAGTCAGACAGTTGGGTTAGGGCCAGCCATTGGTCGACTTGTTCTGTGGTGTGGAACAGTTGCGTGCTGGCATCAATCCGGTAATTTTCAAATTTATGGAGCCCTAAATCACTTAATACAAATTGGCTAAGATCTTGATGGCTATTACCAAAAAACAGCAATAGAAACTTTGCGAGCAGTGTTTGTTGTTGCACCATAACAAGTGGCTCGCTAATGACATTAAGCAAGTATTCACTATCATCATGGCTCTCTAATTTAAATAGTATTTCAGCTTTCTTATCTGTTTTTTCAATAAGGGTTGGGAATAAACGCTGTAGTTCAGGTTTGGTATAGAGTGAGAAAATATCACTGATGCTGATAACTTGCTGCTGGAGAAGAACGGTGATTTCTTGGCTAATAAAATGAGCATTAATCAGCGTATCTTTGGCTAAGTCGATATTTGTAATTTCGTCATAATTAAGTTTGTTAAAACGAAATAAGATCCCTTTACGTGATAGTAAGCGGATCAGCAACATTTGCGCATCGGTTGAAAGCTGGTGGAAAGATTGCAGCCAGTGCTTTTCATCTGTACTTAATAATGAAGCATGATACTGCTCTACGGTTTTAAGTAACGCCTTAAAGTTGTGAAGGTAGTAGTCTTGTTCGAGTTCGATGGTTGCCATATAACTGCACTGTGTGATTGGACGGCTATGTTTATCTGAAAATCGAGTCAGTATAAACATAGCTGCCTTTATACCCAAGTGACTTCGATATCCGAAGCCATTAGAAAAGGTTAAGCCCAAATGCGCTTTTCACATCATGTAATACGAGCTGAGTTTCTTGATTGGCTTTTTCGGTGCCTTTTTTCAATACTTCAACTAAATAGGCTTTATCATTTAAGTATTCTTCACGGCGTTGACGAATAGGCGTGATTAAGTCTTGTAAGCATGCCTCTAAGATTTTCTTTGTTGTACCATCACCTAAACCACCACGTTGGTAATGCTCTTTTAGTTCAGCGACATAGCTTTGATCTGGATGAAAAGCATCAAGATAGGTAAACACTACATTCCCTTCAATATTCCCCGGATCTTCAACCCGTAGGTGGTTTGGATCTGTGTACATTGATTTCACCGCTTGGCTAATTTGCTTACTGTCTGCGCCTAATGTGATGGCATTTCCCATTGATTTCGACATTTTATTTTTACCGTCCGTACTCGGTAGGCGTGCCACATTACTCAATAGTGCTTGGCATTCGACTAAGATCTCTTTACCAGCGATATGGTTAATTTTTCTTACGATTTCATTGGTTTGTTCTAGCATGGGTAATTGGTCATCACCGACAGGGATCAAATTAGCCTTGAATGCCGTAATATCAGCCGCTTGAGAAATGGGATAAGTTAAAAAACCGGCAGGAATGGAACGACCAAATGCTTTAGATTGAATTTCATTTTTAACGGTTGGGTTACGTTCAAGTCGAGAAATCGATACTAGGTTTGAGTAGTACATTGTTAGTTCGGCTAACGCTGGCAGTGATGATTGTAAACAAATCGTGGTTAAGTTGGGATCAATACCGACGGCGAGATAATCAGCTACCACGTTTAAAATATTCGATGCGACTTTCTGTGGGTTATGCCCATTATCCGTCAGTCCCTGCATATCAGCGACAAGAATGGTTTGTTGGTACTGATGTTGTAGTTGAATGCGTTGCTCAAGGGAACCCACATAGTGACCAAGGTGAAGTGGACCTGTTGCACGATCGCCAGTAAGAATGATGTTAGTGTTTTGGGGGGATGTTGACATAATCTTCTCCAGAAAAGAATGGTTGCTACCGGAGAGGGATGAAACGAGATCTTGTCTGTTCATGGCAAACCTTCCGGCAGCGTATGAACATAAAAATAAGGTGTGTTAGTTCAGCGCCGCTCTAGTAAGAGCGCCACCAACAAAGAAAGAGGTGAGGTGTACTTAATCGTAATTTCATGGTTAAAACAATATCCCTCTAATCTTTTTCTAGCAAGCATTTTATGCTTTATCTTGTTTACTAAAATTGAAAACTAACGACTGATTTTTTGAATACACGTAAATAGTTAAAAGGTATAAAATGCAGTACATAAAGATTAAATCGAGGTCTAAATTATGTCATTTAAGTCTACTTATTTCTTTTTCTTCATTTTTGCATCCGTACTTTGGATCGGTGTTCCATTACTTGCTGTTTCCGTTTAATAAGTTTTATTTAATCTTTATTTTGGATGATTATTCTAATTAAAAAGGGGGCTGGCCGGTAAAATAAAGAATATTATTTCATGGTAAATAATCGCTCTAGCAAGGCTACCTAGGTGATTGTGTTGATATTATATTCACTAATGTTGATTTTTTATTCTTTATTTTGTGCTAGTACTCTTTTCTTTATCCGATAGTCATCTCATTTATGCAGATAAAAATACTAATCTGTGTAAGATATTCTCCATAATTCGCGATTTTTTTGTAAGAAATATGCGATTTATATGATGATTATTCTCACCTGCTTGTTTGATTCCCATTCTAAAAATAGCGTCATATCCTTCCTTATTGTTTTTTATCTTGTTGTTTATTTTGTGTTTTTTATTTTCTTGTTCTTTGTTGGCAAGTAAGTTGACTGTTATTTTTGCGATATGCAACGCTTGTTTCATACTCTTATGATTGGGGCTTTATTCAAATTTAGGATGTTGCTATGTTAAAAGTGTAAACAAAATGTAAACCTATAAATGTGAATTTTGTATATTCAAACAAGGATGTTGTATGAATAAAATTTTAATGACGGCAGCCATGCTTGGCGCATCAGGTAGCACCTTTGCTAGCTCTCTTGATGAGAAGATTAATGAGGTTGTTGCTCCTATTGTTAACCCTTTTGTTGGAATGATTTTCTCTTCCATTCCGCTTCCTTTTACGGATGTTAAAGCGCCATGGATTGTACTTTGGCTTGTTGTCGCTGCTGTATTTTTTACCGCTTACATGGGCTTTATCAATATTCGTGGTTTTAAACACGCCGTTAAAATTGTTAAAGGGGATTATGCTGATCCTAAAGACAGTGGTGATGTCACCCCATTTCAGGCTTTATCGACAGCGCTTTCTGGTACTGTTGGTTTAGGTAATATTGCAGGTGTTGCTGTTGCTGTGACAATTGGTGGTGCTGGTGCAACGTTCTGGATGATCCTTGCAGGCTTACTGGGCATGTCGACTAAGTTTGTTGAGTGTTCACTTGCCGTTAAGTACCGTACTTATAATCCAGATGGCACTGTCTCTGGTGGTCCTATGTACTACCTAAGCCAAGGTTTAGAAAAACGTGGCAATGCAGCATTAGGTCGTACGCTTGCGGTTCTGTTTTCAATCTTTGCGATTGGTGGCGCGTTAGGCGGTGGTAACATGTTCCAAGCCAACCAAGCGTATAAGCAAGTTGTTGGTGTAACGGGTGGCGATTTATCTTTCTTTGCTGATAAAGGTTGGTTGTTTGGCTTGATCCTCGCGCTATTGGTGGCATTCGTTATCATTGGTGGTATTAAGTCGATTGCTAAAGTAACAGCGAAAGTTGTTCCATTCATGGCGATTACTTATGTTGGTGCAGCAGTCGTTATCCTAGTGATGAACTACAATCTGATTGATGATGCCTTTGCCCAAATTATTAATGGTGCATTTACCGGTGAAGGTATTACTGGTGGTGTGATTGGTGTGCTAATCCAAGGCTTTAAACGTGCAGCGTTCTCGAATGAAGCGGGTGTGGGTTCAGCGGCGATTGCTCACTCAGCAGTTAAAACCAAAGAGCCAATTTCTGAAGGTTATGTCTCTCTGTTAGAACCGTTTATCGATACGGTTGTGATTTGTACTATGACTGCCTTGGTTATCATTATTACGGGTCAATTAGGTTCAGGCCTTGCAGGTGTAGAATTAACTTCAGCAGCATTTGGTAGCTCAATTTCTTGGTTCCCATTGGTACTTGCTGTCGCGGTTGTTCTGTTTGCTTTTTCTACCATGATCTCTTGGTCTTACTATGGCCTTAAAGCGTGGACGTACCTATTCGGTGAAAGTAAGAAAGCGGAGATGGCGTTTAAACTGATGTTCTGTACTTTCGTTGTTATCGGTGCATCAATGAACCTAGGTCCTGTTATCGACTTCTCTGATGCAATGATCTTCTCAATGGCACTGGTTAACATTGTCGGTCTATACATCATGGCACCAGAAGTAAAACGTGATTTGAAAGATTACCTACTACGTTTGAAAAACGGTGAGATCAAAGAACAAGGTAAAGCTGCAGCGAAACTTGCTAAGCAATAAGGTATAGCTGTTAAATAGAAAAATGCCGAGCAATATGCTCGGCATTTTTATGTTTGGGCTATTTGCAAGGAGTAAACGTTAGCTTATAACCTGATGCTGTTGATGATGCAGGCGTATAGGTTAGGTAACAGTTATCACGATTCATTTTATAACCGATGAAATGACCTTCATCGTTCTTTGCTTGTTCAGCAAATTGTTTAAAGGTGATTCTGTTTTCTCCTGCGTGATTGGTAATACGCCAATCAGTATTAAAATTATCAATTAAGTTCTTTAATGTGCCGCTATCATTAAGCGGATAGCCATAAGCAAAGACACAGTCATGACCAGGTTTGTTTGAGCAGCCAGGAATGTTCAAATCCGCACCATATACACCAGCACCGTCTGAACCGCCTTTGTTACGAGTTGCAACGTAAGGCTCATTCTCTAGTCCTGCAATGGCTAGTTTTGAATACGTTGAACTAAATGCGGATTTTAATGAGCCTTCAAGCCCTCGTAATGACGCATCTCTGGCATCATTGTGTAGGTTCATAAACTTAGGCGCAGCGACTACTGCTAAAATACCAAGAATAACAATAACAACGATAAGCTCTATTAACGTAAAACCATTCTTTTTCATCGGGGATAACTCATACATCATTCAACTTGAGTGGTGTTTTTTGTGGATTGTATTCCTAGGTGATATTTTGGCAATATAATTATCTATTATAGAGTATTATTTTGGTTTGTTATTCATTTTAAGCGCTATTTGTTGAATGCTAGTGAATACGAATTGCTTAACGTTTTAAAAGATAACCTTGATGTGACGAAACATTGATTTTAGTCGGTCAATGAAAAGAGGTATTAGCGCGACGTTAGATAAACAAATGGGGTGATCCTGTTGAAGTAGATTGTCAGCATGCCCATTAGCTGTTAGTGTCGCACCCCTTACGCATGCTTGCTAAATCAACATGCTGATATTCTAAAAACACGCTATGGTGTGTTAGTTGTATACAGGACATAATTTTGAGCCAGACTGCTTTTTCTACGTTAAACCTTAACCCTGATTTGCTCAGTAACTTAACGTCATTAGGTTACGACGCAATGACGCCGATCCAAGCGCAAAGCCTACCTTTAATTCTTGAGGGAAAAGATGTTATTGCTCAAGGTAAAACAGGTTCAGGTAAAACAGCAGCATTTGGCTTGGGATTACTACAGAATCTAAAAGTAAAACGCTTTCGTGTGCAGACGCTAGTATTATGCCCAACGCGTGAGCTTGCCGATCAGGTAGCGAAAGAGATTCGTCGCTTAGCTCGTGCAATTCACAATATTAAAGTTTTAACATTATGTGGCGGTACACCTTTCGGGCCACAGATTGGTTCATTAGAACATGGTGCGCATATTATTGTGGGCACGCCGGGTCGTGTAGAAGAACACGTGCGTAAAGGCTTTCTATGTTTAGATGAGCTAAATACGTTAGTGCTTGATGAAGCTGACCGTATGTTAGAAATGGGGTTTCAAGACTCATTAGATGCCATCATTGATGTTGCGCCAAGCGATCGCCAAACACTGCTGTTTAGTGCAACCTATCCAACTCAAATTGCTTCTATTGCAAAACGTATTATGCGTAACCCTGTTGAAGTGAAAGTTGAATCTAACCACGATAATAGCAGCATCTCTCAGCACTTTTATAAAGTAGAGAGTAATGATGAGCGCTTACGTGCTGTACGTTTGTTACTTAGCCAGCATCGCCCTGAGTCATGTGTGATTTTTTGTAATACCAAGCGTGAAGCACAAGAGATTTCTGATGATCTTGAAGATTACGGCTTTAGCTCAATTGCATTACACGGTGATTTAGAGCAGCGTGAACGTGATCGTACTTTAGTATTGTTTGCTAATAAAAGCCGTTCAATTCTAGTGGCAACTGATGTGGCTGCACGTGGCCTTGATATTGATAATCTTGATGCGGTGATTAACTATCACTTAGCACGTGATACTGAAGTGCATGTGCACCGTATTGGTCGTACTGGTCGTGCAGGTAGTAAAGGTATTGCTTGTTCGTTATTTAGCGATAAAGAACATTATAAAGTCGCATTACTTGAAGATTACCTTGATCGCCCAATCTCAGGTGAAGCGTTACCAGCCGAGCATCTATTAGATCAACCAACGTTCCGCCCTGAAATGGTAACGTTAATGATTGATGGCGGTAAAAAACAGAAAGTCCGTCCGGGTGATATTTTAGGTGCATTGACGGGTGAAAATGGTATCGCTGGTAATGATGTGGGTAAAATTAATGTTTTTGACTTCTGCGCTTATGTAGCAGTGAAGCGTGAAGTTGCACGTGCTGCATTGAAGAAGTTAGAAAACGGTCGAATTAAAGGTCGTAACTTCCGCTCTCGTCAATTACGCTAAGAGCTCATTTAATTGAATAAAAATTCTAAAGAAAAGCCGATAGTAATATCGGCTTTTTTATTATTCATTATTAATAAACCACGATAGAACAAAGTGTTTTATAAGAAATAGTGTTGGTATTGAGAGTAAATTAACTCACTAAGATAGTAAGAAAGTTGGAATGAATGTTCATCAATACACAAGGTACAGTCTCGCTCTTCTTCATCAATTGAGTTGATAGCTATCGCAATTGTTTTCCATAATTGTAATTCGCGACTTAGTGGTATATCAGCGATGAGTTTTTCATCACTATTGAAATTTATTGTTAAAATGGCCATGCGGAATAATACAGTGGTAAAGTTGAGCGATGATATGCATAATTATTCCTTTAAGCAATAGTTATGCGGTTTTTATGGCATTAATATCCCAAAATACCGCTTGCTTATCAGAATTTTTTGAATAGTTATTATAAATAAGCTGGTTGAGGTTATGAATATTTAGAGTTAGCTATTAGAGCCGTTTAAATAAGATAAGATGATAGAAAAAAAGCCGATGCAATATCGACTTTTGTAAAATAGGTTGAATAACTTCATTTAGAGATTCAGGAAAAGGCTATAAAAAATAATGTTGGTACTGAACATAAATGGTTTCACCTAGGTGTTGAGGCACTTTAAAAGAGTGATCATCAATACTTAAAAAGCTGTAGATGTCATTAGCTTCATCTTCTTCTTTTAAAGAAATTGCAACCATCTTCCAAAGTTGCAGTTCGTGAGTTGGAGGGATCTTAGCAATGAACTTTTCATTTGCAGCGAATGTAATATTTAATGTAGCCATACTGATAACCTTATAATCTTCCTGTGCAAGAAGAATAGCCCTAAGATACCCACAGGCAATTATTTATGTTTATAGCGTTATTGAGATCTCATTTTTTACTTTTGGTTGTTTGTTTCTAAGTGACTTATTTGCGTAAAAATGGCAACAAATAGTCTCGTCTCTTTATCTTATCCTTGTTTTGAAATCCTCATTTTTGTCATCTATTTGTTCTAAATATGAGCAACAAAATGATAAGGTTGAACTCAGCACCCATTTATTAGTCAGGTAGTGGCAAACAATAGCTTTAGTTATATTGGGCAGATAAGAATATAGCGAGCTATATTCGTTATATTTTAAAATCACATAAATAATGTGATGTGTATTAAGCTATAGAGTATGACCTCATGCATGAAGAAATGATTGGCCTAACTATCGCGGGATTAGGCGTTTTAGGCCTGAGCTGTCAATGGTTAGCATGGCGAATGAAATTGCCAGCTATTTTATTATTATTGATGGCTGGATTAATAATAGGGCCTGTGACAGGAGTATTTAACCCTAATATTTTATTTGGTGATTTACTGTTTCCATTAATTTCATTATCAGTTGCTGTGATTCTATTTGAAGGCAGCTTGACTCTAAATTTTGATGAAATTAAAAATGTAAGGCGTAATGTAAAATCTATTGTCACTGTTGGGGCAATCATTACATGGATGATCACCAGTGTCGCTACTCATTACTTATTGGATTTTAGTTGGCCATTAGCCTTGCTGTTTGGTTCTATGACAGTTGTAACAGGGCCGACGGTGATTGTGCCGCTATTACGTACCGTTAGGCCACAAGCCAAACTTGCTAATATTTTACGGTGGGAAGGGATTTTAATTGATCCCATTGGTGCAATTTTCGTTGTTATTGTTTATGAGTTTATCGTCTCTAGTAGCACCATCCATAGTGTTGAAGTTTTTGGTCTTATGTTGCTGGTGGGTCTGGTGCTCGGTGGTGTTGCAGGTTGGCTATTAGCGCATGTATTACGTCGTCATTTACTGCCAGAATATCTCCAACCGTTTGCTGTTTTAGCATTAGTACTTGGAGTATTTTCAGCGGCTAATGCGTTAGAGCCAGAAGCTGGATTATTGGCTGTTACAGTGATGGGCATGTGGCTGGCGAATGCGAAAGACGTCAATATTCAGCATATTTTGCACTTTAAAGAAAACTTAACAATCTTACTGATTTCTGGTTTGTTCTTGATCCTAGCATCACGCATTCAAATGTCTGATTTCCATGCATTAGGTTGGGGAGCTATCGCTGTATTTGTGGTGATTCAACTGGTGTCACGCCCAGTATCTATTTTCATTTCCACTATGTTTAGTCAGTTAGCCTTTAAAGAAAAACTGTTTTTAGCTTGGGTAGCGCCACGAGGTATTGTTGCGGCAGCTATTTCAGCGTTGTTTGCGTTAAAGCTTTCAAACGATGGGGTAGCAGGTGCAGAACTATTAGTCCCACTAACCTTTATGGTGATTATTGGCACAGTGGTCTTGCAAAGTTTAACTGCGCGACCAATGGCTAAGTTACTGGGCGTTGCGGAGCCTTCACCTAAAGGCTTTATTATTGTTGGTGCGAATGACGTTGCGCGCACTATTGCGTTAGCATTAAAAAAATATGATTGCCGTGTCGTGGTGACAGATTCTAATTGGGATTATATTCGTGCCGCACGTATGGCTGGGCTTGAAACCTATTACGGTAATGCCGTATCAAGCCATGCTGATGAGTATTTAGATGTGATTGGTATTGGCCATTTATTAGCGTTAACACCAGATAAGCATTTTAATGCAGTAGCAGCTATGCACTTTGAAAGTGACTTTGGTAGCCGTAATGTGTTCCGTTTGAACGGACGTCGGCATAATAGTGGTTTAGAGAAACACTCTGCATCTCAAGCGCATAATGGTGCTGCTTTATTTGGTGAAGATATTAGCTATAAGAAATTAGCGAGTTTGATTAACCAAGGTGGTGAGATTAAACATACTAAGTTGAGTGATAACTTTACGTTAGAAGATTACTACGCGCAGTATAAAGCAAGTCAACTTATTCCAATGTTTGCGATTGATCCTAAAGGTTATATTTATACATATACGGTTAACGATGAATTTGCTGTGAAGGCGGGATGGACGATAGTTTCTTTAATTAAAGAATTAAAAGTTTCAGAAGAAGTTAAAGATATAAAAACAGAAGTTTAGCTCTTCTAGCTATCATCATAATGATAAAGGCACGTTAAACGTGCCTTTTTCTTTTTCTTATATGTTAATATCTTCCACTTAGTTTTTAGAATATCGTGGCTTACCGTGAAACAAAAAATAAGAATGCTTATAAAAAATAAGCGCTTTCTCTTTGATCTTATAATATCAATTTTTCTTGTTGTATTATCGACCACTGCAATGGGAGCAAAGCACCACAATTACTTGTTATCATTATTGGTGTATTGTGTTGGTGTTATGATCCTCGCTGGATATAAGCAAGTAAAATACTGCTTGTTATTACCATTGTTTATTATAAGTTGGCTTTATTTACCAGTAGGTATGATTTATGGTCCACCTAATATTGGATCTGTTGCGTCATTATTAGATACGAACAAGCAAGAAGCATTAGAGTTTATTTCAAATATTCCATCGGATATTATTCCTTGGTCAGCCAGCTTATTTATTTTAATTCTTGTCTTTGCATTTAAGAAAACATCTTATCAACTTAAACATGATATTCCGTTAGTCATTGGATTGGTACTTCTCTATTTTTCACCTTATAACCATCTTTTTGTACGCGGCTATCAATCTGTTACTGATTACTTTGTGCAAGAAAAGGCACTTGAGGCTGCTTTCTCGCATAAAGTGAATTTGGATATTCAGCAGGTTACACCTCAATATCAAAACTATATTGTTGTTATTGGTGAGAGTATGCGTCGTGACTATATGTCATTATATGGTTATCCAGCGAAGACAACCCCGTACTTAGATACTGCCAATGGCTTGTTTTTAAATGGCTATATTTCAACGGCACCAAATACAACAACTTCATTACCACGTACGCTTTCTTTAAGCCAAGGGATAACGTTCAAGCCTAATATTAACTTTATTAATCTTGCTAATAGCGCAGGGTTTAAAACGTACTGGTTATCTAATCAAGGAAAAATAGGACGTTATGATACGCCTATTTCAAAATTTGCAATTTTAAGTAATGAAACGCATTTTTTGAAAAATGGCAGTTTTAATGGTTCAATTAATTATCAAGACTCCGATTTGTTACCTTTATTTAAACAGGCTTTGCTGGAACCAACGAAGCAGCATAAGTTGATTGTTGTTCATTTAATGGGATCACACGCAAAAATTTGTCGTCGAATAAAGCATGATGATTATCATTTAAAAGATAAACAACTGTCTTGTTATTTATCAACATATCGAGAATTTGATGCGCTAATGAAAAATATGGTAGGGATATTAAAAAATAGTCAGCAATCATATTCATTAATGTATTTCTCTGATCATGGCTTAAGCGATAAAAATAACAAAGGTAAAGATGTTTATTTAGTACACGGAGAGGATCATAAATCAAATTATGAAGTGCCATTCTTTATTTTATCAAGTGATAGCAAGCAACATGAGATGTTGAAAAAGCAAGTTAGTGCTTATCACTTTTTATCGTTATTTTCAGATTGGACTGGGATTGAATCAAAAAAAGTAATGCCATTAACTTTAGATCAGATACACGATAAAAATATTCGTGTGTTTAATTACAGCAAAATGGTTGATTTCAATCATCTAGCCCCCGATCCTGCGGTGAAAATATAAAGTAAACATTCGCTTATGTTTCGTTCTTTAATAGGTTAATGATTTTAATGAAGGCCAAGTGGGTAACACTTGGCCTTTTTCATACGCTTGATTAGGGTTTTTATCGTCAAATATAAATGGTGATGTATGTTGTTATAAATGTAGTCTATTTATCAACGAGGTTATTTTTGAGCATTAATGCAATAAAAAGGAAGAATTTTTTGTACATCAATAGTTAATTTTTGCTGCTTTTTCCGAAAAATTAAAGGATTGGATAGTTAATGGAAAAGAATTAAGGAAGTATATTTATATTATGTAAGTAAATGACTGTGATATTTATCAAGAAATAAAACAAAAAATAGTAATTTCAATTGTTACTTTACACCTTGTTCTTGTTACTAATGTTACATAACTTATTTTTAATAAGGGATGTTTGTAGAACAAATATCATAGTTAACATGATTATTTGAGGAGAAGATCTAATTTTTATTTATCGTTTTTATTCAGATTAAAAGATAATCAACCTATATAAATTAATAGTGTGAATTTACTTCAAAAATATAATGGATTTTATTTCTTATACTTGTATATGATTGTTACATTCCATACTTAAGCTGAATTTAAGTAGGTTTATTTATGTGATTTACTTCAATTTTAGTGTTTTTATTTGTCTTTAATATTCCCTCCGCTTATAGCGCAATACCAAAATACTCTACCCATAAAAATAATATTAATTCCATGTGGAATGTCTCTTTATATTAAAGGTGTAACAATGACGAATAATCCAATAGTAACTAAGAAAACATTACTTGCCGCAGTGATCGGCTCTTTATTATTGACTGCTGGCTGTAATAGTGATGATTCGTCTAGTTCATCGTCTGAAGAGAAAAAGAAACCAGAATTAGCCCTGCAGTTTAAAGACATTATTGATCGCACAGGTACACCAAAACACCTTGCAGAAGTTGGAGCGGGTAATCACATGGCTTATACGCCATTACATGATGACGGCGCGTGGCATGGTCACCTATTACCAGATTTAAAAGCAAATCCAGAAAATAAAGGTGGCTTTGGTGTGACGGCTATCGCTGAAGAATATAATACTTCGGTAGCAGAGTATTTCGATAAATTATCTATTTTAAAAGATGGTCAGCCTGTTGATTTTAAAGCTGTTGCTTACAGTATTCCGGGCGCGTTAATTCAAACATTAACCGCCGATGATATTCGTGTTGAGATGACATTGCAGTTTGTTTCTTCTCGTTCCTCATTGGTTGAGACGGCCGTTACTAATAATAGTGGTCAAGATCTTACGTTATTGTGGGACGGCAAATTAGTTGAACGTTTCTACGCCCTAGATGGTGTTGAAAAGCCAGTATGCAGTGAATTAGATAAAGATGATAAGCAAGAATGTTATGAAGCAACAGTCGCTGAACAATTACCTGATTTAACGCGTACTTTAACAACGGATAATCATGGGAATATTACTCTACAGTTTGGTAAAGAGCGTGATTCATGGTGGGTGAGAACCCGTGGTGATTCAGCTTTTTATATTGATCGCAGTATTGCCGCTAAAACAACAGTAAAGGGTTTGGAATATCAATCAACGTCAGATATTGGTAATGAAAAAGAAACCAAGATCTATACCGTCTTTAGTCATACTTTAACGGCGGATGAGTGGAAACAAGAGCAGCCAGTTGTGGCTGATATTTTGAAAAATCCTATTAAATATATGAATGCGACCACTAGTCGTTGGGAAAGTTACTTAAGTCATGGTTTAGTAAATGACAATGCAACGACAGAACAAGAGCGGGTTGCAGTGAAAGCGATTGAAACCTTAACTGGTAACTGGCGCAGCCCCGCTGGTATGGTAAGCCATGATACAGTAACGCCATCGGTAACCGCACGTTGGTTCTCTGGTAACTTAACATGGCCGTGGGATACGTGGAAACAAGCGTATGCAATGGCGCATTTCAATCCTGATCTTGCGATGGAAAACATTCGCACAGTGTTTGAACACCAAGTGAAAGCTGACGATGTGTTACGTCCATATGATAAAGGCTATTTGCTTGATGTGGTGGGTATGAACATGTCTCAGCAACGTGGAGATGCATTGGGCTTAACCGAATTTAATGATGCACAAACATGGAATGAGCGTAATACAAAACCATCACTGGCGTCATGGGCGGTATGGGAAGTCTACACAGCGCTGAAAGATAAATATAACCGTCCAAGTGATGCCAAAGCATGGCTTGAAGAGATGTACCCACAGTTAGTGGCATACCATGATTGGTGGTTAACTGCACGTGATACTAATAAGAACGGTATTCCTGAATACGGTGCGGCAGTGGATCCTGAGCACACGAAAGATGGCCAGCTTATTTACAAATATAAGTTAGAAGGCGATACAGAATGGCAAGTTGCTTATGGTATTGATAGTTACAATGCACTGTTAGAGTCGGGCAATTACGTTGCTATAAGCAGCCCTGCACAGACTGCAGCGTCTTGGGAGTCAGGTCGTGATGATGCCGCGGTATTTGGTTTTATCGACACTATTGCTGATGCGCAAGGGCTGACTGATTCTGACGAAATTGCTACCATCGATCAGCTAGGTCGTTATGCGAAAGAGAAGTACGAGTTTGATAATAGTTATAATATCAATGCTAAGGCTGTGACTTACCGTAATACTGATGCGGTTAATACTGCAAAACTGAATCTGGCGAAAAAAGATTGGCAGGTGAAGTTTAGTGAGAACAAAGACGCATCTGGTGAAGTGATTGGTTACTCACTGATGCAAGAATCGGTCGACCAAGCTTCATACTGGTACAGCGATAACAAATATCTTGCTCAAATTGCTGAGGTATTAGGTCATAGCGATGCCGCAGAAACCTTTACGCAAAAAGCAGTAGAGACTAGGGACTACATTAATAAATGTATGTTTGATACTGACACTGGTTTCTACTACGACATCAATATTGATAGTTCTGAAGCGAAAGAATTAAATAATGGTTGCGCGGGTAAGCCAATTGTAAAACGAGGCATGGGTGCTGAAGGTTGGTCACCGCTGTTTAATGGTGCTGCAACAGAAGTGACAGCTAAAGCGGTCGTTGCAAACATGATGGATACCAGAAAGTTTAATACGACAGTGCCACTGGGGACTGCATCGGCTGATAACCCAGCTTATGGTGCCGATATTTACTGGCGTGGTCGAGTATGGATTGATCAGTTTTATTTTGGTGTGAAGGGGATGGCGAATTATGGCTATACCAAAGAAGCGCATGAGATGGTAAATAAACTTTTTACTAATGCAGAAGGTTTAACTAAGCAGCTTCCGATTCAGGAAAATTACAACCCTGAAACAGGGGCGGTGCAGGGCGCAAATAACTTCTCATGGAGTTCTGCTCACCTTTACATGCTATACAACGACTTTTTGAAATAAGTCGTTCAGTGAAAAGTTAATTTGATTCAGCATTAATCCCCCTAATGTTGATAACTCCAACGCCAATACAGAGAACGTATTGGCGTTTTTTATATCAAAGCGGTGAAAACTGTATCTTGTTCTATCTCCTGTCAGGATGTAAACAGCTTATTTATTCATAATTCAACGCGTGAATATATTGCTTTGACCTTTTTTCGACATGGGTGCAGTTATCGTACATCTTCTATATTTACTAAAAGGTGAAAAGAAGATGGTATGAAAACGTCACTATCCATTAGCTGAATCTTTGTTTGCATTTAAGATATAAAGCAATTTATATAGTTATTGGTTAATTGTATGAATTTATAGATATAATTCGCCGCCAAAATGGAACAGATTCGCCAAGGTTGGCATGACGTTAATTGTGAACTGGAATGCCAATGTTCACGCCATACCAAATGATGATAAATACTCTTGGGAATAGACACATGAAATTTCGTTTAACGAGTGTGCTATATACGCTTTTAATCGCACTGTTTTTTACGGCGATACAAAATATTGCGTTATGGCGACATATCACTGAATTATTTGAAGCCAATCCGCCAAATAGTCTTATTTTTGCCATATCCATACCGATCTTTATTTGTGCGGCATTAAATATCATCTTTACCTTACTTATTTGGCCGAAGATATATCGTGTTTTGATCCCTGTACTGATTATTCTGTCGGCATTAGCAACCTATGGTATGTACAGCTATGGCGTATTTTTCGATTACGGTATGATCGTTAATATTTTTGAGACGAATACCGGTGAAGCGACCAGTTATCTATCGCTCGGTGGTGGGATATGGTTATTGGTTATCGGGATTATTCCTGCCATCATCTTTACGTCGATGAAAGTACAATTTAAGCCCTTTTTTAAAGAATTACTGTCAAAATTAGGATCGATTGTTGTCTCGTTGCTAGTGATTGGCTTGATTGCTGCTGGGTATTATAAAGATTATGCGTCTTTGGTTCGTAACCACTCTGAAATTAAGGCGCTGATTAACCCAACTAACTATTTGTCAGCCACTTATCGTTATGCGCAGTACCAGTTAATTGAAGCGAAGATGCCGTTTAAACACATTGGCACTGATGCGGTAAATGAACACGCTGTTATCTCTGAAAAAACAGGTAAACCGAATGTGGTGGTGATGGTATTAGGTGAAGCATCACGTTCGATGAACTATTCACTCAATGGTTACGATCGTGATACCAACCCTGAGCTGGCAAAATTGAATGTGATCAGCTTTAAAGATGTTAAATCTTGCGGTACGGCAACGGCAGCTTCTGTGCCTTGTATGTTCTCTGATATGACTAAAGCGAACTACAACCCAATGACCGCACGTCACCAAGATGGCGTATTAGATGTGATGCACCACGCGGGGATTGATGTGTTATGGAAAGATAATGATGGTGGTTGTAAAGGGGCATGTGATCGCATTAAACATGTTGAGATGAGTGCTGAAATTGATCCTAGCTTGTGCCATAACGGCTCGTGCTACGATCAAATCTTATTGAAAGGCCTGCAGCAATACATTGATGATGCGAAGCAAGATACCTTTATTGTGCTGCATATTATAGGTAGTCATGGGCCAACCTATGACGATCGTTATCCTGCTAAATTTAAAGTGTTTACCCCTACCTGTGATACCAGCGATTTGCAAAACTGTACTCAGCAGCAGGTAAAGAATACCTACGATAACACCATTGTTTATACCGACTATATCTTGAGCCAAGTGATTGATATGTTGAAGCAAGATGATCATCATGCCAATACAGCGATGTTCTATATGGCCGATCACGGTGAATCATTAGGTGAAGACGGGGTCTACCTTCACGGTTTACCTTATGCAATAGCGCCAAAAGAGCAAACCACTGTGCCATTGATTTTATGGTTATCGCCTGAATATCAGAAAAGCCAGCACATTAACCGTGCTTGCTTAGAAAAAGAAGCACAAGCCGGTGGATATTCACAAGATTATCTGTTCCATTCACTACTTGGCATGATGGACGTAAAAACCAACGTTTATGAACCTAAACTAGATATATTTTCACAATGTCGTAGTATTAGCGCCCATTAATGCAATGCTAGCTAACTGATTATAAATAGAGAGAAAAATAATAATGAAACCGGGTGCGACGGGAATAACTCGAATTATTAATGCCGCAGGCTATTCTGTTCAAGGATTGAAAGCTGCATGGAAGAACGAAGCGGCATTTCGCCAAGAGTCAGTGCTACTGGTGCTAATGACTGTGATTAGCTTTTTCTTACCGGTGACTGGGGTAGAGCGAGCAATCATGATTGCTTCATTGTTGTTAGTGATGATTGTTGAGTTGATTAACTCAGCCATTGAGGCAGTGGTTGATCGTATCGGTCCTGAACACCATGAGTTGAGTGGCCGAGCGAAAGACATTGGTTCGGCAGCGGTATTTGTTGCGATGGCACTGGTTGTTGTTGTGTGGGGCGGGATCTTAATTAGCTAGCGACGACACAAAATAATAAAACAGCACACTTAAAGAAATGCCAGAGTGAAAGCTCTGGCATTTTTGTATTTATATACCCAAGTGGCTTCAAGGTGCCTGATTCAGAGCGAGGTCACTGAGTCGAATTCAAGGAAGGCAACGAAGCGGAATAGCGAGCTCTTTCCAAGTTGTCTGACGCAATAAGTCGGCTCAGTGACACGCTCCCAAAGGGCGAGCGTCCTTAGCTCTCAGACTTTGTTAACGATTCTCAATGTAGAACCACTATATCTTCGAATCGTTGCCGCGCCTGAGAACTAAGGTCGTCTCGCTGAACACTGCATCTTGAAGTTACTTGGGTATAGGCATGTGCTTTATCGTTTATTTAATATCTGCTTTCTTATGAGTTAATGCCCATAGGTGCAGCATATCGGTTGCAATTGTTGCTGCTGCAAGGGATGTCATATCAGCGTGATCGTAAGACGGTGCTACTTCAACCACGTCCATACCAACTAAGTTAATACCTTCTAGCGCACGGATAATTTTCAGTGCTTTATCAGATGTTAAACCACCACACACAGGAGTACCTGTACCCGGTGCGAACGCAGGATCTAAACAGTCAATATCAAAGGTTAAGTACACAGGCATATCACCCACTTTTTCTTTGATAGTTGAAACGATTTGCTCAACCGACCAATCATTAGCAGTGCCAGCATCAATCACGTTAAAGCCTAAGCTGTCGCAGTGATCGGTACGAATACCAATTTGTACTGAGTGGTGAGGGTCAATTAACCCTTCTTTCGGTGCATGGTAGAACATGGTGCCGTGATCAAACTTACTGCCTTGATCATAAGTGTCAGTGTGGGCATCAAAGTGGATCAATGCCATTTTACCGAACTGCTTAGCGTGAGCACGAAGCAGCGGCAGGGTCACAAAGTGATCGCCACCAAAGCTTAACATTGCCTTACCTTGTTCTAATAGGCCGGTTGCGTGTGCTTCTAGACGCTCACACATTTGTGCGGCATCACCACAATCAAATACCAGATCGCCACAGTCAGCAATCTTGATAGTTTTAAATAAGTTAAATGTCCATGGCCAACGTTTACCTTCCCATGCTAGGTTGGTTGAAATTTGGCGAATCGCGCCAGGTCCCATGCGACTCCCAGAACGACCCGTGGTTGCCATATCAAATGGAATACCAGTGATCACCACATCAGCATCAGACTCCATTGGTGAGAAGTTGAGTGGTTGACGCAAAAAACCAAACGCATTTGCGTATAGTGAGTAATCTGGGTAGTTAGCTAATGTTGCCATGGTTCTCTCCAACAACAATCTTGGGCAAAGCCCTGTTAAGACATCCTATCACACAGGATTGACGTGATAGGGACCTTATTTAGTCTATAAATTAATTAGATAGCACGAACATCTTCGAGGTAAGTGTAACCTTCAAGACCTTCTGCTAATTCTTGTAAAATTGCATCACGTTCGTGAACAGTTAAATGTTGCTCAGCCATTGTTTGGTATTGGCGTAAAAACTCTTTCGAGTCTAAATGTACGTAGCGCAATACATCGCCAACACTATCACCGCGATCAATTTTTTCTATTTCATAACCACCGTCAGCACGAGTACGAACAACAGCGGTGTCGGTATCACCAAATAGGTTATGCATATCACCTAAAATTTCTTGATAAGCACCGACCATAAAGAAACCAATACGGTAAGGCTCTTCAGCTGACCATGTTGGAACCGGTAGTGTGGTTTCAATACCCTGGCTTTCAACATATTGATCAATGGCACCATCTGAATCACAGGTGATATCTAAAATAATCGCACGACGTTCAGGGGTTTTATCCAAATTGCTTAAAGGCAATACAGGGAAGATTTGATCAATACCCCATGCATCTGGCAATGATTGGAATAAAGAGAAGTTCACAAAGAACTTATCCGCTAAACGCTCATGCAACTCATCTAAAATCGGGCGGTGAGCTCGGTTTTTATCTGAGAGTTTTTTCTGTAATTCGTAACATAGGCGTAAGCTAACTTGCTCTGCCCATGCACGGTCGATAAAGCTGATCATCCCAACCCCAAATAGGGCGTGAACTTCGGCTAAATCGCTTTGGTTATCATGGTAGATCTCAACTAACGAGCGTTGATCGGAATGCTCAGAGAGCTCTTTCCACGACATCCACATGTTCTGTAGCACTTGTGGTGCATCTTCAGTAGGTGCACTAATGCTTTCTGGTTTGTAGCTTTCTACACCCACAACATCGGTGATTAAGACTGCGTGATGCGCCGTTAAGTTACGCCCAGATTCTGAAATAATGCGTGGCATAGCAATATCATATTCAGTACAAATATCACCTAATACATAAACAATGTTGTTTGCATATTCGTTAATACTGTAGTTCATTGAACAACTGCTTTGGCAACGGGTACCTTCATAGTCCACGGCCAAACCACCACCAACATCTATAGTTGTAATACCAACACCGATTTTTTTCAATTCTGCGTAAACACGGCCGGCTTCACCCACACCATTTCTTACATCACGAATGTTGGCGATTTGCGATCCTAAGTGGAAATGCAACAATTGCAGACAATCTAGCATATCGCGCTGGCGCAGTTCATCTACCACAGTTAAAACCTGAGATGCCGATAATCCAAACTTAGACTTCTCACCACCACTGGCTTGCCACTTACCTTTACCTTGCGAGGCTAAACGAACGCGTAAACCAAGACGAGGAGTAACGCCAAGCTCTTTTGCTTGCTCTAAGATAATGCGTAGTTCTGATAGTTTTTCTAGGACGATATACACTTCGTGTCCTAGCTTTTCACCTATGAGTGCAAGGCGAATGTATTCTTTATCTTTATAGCCATTACAAACAATGACTGAGCTCGCCTCTTGCGCCATAGCCAGCACAGCCATGAGTTCTGGTTTACTGCCCGCTTCTAAACCTAACTGACGTTGTTGCTTAGCGTATTGGCTTTTAAGAATTTCGCTAACGACTTCTTGCTGTTGGTTGACTTTGATGGGATAAACCGCAAGGTAGTCACCAGTATAGCCATAATTCTCAATAGCTTGGTTAAACACACTACATAAGCTATCGACACGGTGATGCATAATTTCTGGAAAACGCACCAATACCGGTAATGAGGCACCAGCGGCAATCAGTTCATCAGCAAGTTGCGATAAACCTATGGTATTGCCGGGAGCCTGTAAATTAGGACGTGCAACCACGGAACCATCTTGTGCAATATCAAAATAGTTTTGGCTCCAGTAAGGCGTATTATAAACGTCACGTGCGTTATTAATTGTCCACTCACTCATAGTCTTAATCCTTGCAAAGTACGCGTCAGTTTTTTAAGGCGAACAAAAGCCCTACAGAACTGCAGAAAATATAAATAAAATAGAAGGTTATGATTACTGACGTAATAAAAGTCAGGATCTAAAGGTTACCTTAATAAAAAAGCAATCCACATCTAACAGTAGTGTGTTGCAATTAATTACACGTAACTGGGACTATCCGAATTCGTTTCATCATTACTATTAATGAACATACGTGTCGATCGTCTAGATTGGGGTGGTCTGATGCTGTTGGCTGCGTTGTCGCATACTTTATTTAGACAAGAAAATGCCTGTAGGTATAGTGCTGCGAATAATTTCATTGTCATTTCCGAACAGGTCGTGCTGCTACTAGCACGGTATGACATAACGTAAAGAGAGGAATTCCAATCTCAGTCTACACCTCAAACCAAAAAGAGGGTGCTTGGCGATTAGACAATTGAATGAGGCTAACTGCAATCAAAAAAGATTTATCGTTATGATAAGAAAGATTAGCCATTAGGCTTTATACCGACTTTAATTGAGAAGAGCGCTAAAGTGCGGTAAAAAAACACTGATTTTTATTTTTATTGTATAGGCAGTATAATGCTTAACTGTATGTTGAATGCAGTCAGTATTAACAGTTTAGTATTAACATCTTATTGTTAGTTTGTGTATTTAAGAGCAATGAGCTCTTAATGGAAGGAGTAGTAACCTGTGGCAGGTGCAAGTTTATTAACTTTGTTAGATGATATCGCGACCGTATTAGACGATGTTGCTGTAATGACAAAAGTAGCAGCACGAAAAACAGCGGGTGTGTTAGGCGATGATTTAGCATTGAATGCCCAACAGGTAACGGGGGTACGTGCTGAACGCGAAATTCCTGTTGTATGGGGTGTCGCAAAAGGCTCATTTAAAAATAAGCTGATCTTGGTTCCCGCAGCGTTATTGATCAGCGTAATAGCCCCATGGCTGATTCAACCAATGCTGTTATTAGGCGGTTTATTCTTATGCTTTGAAGGTGTTGAAAAAATCGTTGAGAAATTATTTCATTCAGAGGCAAACACGGAAGATAAAGTTGATGTGTTAGCGCAAAGTGATGTTGATATCGCAGAGTATGAAAAAGAGAAAATAAAAGGGGCTATTCGTACTGATTTTGTTCTTTCTGCTGAAATTATTGTGATTTCTTTAGGGGTTGTACAAGATCATCCATTTTTAACTCAAGCCATTGTTGTCAGCGTAATTGCCGCGGTTATGACGGCAGGTGTTTATGGCTTGGTTGCAGGTATTGTGAAGCTAGATGATGCGGGTTTATATCTTGTAAATCATAGCGAACAAGCGAGTTTGAAAAACCGTTTTGGCTCGCTATTGGTGAACATAGCACCTTATCTTATGAAGGCTCTGGCGTTTGTCGGCACAATTGCGATGTTTCTTGTCGGTGGCGGTATCGTTGTACATACATTGCCGCATTCCCATGAAATTGTGGAGAACATTGTACAAGCTGTCAATTTGCCTGGTTCAGCGTCTATTCTACCACCATTAATGAACGGTATTGTGGGTGTTATTGCGGGAGCCGCGGTGGTTGCTGTGGTGA
Source organism: Photobacterium sp. GB-36 (assembly GCF_003026135.1). Taxonomy (NCBI): domain Bacteria; kingdom Pseudomonadati; phylum Pseudomonadota; class Gammaproteobacteria; order Vibrionales; family Vibrionaceae; genus Photobacterium; species Photobacterium sp. GB-36. The sequence continues at coordinate 220,694 of NZ_PYNY01000004.1, read as the reverse complement.
CGTTGATTAATAAAATTCGCGGTAAAAAAACACACTAGATTGAGTATTTTTTACCTTTTAAAAGAGAAACTAATTGTAAAGCTTTGCTTCTTCTTACGCGAATAAATTGTAACATATTGTTTTTATTAGTCCATTCAGTGTAAATACAGGATTTGTGAGCAAAATGTTAATTTAACGTCCAAACTTATATCGTTGTAATAGCAGATTGCTTTATTGACGGAGGTTATATTGAAAAAGTATACAGTAGCATCTTTATGTCTAGTCGCAGCACTTGGTGTATCAGGTTGTGCGCAAAATCCATATGGTAATGCTTATGATGTCGGTGAGGCACGCACAGTACAAAATGTATTAACCGGTACGATCATCAAATTAGATGCCGTAACCATGAGTGGTGGCGGTGAAAATATGATTGGTACTATTGCTGGTGGTGCCATTGGTGCCATTCTGGGTTCGAAAGTTGGTGGCGGTAGTGGTTCTGATATTGCGGCTATTGGCGGCGGTTTAGCTGGCGCAGCTTTAGGTAATAAAGCGGGTGATGCAATTAGTCAGCGCAATGGCGTTAATATCGTGATTAAACTTGATAGCGGTAGAACCATTGCGGTTGTGCAGGAAGTCGATCCAAATATGATTTTCCGTGTAGGCCAACGTGTTGATATTTATCAGCAGGGTAATACGACACGCGTTGTGCCTGGCAACTAATCGCTAAAAATGAAATGTTTATCAATTTGAAAGGCAGTCTATCAGGCTGCCTTTTTTATATGTTGTGAAATTATAGTTGGATAAATATTTATATCGCTTACACGAGAAATAGACGCTACGCATTCTACATCCCTGCTGTTATTACCGTGGTATAGGCCATTATCGCGGCTGTACTGATGCGTGGTAAGCCTAAAAACGACTGATTACCTAATGTTGGTGTTATTGATTTGTACGATTATCTGGGGTGATCGTAATTACATTACCAATGTAACGTTAATGCGTTAATAACGTATAAAAAAAGCGACCGATTAGTCGCTTTTTGTTTAGGGTTGATGTGCTTGTCGATTAACGAATCGAGTTAAGCATAAACTCCATCACTGGATCGATATCCGCATCTATCTCTAGTGCTTTAGGTAAGTAATCGGGTTGTTTTAAGATCCCGCGCTCGATGAGTTCATCAAGCAGGGGCTTAAATTCAAAGCCAGTCTTACCAATAAATAATGATGTTAAATCTTCATTCTTATACGCTTGAATCGCATCTTTTAAGCCACGAAGATATAAGAAATCTTTAGTGAAACCACCACCACGATACACACGTGCCGTTACGGTAAATGCTTCATCATTACTGATGCCATACTCATGTTTTAAACTATTAAAACAATCGTTAAAGCTATCACCATTGACCATCATCTCTACAGCGACAACACGCAACGCCAATGTTTTTAGGCGGTGTAGTGGGAAGCTACCTGATAAGTGCTCACAAAGAATCGCAAGGCCTTCTTGTGTATGCGTATTACCAGGTAAACCCAGTTGTAGGATCTTCAATGGTTGACGTTCAGCATTGACTGACGTGACTAAGTGCACTCCCAGTTCGTGATGAATTAACGCATCTAAATCACCTTGTGTAAAACGACTGTTTGGGTTCACCTTGATCGTTTTACCACTGACCATTGCACGTGCAATTAGCTGTTTAGAAGAAACGATTTTACAAGGAATGTCGTACTCTTGCGCCGCTTCTTTAAACGCTTCTATTGCTTCATTGGCTGTGATTGTGGCAGGTTGCTGCTCTTTGTATTCACAAGCATGAAGAATAAATTTTGCATTAGCAATATCACGTTCATCAGGCTGACCGTAGTAACGTAATGAATTATATAAGAACTCATCAGTACCAATACTACAAAGTAGATCAATACGTACCGCTAATTGGTCGATAACTTTGCGATACATTTTTTGTACGTCAGCATCACGGATACCTTCTACGGGTAGTCGGTAAAGTTGCTCACGGAACTTGTATGGGTCTAAATCAAGTTGGCGATAAGTGAACTGTGGCTGATAGCTATGCGGCTTACTTAAAAAGCGTCGCTTTTCTTGCTTAAGGTTCGTTGGGTTGATGTAGCTAAGCGTATTGATACCACGAGCAATACGATATAGCTGTCGATCCAGTTTGACTACTTCTTTGGATAAGTTCGAAGCAAGCAGATCATTACCTGTTAAACCTTTGGCTTTTGTGCGTTTAGTGATAGTGAAAGCAGCATGTTCCGTTATCACGGTTTTCATGGATTCTTTCAACTTTTCAATCACTAATGGATACGCTTCGCCGCCTTCCTCATTCATGAATACTTTTTTTACTTCAATCGGTAGGATTAATGTGTTTTTAAAGTTTTCTTTAATGAAAGTAGCTTGGTAACCCATGCCTTTAAAGACATCGTTTTCTAATGCTGTTACTTCAAGGTTAGGTAGCTCTATGCTATTTAAACCTTCAAGCATGGCATCAATCTCTTTCCGCCAACGACGACAGTTAATTTGCTTAGTACCGACATTGAATGTTGGTGTTTTCTCGTCAATACGTTGGTAGTTATATGAATGGATGTCATATAACAAACATAACCCAAATTCTTTTTCTAATGTTTCAATAAGACATTTAAGAATACGATAGTAGCGGTTATGTTTTTCATGTGTTTCCGCACGCTCTTCTACCGTTAATGGCTCAAGCCATACTTTTTTACCCCACGCATCGTCATAGATGCAATTGCTTGGGTCACGGTTAAGATCGTATTCGTAACGTGAATCTTCACCCTGAAGAATGATTGGCAGAGATGAAATAAAATCGCCAGTAAATGGATCTTCTTCAAAGTAGCGCTCTTCTTCTGTTAGCGCACATTTTTCTTTTAACTCGCCACGAAGGTTGTGTCCATGATGAATGGCTGTAGCAATATAAGGCTGATATTCGCTAACACGAATTATCAAGCTGCCATCATCAAGTTCCGCTTCAAAGGGAGTCAGGCTGCGGATTTTCTCCAGAACCTCTAACTCAGTATGCAGCATCAGCAATCACCTTTCGAAAATCATTTTTACGTGCAATGCCGACTTCTTTCGCCATTACTACGCTCTCAGCAAAATCCAGGACATTACGTTGAAGTTTCACACGGTTAAGACGATTGATACGGGTAATACCGCCAGGGCTTAATACATTTACTTCAACCAGTTTGCCGTTAATAACGTCTAGTCCAACAAAGAACAGGCCGTCGCGCACAAGCTTAGGGCCAATGTGTTTACATAGGTTAAGTTCTTGCTTTGTTAGTACGTGTTTTACTTCACGGCCACCGGCATGAATGTTTGAACGTACATCGCCTTCTGCTGGTACACGGCGCATTGCACCAATAGGTTCACCATTAAGCAGTAGAATGCGAACATCGCCTTGTTCTGCACCTTCAATGTAATCTTGTAAGATCACATAGTTTTCATCGTCACCAATGTAGAAATCAAGTAATGATTTAACGCTTGATTTTGCACTCTTTTCAACCAAGATAACGCCTTTACCACCGTAACCATTTAGTGGTTTTAGGATCATGCGATCTTGCGTTGATTCGTCTAATACACGCTCTAAGTATTCACGGTTCTTTGATACGTGTGTTGCTGGAATATATTCATGGTTTGGATCGGGTAGCGATGCTGTATATAGCTTGTTATTAGCCACACGCAGACCATCAATATCATTGATAATGAAAGTATGCTCACGCACAGAATCTAAGAAATTAAGTGCCATGGTATCTAGAGGTGGGTTAGCACGCATAAAAATAACATCAAAGCCCGCTAATGGTAGCTCGGCTTTGTTAAATTCAGCTTTGCGGTAAAAGCTTGGAATATTGTTTGATACATCACCTTTTTTTAATACGTTACAGAATGCAATAGCCATGCTGTCACGCATAGTTAAGTTACTTGGTGTTGTTATAGCAACCGTGTGACCGCGGCTTGCGGCTTCATGGATAAGACGTAGTGTGGAGTCGTTTTCGGCTTCAACTTTGTCCCACGGATACATAACAAAACAAATTTTCATAGCTCTACCAAGAAAGTGCCTGTTTTACAGGCTATTAAAAAGAAATAAGCCATCGCACGAGAGTGGGATGGCTTCATTGTTACTCGATAAACAGAGGTGAGCCCTCTGATAGTAATTAATAGTCTAAATCGCTATCACTACCACTATCGGCATCATCATCGTCGCCGTATACGCCATTGTTGGGACGTTGCGACACGCATAAGGTATAACTGCGTGCTTTATGAGTGGTGTGGTTCAGGTATTTTAACCAACACTTACCAAATTCAGACACTGCTGCTTGCTGACCTAACACTTCAGCAAGGAACTGAGTTTCAGACTCATCGATTGGTTGAGTAGTCCCTTCATGTAAGGCACGCATAATACGTCCGTAATTTTCTAAGACGCTGGCTTCACTAATTGTAAAAACCCCCGAGCGATTAAAGCCACGTGGGAAATTTTTATCGTCGTAAAATTTACCTTCACTTCTCATTCATAAAGTCCTTGATGTGATTTGCGGTGATATTTATCCAGACTTGGTGAGTTGTAAATCAAACATTTTTTATCGTTCTAATGAATTTTTTTAATGATTTGATACCATAAATCATCATATCGTTTAAGATCTAGATTAAGCTCTTGCTTATTAGATATATAATGCTTAAATAGCACGATAATCACGCAACTTATCCTTCTTATTCTTGAGAATTTCGCTGTGGATACAGAATTACTAAAAACATTTTTAGAAGTAACTAAGACTCGTCACTTTGGCCGTGCAGCTGATAATTTATATTTAACGCAGTCTGCCGTCAGCTTTCGTATTCGACAGCTTGAGTCTCAGCTAGGTAACCCGTTGTTTTCTCGTCAACGTGGTAATGTCCATCTAACTGCAGCTGGTGAGCGTTTACAGCCTTATGCTGAAGCTATTTTGCAAACATGGGGGCGTGCGAAGCAGGATGTTGCATTAACAGATAGCCTCAATACCCAATTAGCCATTGGTGCATCTCCTTTATTCTGGGAGTTTGATGGGATTTCTGATTGGATTAACCATATCTATGCCAATATGCCTGGGCTAGCATTACGCTTAGAGTCGGTTAAACGTGAAGGGATGGCAAAACGCTTGTTTGATCAGAGCATCGATCTCTTTATTACCAGCGAACCACCGAAAATTGAAAATCTCAATGTACGTAAAGTTCGAGATTACCAATTACAGTTAGTGACTAATAAAAGTAATTGTTGCTTACATGATACGCGTGATATTCCACTTGTCTTTTTAGATTGGGGCACACGATTTTCTGTTGAGCACAGTCGTATTGCTGAGCTTCAGCGTACACCAATTATGCATACACATTCTGTTAAAATGGCGCTTGATTATATTTTAGCGAATGCTGGAGTTGGTTATCTGCCATCGCCTGTTGTCGAAAGTGCTAAGAAAAGAGGCTTACTTCATGTGGTAAAAGACGCGCCAGTTATGGATCAAAGCTTATATTTAGTATGGCGAGAAGATAACGAAAAAGAGGACTTGATCAACGCTTTGGTCGAAGTTCCTTTTAAGAATGTGACCGAAAACAATGGATAAGTTTTTTTGCTGATAAGCAGTAAAATATCTTGTTGTACAGAGAGCGAGTTCCTGAATTAGTCTTAGAAAAAATACGAACTAAGCAATAAATCAAGTGGAAAACAAACAAGGCAGTTGTCACTGATTTTACAAAAAAGCGACGTATTTTTGTCACAATAGAGCATTAATATTGCCTGTGTTCTATTTATTAATTACTTACTCTGGATGTAGTTCAGGAATCGCAAATGGCTAAGTTAGACCAAAAGTTTCACAAGGGCAGCAAATCAAAATTCAACTCTGAATTTAATGATGATTTTCAAGATTTGAATCAATCTCGTAACAAAAAGAAACGTCGTATGACACGTTCACGTTTTGAGAGTCCGGAGTACAGCGATTTCGATTATTAATAGTATTTAGTATCGGCAATAAAAAATTTAAAAAAAGGCGTATCCTAAGGGTACGCCTTTTTATTTAGCGGTTAATCACGCAAGGGATGATTACTTTTCTTCGCTTAATGCTGCGTAACGATGAAGTAATTCTGTCAGTACACTTATCCAACCAAATGCGTTGTCAGGCGCATTGGCTAAAATCTTTTCAACTTCAGCACAGTGCTGCTCTAATGTGACAGCTTCCTCTAGCTGGAATGAGATAGCGTAAAAATGCCAAAGAATTAAGCGTGTCATACGTTCAATATTTTGCTTAGCGTTATCCGATTCTGAAAATGCTTCCTTAACTTCACCCAAAGCAACCGCTGTCATGCGTAGCATTGCATCAAATTGTGCTGACTTAAGGCGTTCTTCACTATCCACTTCTTCTTGTTCAAAAGTGAATATTTCCTGCATTACATCTTCCGGCACCATGCGGCTGATTACGCGTAAGCTAAATTCTTCAAGCTCATGGCGAGGCATTGTTAATAGGCAGTTTAAAGTATAATCACGTTGCATAGCTATCTCATGGTACCTGTGCCCGATCGGAATTGATCGCTGGCTTTCTTAAAGGCGTTATTGTGGATGATTTGCGAATAAATTGCGACCCAAAGCCGGATGAATTAACCGCTTATTACGCCACAAAGCATTTGTCATGCCTAATGATACGAAATCAAACGCTGTCTTTTGAGGATAGGTTAATCTCATTATTACAGAGATAGATGTTCAACGAACGCGCCATATAAAATAATGTTTTTTGCCAGCCTTGATAAAAAAATCATACAATATAGAACTGACACTAGGATGACATGATCATTGATAATTAGGATTATGTTTAGCCCAACTATATTGATTTTATATAAGGTAGTAATTTAACAGCCATCTTATTTATCTTATTGTTTGATAATTATTTTTTAGTAAAGTCGTAGTTGTTAAATTGGAAAAATGAATGACATCAAATAAACATCAGCCTGATAATCAACAGGATAAGCCACAGCCATCATCAACGCGTAAATTAATTAAGCGTAGTATTCTTACTGTTGCCATTATTGGTGGCTTGGGCATGGCTTATCTTGGGAATAACTTAAACAAAACCATCAGTGAGAAGTTTTCAGGTCAACTGTGGCAATTACCTTCGGTGGTTTATGCTCGCGAGCTTGCCCTTCAACCAGGAGCGCCAGTTAGCTATAACTCGTTAGTGAATGAGTTAAAAGTATTGGGTTATCAAAAGGTCGCGAAGCCTGATCAAAGTGGTGAATATAAAGCGAATGGCTGGTCTGTTGAATTTGTTCGTCGACCATTTAACTTTAAAGAGGGTGCAGAAGGTGCTCGTCATGTTGTTGTGACATTCAACAGCGAAGGGATCAGCCAAATCAAGGATCTTGATACAAATAAAGAGCTTGGTTTCCTTCATATTGATCCTAAAATGTTGGGCATGTTAGAAGCGAAAAATGACCAGCAACGAATTTATCTCCCTGAAGATAAAATGCCTAAGTTATTAGTCGAAGGTCTGATTGATACTGAAGATCGTCACTTTTATGAGCATGATGGTATTTCTTTAGTGGGTATTGCTCGTGCTTTTGTCGCTAATATCAAAGCTGGGCACACAGTTCAAGGTGGTAGTACGCTAACACAGCAACTTGCTAAAAATATGTTTTTATCGAGTGAGCGCAGTTTATGGCGTAAATTTAAAGAAGCCTATATGGCGATTATCATCGATTATAAATATGGTAAAGAAGAAGTACTTGATGCTTACATGAACCAAGTTTATCTCGCTCAATATGGTGGACGTGGTATTCATGGCTTTGCTTTGGCATCTCGTTATTACTTTGATCGCCCATTGTCGGAATTGCGTCCTGATCAATTAGCACTGTTAATTGGTTTGGTAAAAGGTCCGTCTTACTACAACCCTTGGCGCAACCCTGAGCGCGCGAAAGATCGTCGTAACGTGGTATTAAAAATCATGTTAGACAATAAATTGTTAACGGATAAAGAATATCAAGCAGCAATAAAATTACCGTTGGATGTTCAATCAAAAGGACAACTTGCGAAACGTCAGCCTGCGTACTTTGATCAACTTAAACGTGAGTTAGAGCAAAAAGTAGGTGATGCTTTTGAAGAAGGTAAAGGCTTACGTCTGTTTACTTCACTCGATCCTCAATCGCAAAAGTTGGCTGAAGAATCTGTCGAGAAAATGATCCCGTTAGTGGAAAAACGTTCGGGTAAAAACTTACAAACCGCGATGGTGATTGCTGACCGTACAACAGGTGAAATTCGCGCTATGATTGGAGGAAGTAACCCTAATTTCCCTGGTTATAATCGTGCAATAAATGCACAACGTCAAATTGGCTCGGTAGTGAAACCTTCTATTTACTTATCAGCATTAGAAGACCCAGAGCAGTACACGCTTGCAACTTCACTCAAAGATCAGCCTCTTTCTATTAAGATGCAAGATGGTGCGGTATGGAGTCCTCGAAACTATGATCGTAAATATCGTGGTGAAGTGCCTTTATTTGTGGCGTTAGCCAAATCGTACAATGTTCCGACGGTTAATCTAGGTATGGCTTTGGGGGTTGAAAAAGTCTCAAAAACATTAACAAAATTAGGGATTCCGTTTGAAGAGATCCCTCAAGTACCGTCGTTATTTTTAGGTTCGATCGCCTTGTCGCCATTAGAAGTTACTCAGATGTACCAAGCCATTGGTAATAATGGCTATTTATCGCCATTAACGGCATTAAATGCGGTGGTTGATGAAGATGGCAAAGTACTCTACCAAAATTGGCCTAAAGCTTCATCGGTAGTGCCAAGTCAGGCTGCATGGTTAACTATGTATGCACTGCAAGATACGGTAAAATTTGGTACCGCACATTCATTGAATAAATTGTTCCCAAATAGCCATTTGGCAGGTAAAACGGGCACGACAAACGATGGTAAAGACAGTTGGTATGTCGGTATCGATGGGCGTGAAGTGGTAACAGTATGGATGGGACGTGATGATAATAAAACTGCCCACCTAACGGGTGCGACAGGCGCATTGCGTTTATATACTGATTACATTCAGCATCGTAAACCTGAGCCATTAATCTTAACTCAACCTTCAGAATTGGAAGGAGAGAAATATACGGTAGCGGCGAACGGTACCTATATTGAAGATTGTTCAGGTACAACACGAATGCCTATTTGGGATCCGAATGGTGATCTTAAACAAAACTGTCAGGTACAAGCTGTGAAGCAACAAGCGAAAGAAGTGCAGAAAAAAGTCGAAGGCTTCTTTGATAAGTTGTTTGATTGGTAATGATATTTTTTGTTTTGCCATTATTGGCTTAATATAAAAATGAAAGGCTAAGTGTTCGCACTTAGCCTTTTTTATATCTGTATGTTTTACACTGAAGATCGAACTGCTAAATCAGTTTGTCATACCCCATTTTAGCTCATCATCTAATTCTTCGATGGCATCATCAAGGTAACTTTCCACTTGCTCTTCAACTAAGCCATCGGGCTCTTCAAAGAAAGCAATATGGAAAATAGCATCACCTTCGTTAACTAAAGGCAATGTTTGCTGGCCAATGACGATCCCACCTTGTGGCGCAATAACAGGTGCTTCACTGCTGCCAGCAGGATCGCTAATAGTGGCGATGACTTGATCTTTCGATACCTTCTCCCCCAAGGCCACATGGGATCGAAGCAAGCCATCATAGTCGGCACGAATCCAACGGGTCGCTTTTGGCACCATTGGTTCAATAACTTTTTTGCTACGGCTAGTGCGCAGCATATTTAGATGACGCATTACCTTTAATACGCCTTGAACGCCAGATCCTACTGCATGTGGATCAAGACGTAACGCCTCACCTGCCTCAAATGTGATCACGGGTATGTTAAATGCTTCAGCAGCTGCTCGTAATGAGCCCTCGCGCAGACTTGCGTCAACGACAACTGGCGAGCCAAATGCCATTGCCATCTCTTTAGCTAATGGATTTTCAAGGTTAGCTCTAATTTGAGGTAAGTTAGTACGGTAAATTGCAGCGGTATGTAGATCGATAACATGCGATGCACGACGAACCACTTGATTAAAATATTGGTAAGCCATGCGTCCTGCAATTGAGCCCCGTTCAGAGCCAGGGAAACAACGGTTCAAATCTCGACGATCGGGTAAGTAGCGAGATTTATGAATAAAGCCAAAAACGTTAACTACAGGTACCGCAATAATCGTTCCGTGAAGTTTGTTTAAATCTATTTTTTCAATAACTTGACGTACAACCTCAATACCATTTAATTCATCACCATGAATCGCCGCATTGATTAATAATACGGGACCTGGGTGTTTACCATGAAGAATATCAACAGAAACCGAAAGAGGTGAATGAGTATAAAGACGAGCAATTTCTAATTCACAATTAATGTGTTTACCCGCGTCAATCGATAAGCCGGCAAATTCAAAAGGTGGCGTTTTCTTAGCCATAGATACTTCCTGTATTCGGTAGTGTATATAAGAATAGAAAATTGTTGGATGCCGATAACACAAGGAGGTCAATCATGGCGCATACAATGGCAAAAGAATAAGCGTAAATTCATTTTATAAATAGATAACATTGTCACAAAAATAGTGATGTTTACCGAGTAAAATGTTTCTAAATGTATATTTGTTGTTATATTAAATTGTTATTATCGTAATAGATACTTGTTGCGAGGTGTTATGTTTGAGCTGAAATAAAAGCACTTCTATTTAAGAAGTGCTTTTCGTGTGTTTTATGATGATTGAACTAAAGCTTGGTGTATTATTTATTCACACTTGCGATTTGGTTTTTATCTTGTTCGACCGATTGTTTAATTAAGCTATTATATTTAGCGACCTCGCTTTCAAACTCTTTCTTTTCTTTACGAGGAACAGACGCTGCCAATGGAATTTTTGCGGTCATTGGATTTACTGCTTTTCCTCGAATTAAGAATTCATAGTGAATGTGTGGGCCTGTTACACGGCCTGTGCTTCCTGATAGCGCAATTTCTTGACCACGTTTAACATGTTGGCCTTTCTTAACCAAAATACGGCTGTTATGTAAGTAACGAGTGCTGTAGTTAGCACTGTGTTTAATGACGACATAACGTCCCGCATAAGGGTGGTTAGTCACTAACGTTACAACGCCATCACCTGTTGCGAGTACTGGTGTACCTGATGGTGTCGCAAAATCCACACCATTATGTGGTTGGCGACGGCCTGTAACTGGGTGAATACGGTTTGGGTTAAATGGCGAACTGATACGGAAATGCTTCGACGCCGGATAAGGGTAACGAAGGAATGCACGTTGTAAGCTATCACCATTTTGGTCATAAAAATTTCCATCAGTGTGTAAATAGGCTGAAATTAAACGTTTACCTGAATAAATGCGGATCGCTTGTAATTCACTATCATTGGTGGCTTGGTTTTTAATATATTTGCGTTTAGTGACAACTTCAAAGGTATCACCTGCTTTTAAGTCTTTATTAAAATTCATTTTATCTTTTAGTAAAGACATGATTTCTAGAGTCTCACTGTGTGATAACCCCGCTTTACGAGTTGATGCGCTAAAGCTGCCATGAATTGTTCCAGTCGCAACTGTTTCACGCCATACCCCAGGTAATGTGATCTCTTTTACATCGAAATCGCCATCTTTAGTACGAATGTAATCAATTCGCTGCGCTAAACTGAACTCAAGCTCTAATTTATTCAGCTGGTGATCACTTTCATTAATCCAAAAACGTAATATATCGCCGGGTTTTAACTTATCAATTTGAAGCGTGTTTAAATCGGCTTCCATAATCGATTGGACATTAGAATAGGGGATCGACAGTCGTGAAAAAATCTCACTTAAGGTATCGCCTTTTTTGATCTTATATTCATAACTCGGCGGTATGTCGACTGTCTTTTGCATTGCTTTTGGTGATAATGCAGGGAGAACAACTTCAGGTGTGGTTGAAATGGGTAGCTGTACTTCCGTCTGTTTATGAGGGGTTGATGTTGTATTAATAGATAAAACTGCAGCTACAGTAATGAGAGAAATACCTGCAAGGCTAATATAGCGAAAATTAATAAATTTGCTCAAGATTGTCGTTTTTAACGTAGACATAAATCTGGAATGCTCGTCAGTTTTTTATTTTTAGTGAGTGCAATCGGCACTAGCTTATTTTTGCGATGGAGTATAAAAACATAGCTTTTCTGAACCGTAAATGAACTAATGTTGTGATTAGTAATTCTACGGTGTATTTTTATTAAAAGTAGATAATATCTTACATAAGTTAGTTATTTTACAATGTTTTATATTTTTACTGTTTAAATGATAGACATTGTTCCGATGATTTATTGACAATTGTTATGGGCCTAAAACCATTCTTGTGTTGGTGTTGATATAATATTCGTTACGTTATTGACTAAAAGCCCAAGGCTGAACTGAATGATTCAAAACTTGGGCTGAAGAATGAGATTATTTATTTCTATGTTCTTCTCGATAGCGGTTGTTGCTTCGGCTTATACGGGTTTCTTCCCACCGGTTTCTTTCTAAATGCCCTTCCTTATGCCCTGTGGTTGATAAGTAATTATTGTTATTTATTGTCGTCAACACATGGCTTTGTTGTTGCTGATTGGAATTTAATTGTTGAGTATGGTCCAGATACTTAATCGTACTATCTGTGATCTGTTGGGTATATTGTGGAGAACTGGCGGTCATGGCAAAAGCTGATAACGAATGCAGTGTTAATGATAAGACTAGAGTCGTGATAACGCGTTTCATGGTTGTCTCTCTATATTAAGAAGGACACAGTAAACGATATTTCCTCTGAATTAAGCATGATGCAAGTATTCATATTTCATTCATAATTCAGTGACATTTTATTAAAAATAAATACGTTATTATTCACAAATGCTTTTTTTTATGATTCAGCATACACTAGATGTTTTATTCGAAGGTGTATTGAAACCATGAACCACGATTTTCAAGAACAAGCATTTATGATGCGTGCACTTTTATTATCTCATCAATCATTACCAGCCTGTCGCCCGAATCCTCCTGTTGGATGTGTATTAGTTAAAGATGGTGAGGTTGTGAGTGAAGGATTTACTCAGCCGCCAGGGCAACACCATGCTGAAGCGATGGCGCTAGCTAATTATGACGGTCCTTTTACGGATGTTACTGCTTATGTGACATTAGAACCGTGCTCATTCGTCGGACGTACCCCTTCTTGTGCACATACATTGGTTGAACGAGGTATTAAGAAAGTTGTTGTTGCAACGCTGGATCCAGACAGTCGCAATAGTGGTAAAGGTATCGCGGTTTTAAAAGAGGCGGGTATCGAGGTTGAAGTTGGGCTTTGTGAAAATGAAGTGTTAGATTTTATTGAGCCTTACTTAATTAGAAATTGATAACATAAATAGAAAAACCCAATTAATAAAAATAGACTTTCATTAATTGGGCTCTTAATCTTTTTATATTATTCTTATTTAAATAAGAACTTTATCTCAACTAAATAGGCTTATTTAGTTGATGTTTTGTGGTGTAAACGAGATGACTCTTTATGGTCATGCTCTTTAGTTTTATGATGACGATGCTCATCATGTTCATGACGATCGCCATGAGTTTGTTCTGGGTGCTTATGACCTACAGGATCACCACCATGTTGTGTATGTGGGTGACTTTTCTCATGATCACGCATTTCATGATGATCACGGTTATGTTTATGCTCAGCACCGTCATCGTAACGACGTTCCATTTTTTCATGCTCGAACTCAGCGCCATGTTGATGACCGCCTTGTGAACCTTTGTGCTCTTGACTATTAAAATGTGCCATAACTAAATCCTTTGATAAACAGCGTTAAAAATAAGTTGGTGTCTGTCTATGGATTTAAATTTACGCTTAATTTAAATATTGAACAATACACGTTTTTATAATCAAAAGTTTTGTTTTTGGTAATTGCTGATATAACGAAATAGGTCTATTAATTAAGGTTTATTCATTTTAAGTGTTAAATGTTCTACGTAAGAAATTAATTAATCTTTACATGTATAAACAAAAATAAAATTGTCAAAATATGCAACTTGACATAGGGTGATTAAATGTCTGAACAGAGCTTAAATTATGTTTTTTAACACCTATAAAGTCACATCACAATCAGTGTTATCTAATGAAGATAAGGTTAATTTAATCAATGACATACATGAACTAATAAGCCGGAGATTTGCTGGTAAAGGGATTAAATTAATTAAAGACTTATCAACTGAAGGGCACTTAAAGTTGCGTTTTGAAGTGAATGGGGAAGAGCTATTACAGCTTAATGTCTCTAATCAGTTGCTTTGAATATGTAACATTTAGTACATTTTATGAAAGTAAAAAGCCGAGCTTTAAAGCTCGGCTTTTTCATGATTATTAAGCGATTATGCTAATAATTCTTTTGCTGTTTCAACAATATTATCTGTTGTAAAGCCAAACATTTTAAATAGCTCTTCAGCTGGTGCTGATTCACCAAATGTTGTCATACCGATGATACGGCCATCGAAACCAACATACTTGTACCAGAAATCAGCAATACCAGCTTCAATAGCAATACGTGCTGTTACATCTGAAGGTAATACGCTTTCACGGTATGCGGCATCTTGCTTGTCAAATAGATCTGTTGCAGGCATAGAAACAAGGCGTACCTTACGACCTTCAGCCGTTAGTTGCGCGTAAGCTTCGGCTGCAATACCGACTTCTGAACCTGTTGCAATTAAAATTAGCTCAGGTTGACCTTCACAGTCTTTAAGGATGTAACCACCCTTAGCGATGTTAGCTACTTGTGCAGCATCACGATCTTGTTGTGTTAGGTTTTGACGAGAGAAGATTAGCGATGTTGGGCCATCTTTACGCTCGATTGCGTATTTCCAAGCCACTGCTGATTCAACTTGGTCACATGGACGCCATGTGCTCATGTTTGGTGTTAGGCGTAGAGAAGCAATCTGCTCTACAGGTTGGTGTGTAGGACCATCTTCACCTAAACCGATGGAATCGTGCGTGTAAACTTGAATGTTCTGAATTTTCATCAGTGCAGCCATACGCATTGCATTACGTGCATATTCCATAAACATTAGGAATGTTGCACCGTAAGGAACAAAACCACCGTGTAGTGCCATACCATTGATGATTGCAGTCATACCAAATTCACGTACACCGTAGTGAATGTAGTTACCAGAAGCATCTGTTGGAGTGATTGACTTAGAGCCAGACCACATGGTTAGGTTTGATGGTGCAAGGTCTGCAGAACCGCCCATGAATTCAGGTAAAATTTTACCGAATGCTTCAAGTGCGTTTTGTGATGCTTTACGAGAAGCAATATTTGCAGGGTTTGCTTGAAGATCTGCAATAACTTCCGATGTCACTTGTTCCCAGTTTGCTGGTAGCTCGCCGTTCATACGACGTTTGAATTCAGCAGCTAATTCAGGGTAAGCAGCAGCGTATGCGGCAAACTTCTCATCCCATGCAGCTTCTTTCACTTTACCTGCTTCTTTCGCATCCCATTCAGCATAGATTTCTGCTGGGATTTCAAATGCGCCGTAAGTCCAACCTAGGAATTCACGTGCTGCTTTAATTTCATCAGCGCCTAGTGGAGCACCGTGACAGTCGTGAGAGCCAGATTTGTTTGGAGAACCAAAACCAATGATTGTTTTGCAACAAATAAGTGTTGGCTTACCTGTTTCAGCTTTAGCTGCTTCAATTGCTGCATTAATTGCTGCTGCATCATGACCATCAACAGCAGGGATGACATGCCAGCCGTAAGATTCAAAACGCTCTGGCGTATTATCAGTGAACCAACCTTCAACGTGACCATCGATAGAAATACCGTTGTCATCCCAGAATGCGATCAGTTTACCAAGACCTAATGTACCTGCTAGTGAACATGCTTCGTGAGAAACACCTTCCATTAGACAGCCATCGCCAAGGAAAGAGTATGTGTAGTGATCAACAACGTCATGACCTTCACGGTTAAATTGTGCAGCCATTGCTTTTTCAGCAAGTGCCATACCAACCGCATTAGTAATACCTTGGCCTAAAGGACCTGTTGTTGTTTCAACACCTGGCGCGTAACCGTATTCTGGGTGACCCGGTGTTTTAGAGTGAAGTTGACGGAAATTCTTCAGATCATCGATAGAAAGATCGTAACCTGTAAGGTGAAGTAGCGAATAGATAAGCATTGAACCGTGGCCGTTTGATAATACAAAACGGTCGCGATCAGCCCACTGTGGGTTTTGTGGGTTGTGATTCATGTGACCACGCCAAAGTACTTCAGCGATATCTGCCATACCCATAGGTGCGCCAGGGTGACCAGAATTTGCTTGTTGTACACCATCCATGCTTAGAGCACGAATCGCATTCGCTAACATTTTATGTTCCATAGTGTTTCCACCAAATATATGAGATTTAAACTTAAGAAAGCGGCAAAGGCCGCTTTCTGGAATACTTAATTAAGCGATTAAAGACGCTCTGCAATCATAGCTTCAAGTTTACCTTGGTCAATTGCGAAGTTACGGATACCTTCCGCTAGTTTCTCAACGGCCATTGGATCTTGATTATGTTCCCATAGGAACTCAGCATGTGTCATTGCTGCCGGACGATCTTTCAGATCAGTTGTTGCTTTTAGTTTCTCAACAACCTCACCTTGTGCTTCTTCTAGTTCTTGAAGAAGTTGTGGACTAATCGTTAAACGGTCACAACCTGCTAGTTCAAGAATTTCACCAGTATTACGGAAGCTTGCGCCCATAACTACGGTATTGTAACCGTGTTCTTTGTAGTAGTTATAGATATTCGTTACAGAAATCACACCTGGATCTTCTTGTGGTGCAAAATCACGACCTTCTTTCGCTTTGTACCAGTCCATAATACGACCAACGAATGGCGAAATAAGGAATACGCCAGCTTCAGCACAAGCACGAGCCTGCGCAAAAGAGAATAGAAGCGTTAGGTTACAGTTGATACCTTCTTTTTCTAGGATTTCCGCTGCACGGATACCTTCCCAAGTAGAAGCTAGTTTGATTAGGATACGATCGTTGCTGATACCAGCATCGTTGTACATTTTGATAAGTTGACGTGCTTTAGTAACACTGCCTTCTGTATCGTAAGAAAGGCGCGCATCAACTTCAGTTGAAATACGACCTGGTACAACGTTAAGAATTTCTTTACCAATGTTTACTGCAAGCATGTCGCAAGTATCTTGTACTTGTTGTGCTTTATCATCACCTTGCGCTTTTGCGTAAGCGATAGAAGCATCTATAAGTGGTGCGTATTCAGCGATTTGGGCCGCTTTTAAGATCAAAGATGGGTTAGTTGTCGCGTCTTCTGGTTGGTATTTTTTTATGTCTTTAATATCGCCAGTATCTGCTACAACAGTAGTTAGTGCGCGTAGTTGTTCTAATTTTGTGCTCATATCTATTGACCTTATCTATAGGGCTCATGCCATGCCAGCCACTATTTATAACGTGAAATGCTGTCATGCTCAAAAGAATTTATTACTTATTCTTAACCTGTTCATACAAAGCCATTTACACACACTGTGAGCGAATGGTTTATGTAAGAGCATTTGATAAATCGATAATTGACTTTTTCCGTGTTTTTGTCAATTCAAAATGCGAATAAATCCTGTTTGGATCCCAATAAAAGTGGGGCTAATTTAAGTTAGCCGCGAGATATTGCTCCCGACTACGATTACTTTAGTTTTTAATGCTGATCATATGATCTTTAAGTTGAGCATGTGCTCATTCTTGAGAAGGTAAACGAATAAAAATTCTACAAAAACAAATAGGGTAAAAACATCTAACGTGTTCTAAAGCGATAATAAAAAAGCCATTAACACTGAGTTAATGGCTTTTTTTACTTAGAGATGATCAAAAAACGACATTAGAAATTGTAGTTAACACCGACATAATACATCGTTGTTTCTGAATCGATGTTTAAATCTTTATCATTGTCCGCTTTTTCAAGATCTGTTGATAAGTAGTCAATTCCTGCACGAAGATCGATATGTTCAGCAACGGCAAAGTTAACACCCGCACCCGCAGTCCAGCCAAAACCATCAACATCAATATCGTGACGGTTCATATTGCCGATGCCATCGTAATCGCCATCCACAGCAACGTAAGCAACACCAGCTTTCGCAAATAGGGATAACTGATCATTAATTGGCATCATTACGCGAGGAGTCAGAGTTGCGTAACCTTTTTTAATGTTATCTTGTTCGCCAGTTTGGCCTAATGTTGCTTCTAGACCAAGATTTTCAGTGAAGTTGTAACCACCGTATAAGCCGTATGCAACTACATTTTCGTCGTAGTTATGTTCCCAATGGTCAGCTTTAAGATCCGTTGTTGCATTACCAAGGCTTGCACCTACGTATGGACCTGTCTGATCGGCAAGTGCTACGCCAGATGCTGTTGTAAGAACAAGTGCTAATGGTAATAGAATCTTTTTCATCATAATTTCCTTTATGTTTTTATTGGTTTTTCAAGAGTTAATACTCTAACTCTTGAGTGTCACTAACTGCTGATGGGGAGAATATGATGCATTCACAAGCTAAATGTCATGGAATTGAAAGGTGTTTTATTGCGAGGGTTGATTTGACTTTGAGTTAACAATTTACGGACATGACTCAAACAAAACGTACACCGATTGCATTGGTAGTGAATGAATGACATTAAAATACATATTTATAAGCAAGTTTTATTGCTTTTGGTGAATGAGTATTCAATGCGCGTTATCTAGAAAAACTGAAAGTCAAAAAATAGTTTATATAATTACTATGAATTCAATCGCAAATTGACATATGTTTCGTGCTACAAACCTGACGCGTATTTTTTATCCGGTATGGTACCTATTACTCAAAAAAGCGTAGTTACGTTTTTGACTGTTGTAATGGGGGAAAAAATGGGATTGATGATCAGATATTTTCGGTATTGGCTTTTTTTGTTGGCTGTAATGATTTCAACGTTTGCTGCAGCAAAACCCCAATATATAAATCCAATACCACTTGCCCAACTTATTAATACGCCAGTTTCAAAAGTTAATGAACAGACTTTTGAACTGCCAGTGATTACTTGGGGCGCAGATATTAATACGATTTATGCGAATGGTAGCCAATCGATCACCTCAAGTAATTCTCTTTTTTCTAGTTATGGACTGAAATTTAGATTAAGTCGAAATGATAAATTTTCAGATCAGCTCACGAATTACTTATCAGGAAAAACGCCATACCTTCGCGGAACATTAGGGATGGTTAATGCTGCTTCTGATTTACTTGTCAGCAACCCTTCTGTTACCCCTATTATTATTCATCAATTATCTTGGTCATCAGGTGGTGATGCTTTAGTTGTTAAACCAACTATTCGTACCGTGGCAGATTTAAAAGGTAAGACGATTGCGCTTCAAGCGTATGGTCCGCATGTGGATTATATGGGAGCTGTATTAAAAGATGCAGGATTAACACCTGATGATGTCACCATTAAATGGTTGCCCGATCTTACTGGAACGAATAATAGCCCAGCCAGTGCGCTATATGAAAATGATGTCGATGCTGTATTTGTAATTCTACCTGATGCGTTAGCACTGACATCGGGGGGAGCTGTAGGTACTGGATCTGAAGATTCGGTTAAAGGCGCGAAGATATTAATGTCAACTAAAACGGCTAACCGAGTGATAGCGGATGTTTATGCGGTGCGAGCGGATTATTTTAATAGCCATCGCAGTGACGTAATGAATTTTGTAAAAGCGTTAAATAGCGCAACAGATGAAGTGAAGGTTTTGTTTAATAATGCGAACGCTCAAAACGCAAAATTGACACCGTTATTGTCTTATTCTGCTGATCTGTTGCTTGATTCTCCCGATGCAATAGAAGATATAAAAGGGCTTTATGCTGACGCAGAGCATTTAGATATTAACGCTAATAAGCAATTGTTTAGTGACATGGCGTACCCAAGAAATATTACGAAAGTCAGTAAAGAAATCCAAACGACGTTAAAGCGACTCGGTTTAACGTCAGCTTCCTCACTTCCTCAATTAGCAAATTGGGATTTTACCCAATTAGGTGCTGATATTGAGTTTAATAATAAATCACGTTTTAACAGTGAGCGTGTCGCTTCAGTGGTTGCAAAGAAACAGCAACAGAATTCATTGGCAGATGGCGAACTGTTTTCTTTTGAAGTCGCTTTTCAGCCTAACCAAAACAACTTTAATTCGTCGCTATATCAAACAGAGTTTAAGCGTGTAATTGAATTGGCCTCTACTTATGGTGGTGCGGTGATCACTGTTGAAGGTCACAGTGATCCTTTGAAATATTTACGCTCTAAGAAAAAAGGCGAAACCGGTGTGGTGTTAAACCGCATTAAACAATCCAACCGCAATATCAGCTTATCGCGTGCGCAAAGCGTTAAACAAAGCGTATTAACATACGCTACCGATCAAGGCATTGCTTTAGATGCGAGTCAGTTTGCTTTAGTTGGTCATGGTTTTGGTAATCCAAAAACAGGGATGTGTGGCAATGAACCTTGTGCTCCTGCAACTGAATCTGAGTGGCGATCAAATATGCGTGTCGTCTTTCGTATTATTCAGTTAGAAGCTGAATCTGATGTATTCCAACCTTTATAAGTGGGCATGATATGAGATTTATAATTTATTCTTGCTGCCTTATTGCTTTTGCTGTGGTGTTTTTTAAACCGAGCTCTGGGGTTAACTCGACAGGATCAAAAGACAGTAGTGCACAGATAAAAAAAACAGATGCATCAAGTGGATATGGATTTGACGCATTAAAAAATGATTGGCCAGCATTAAATAATGATAATGCACTCGTTTCCGATAATTGGCTGGCGACTAACTACCTACTAATTTTTGATGGTAGCGGTTCGATGGATAATACTAATTGTGGTAATGGGCAAAAGAAAATTGTCGCGGCAAAGCAAGCAATACAAACTTTTATTAACGATATTCCTAATTCAGCCAATGTCGGGTTATATGTTTTTGATAATAAAGATGCGTCATTGCGTGTACCACTTGGCAATAATAATCGAGCGACATTAAAACAAGCGATTTATGACGTAACAGCTGGTGGTGCAACACCATTAAAAAGCTCTCTAGATTCGAGCTACGCAGCATTAGAGCGTCAAGCCAGTAAACAATTGGGTTATGGGGAATATAACGTTGTGATTGTTACCGATGGTGATGCAAGCCAGGGAGAAAACCCACAACCTGCGATTAATCGTATCTACCGTGACTCACCCGTTACCATTCATACCATAGGCTTTTGCATTGGTGAGCAACATGCGCTTAATGCAAAAGGGATCACCTATTACCAATCGGCTAATAACCCAGAAAAACTGTTAGCAGGGCTAAAAAATGTATTAGCAGAATCTGCAGAGTTTGATGTCGCTAGTTTTAATTAAGAAAAAGGTCATATATGCAAAAGCATAGTAAGTTTGCTCTTTTTATTTTAGTGCTAGGGGTAATGGGTTTAATTAGCTATAAGTTTTTACAGCCCCATATTGATGATCATGTTTATGCTGATACATCGGATGCGCGTAATACCAAAGGTGTAATAAAAATAGGGATGGATAACTGGGTTGGCTATTACCCACTATGCTCTAAAGAAATGCGACGATTATTACGCAATGAAGGTTATCGTTTATCTTGTATTGATGATGGTGCTAATTACTCCCAACGTATGGAAGGTATAGCTAACGGTGAATTAGATTTTGCCGTTGCAAGTGTGGATGCTTATATTACATCTGGTAAAGTATACCGTTACCCAGCCAGTATCGTAGCTGTCATTGATGAGTCACATGGTGGCGATGCTATTGTCGCGAATACCGATGTTGTTACGTCGATTAATGATTTGAAAACGAATAAATCCTTATCGATTGGTTACACTCATGATTCACCCAGTGAACACTTACTGAGCGCGATATCTTCTCATTTCGATCTTAATCTTTTTAAATCTAACAATGTTAAACGAGTTGCGACTGCTGGCTCAAGCGATGCGTTATCACAATTAATCGAAGGCAAATTAGATGTTGCTGTATTGTGGGAGCCTGACGTGTCAACCGCGCTTGCCGAAGGTAATTTTGAAACCATTATTAGTACTGATGATACGAAAAACTTAATTGTTGATGTACTTCTTGCCAATAAAACCGTGATTAAAAATAAGCCTGAAATACTTGATCGCGTATTAGCAACCTATTTTAAGGTACTTAAATATTATCGTGATAATCCTAATGTATTAGTTCAAGAGCTCGAAAGTATTACAGACTTACCGAATACTCAAGTTAAGCAGTTGCTTAACGGTGTACGATGGATAGGGCTCAACGACAACGTCTCTGCTTGGTTTAGTCAATCCCAGTTACTACTCGATACCATCGATAGCACTATTACAATTATCAATGATACATCAGCAACGCCACAACAGTGGTTACCCAATAATGATCCTTATAGGATAATACATTCCCCTCCTATTCAAACTGTACAACAAACACTTAATGATATTGCTTTAAATGAACCATCACACAGGCCAGTTAGCCAAGTATTTGCTGCATTAAGTGCAAAGCAATGGGCACATATGAGTGAAATAGGCACGTTGAAAACCCGTCCAGTTATTTTCTCTAGTGGTAGCGAGCGACTGACACCAAACGGTCAGCAGCAACTTAATCTTACTGCTGAAAGTTTATCGCATTACCCGAATTTTCGAATTCTAGTTGAAGGTCATACGGGTCTACGTGGTGATAAAGTGTTAAATATCGAGTTATCAGCCAAACGCGCAAAGGCAGTAAAAAGCTATTTAGTTAATCAACTCGGCTTTGAAGCCAGTCGTATTCATGCTGTTGGTAAAGGAAGTGATGAACCATTAATTCAATTAAGTGGGGAAAGTCAGCGCCGTTATGCCAATAGATTAATGCGCGTTGAAATTGCGTTGATGAGTGAAACTTATTAAAAGGAAGTAGATTGGATATTCTGTCGCCTCAAGCTATTAAAAATCAGGTAATTTCAAACAGTATTCAACACCCGATTGTTATATATAGTGGTGTGGTGGGCGCGATTGGAGCCGTATATAGCTTATTGTTCTCTGGTGAGTTATTGAGCTGGGGAGTCACGATTGCAGCTACTGCATTATGCTTTAGTAAATTACTGTGGGGATATAAGGTTAATTATAATTCTCATGCTAAGGCTATTGTTGAGAAGTATCATCGCAGTTTATTACAACAACGAGAGCAAACGCTGGTTGATTTAAAGCAAGAGCTAAGCCAAATAAAACAGCAAGATGCGCTAAAGCAAGTTGATCAATTAGGTTTAAAATTCAATGCGTTCCAGCAGGTATTAGATAGGGTCTTAAATAAAGACGAATTAGCGTACTCACGCTATATCACAATGGCTGAAGCGGTCTTTGTTGGAGCGTTAGATAATTTGCAGACAGTGATTGTAAATACTAAAGCCGTCTCAGGTATTGATATTGACTATATTCAACAGCAACTCAGTGTTCTTAATTGCCAATTAACACAAATCACATCGCCTCAAATCTTATTAGAACAAAAAATAGATGCTTTGCAGCATCGAATTGTTATCTATAAAGATGCTCATCAGCATATCACAACCGTATTAATCGAAAACGAACAAGCAATGACAGAGCTTGATCGTGTCACAACGCAACTTTCTCAAATATCGCTTCTTTCATCGCAGCAAGGAATGGAATTAGAAACGGCAATGGAAGAGTTACGTCTACTTGCACAGCGCGCACAAAAATACAGTACTCGTTAAGGATGAACAATGGCACAGGAAAATACGACTCTTATAGTAGCGACGCCTGATACGGTAAAACAAGCCTTAGATATTCCAGTATCAGTTCCTGAAACTCACGATAAAATCAGTACGAAAGTAGAAGAAACCGTTTCAATGTTATTAGCTATCGGCGAACGTGATTTAACGCAGCAACGAGACATGACAAACTTGATGACCTCTTTAGGTGAAGATAGTTGTCGTCAGTTAGCTCAATGTAGCCAGTTATTGAAAACCCCATTGCATACGTTAGTTGATGATGCTCAAGATGGTGGTGGAACAGCAAAAAGCTTATTAGACTTGCAACAACAAGTGAATGCGGTTAACCCCAATCGTACTGATTTTACCATGGGCACGATACGACGTTTACTCAGCTTTCTTCCTTTTGTTGGAACCCCTATAGCGAAATGGTTTTCACGTTATCAAACGGCAGAAGGGGTGATTAAGGATATTGTGCAATCGCTTAGAGGCGGTCAAGCACAATTACAACGTGACAATATCACGCTTGAAGCCGATCAAATTCGTTATCGTGAGCTAACATTTCTGCTTGAAGATTATGTTCGTTTTGGTCAATTGCTTGACGAGAAAGTAAATCAAACAATCGAGACAGCCCAAAATACAGAAACCAAAGTTAAGTTTTTACAAGAGCAGGTGTTATTTCCATTACGTCAGCGTGTGATGGATTTGCAGCAAACATTGGCTGTTAATCAGCAAGCGGTGATTACCACTGAAGTTATCATGCAAAATAACCGCGAGCTTATTCGAGGTGTTGATCGCGCGATAAATGTGACGGTATCTGCGCTTGAAACAGCGTCAGTCATGTCGATTGCACTTCAACATCAGAAAAAACTATTAGATGCGACCCAAGCTGTTAATGACACTACTAATGATCTGATATTACAAACCAGTGAGCAACTTCGAGATCAAGGGGTCAGTATCCAAAAACAAGCTTCTGAGAGCCAATTAGATATCAGTAAGTTAAAACAAGCCTTTTCAAATATTAATGCTGCATTAAATGATATTAGCCAGTATCGAGTTAAAGCTTTACCGCAAATGGCACAATCTATTTTAGAAATGGATCAATTAACCGAACAAATGGAAAGCCGTATTAAAGATGCTGAAAAGGGCAAAGACATTCAACAGAACTTGTCTCAGTTAATTGAACTTTAATCTTTGAAAAGGAATTTAAGATGGAAAATGGAATCAAGAAAAATTTACTACCAGCGAACGGCACGCATTGGAAAAAATGGTACGTACCGTTAGAAGAAGAAAATGCCACCATTAGAGAATGTTTAGCGACTCAAGCTCCAGTGGCTGCTGGCAGCGCAGATATACCATTGATTGTGAGATTAATTGAGAATCCTAAGTTTGATATCCCTGGGATCAATTTATTTAATGGCGCTGTTAGCTTAGAAGATCATGATGTTATTCACCTTTTATTAGGGCGGGGAATGCTACCGAAAGATGAGGCATTTGTTATTGGTTTTACGATGGGCTCATCAAATCGAATGTCAACGGCAGAAAAGAAGATGTACGCGTTTGCTGCTAAATATTTATACCCAGGGCCGTATAAATTTTCTGATGATGATATTGCTGTATTTAAGAAAGCGGCGCATCTTGGATACGTTTCTGACTGTCAGCCATTAGATACCATTAATTGTGCAGAACTAATGGATTTAAGTTTAAAAGAAGCGCGTCAGCGAGTCGGGATAGAACCTGATTTACTGGCGGCTTATTATCAGATTGAAAGTCAGCGTTTTAGTCAATTTGAAGAATGTTTACGTATAACACCTCAAGGTCGAGAAAAACTTGAAGCACAGATTAATGCTGAAAAATTAGCAGGATAAATAAAATTAGAACTTTTTGTGTATGATATTTAAGTAAAAATGCGCGCTAAAGCCTGTTTTTTAAACGAATGGTGGATTTGTTTAAAAATAGGCTTTACAGGTGAGTGATTGCTAGGTATTATTCGCGGCACTTACGGAGAGATGGCTGAGTGGTTGAAAGCACCGGTCTTGAAAACCGGCATACGTTTATAGCGTATCTAGGGTTCAAATCCCTATCTCTCCGCCATATTCTAGAGATTCGATTTATCGGGTTTCATAAAGAATTGGAGCGGTAGTTCAGTTGGTTAGAATACCGGCCTGTCACGCCGGGGGTCGCGGGTTCGAGTCCCGTCCGCTCCGCCAATACAACGAAGCCCCGTCAGAAATGACGGGGCTTTTTTGTATCTAAAATTTAAGCTGTTGTTGGCATGTATTGATGCACCTAGCCGAGGTCGAGAGTCCCGCAGGAATGTCCGCACTGCTTTTCGCTAACATAATGCTGTCTTAGTGTGGTGATCTTGTTAATTAAAAAATACCGCTAACCAAATCGTCAGTTTATTTGGTTCTGTCCAACTTACGCGGTGCTTTTGGTGAGCTGGAATATAAAGGTGATCGCCTTTTTCTATACGTTTAATTTCACCATTGGTAAAACTCACTTCAGCTCTTCCTTCTAATACGATAACCCATTCATTTTCAGATTGATCGTACCATTCATCTACTGGTGTTATATGTCCTTGCGAGACAATGCGCTCAATTCGTACCGAATCGGTTTTAAGTAAGTCGGTAAACTCTTCATTATCAAGTTTAGCGGGTAATTGACTAAAAATATTCATCATGTCTGTTTTCCGTTAACAGGTGGTTGAAGCAAGTTTTCAAGTTCTCAATCAATACTGGTATGTCATCAATGGAGGTATTACCAAAGCCAAGTACAATACCCTGCCAGTTTCGAATAGTATTCGGCAGCTCATAATAACTCAGTGGTCGTACAATAATATTGTGCTGAAAAGCCTCTTCACAAAATTGTTTTTCACAGACGTTCTGGTGCCATCTTACGGTAATATGAAGCCCCGCAGCTTGACTGATCACTTCCCATTGCTGGCCAAAACCGTCTTTAATACTTTGGAGCATTTGTTGATGTTTTGCTTGGTATAGCCGGCGCATTTTCCGAATGTGACGAAGCAAGTGTCCGTGATGAATAAACTCCGTCATTGCTAATTGAAGCTGGGCTTGCGTTTCACCGCTGAGAGCATCTTTTATCTCAAGGTAACGAGGAAGAAGAGCTTGAGGGACGACCATATAACCAAGACGAATACTGTTGCACATCACTTTACTAAAAGTACCAATATAGATGATATTCACATTGATATTGGTTTGAGCTGCAAGTCCTTGTAAGGAAGGATAAGGGCGGTGAGCATATTGAAATTCACTGTCGTAATCATCTTCAATAATGGTCACATTATGTTGGCTTGCCCACTTTAGTAATTGGATCCGTTGAGAGATATTAAGTGTTGTGCCTAATGGATATTGGTTGCTGGGGGTAATGTAAATGGCTTTCGCTTTTGTTTTCGATAACTGTTGAAGGTTAATTCCATCGAATGGAGTCACTGAAAGCGGTGCTATTTTTACATTGCATAAGTTAACCACTTTACGCATTTGAGCATAACCGGGATTTTCAACAAGGACTATATCGTTAGGCTGAGTGCTTGCCATTATTGCCATGATTAATGCTTGTTGTGCCCCCGATGTTGAAATGATCCTATCGGCGGTGACATCGACAGAGCGTGATGTTTTCAAGTAATGCGTTAATACTTCTCTAAACTCCCACTCACCTTGTAGATCGTTACAACCAAGAAACTGTGTTCGATCAAACTGTTGTAGATAAAGACGTTGCCACTTTTTTCTAGGAAATGCGGCAAGATCTGGTACGCCAGGAGCAAAGGCATTATTCGTTGTGTTTATTTGTTGTTTGGTTGTGGGTTGTTTAAGTGAATCTTCACTGCTCGTTGTCGTGAGGTAATGATCTGGTAGGGTGGCTGCGACATAAAAACCGCTACCTGCTTGGCTACAAATATAACCTTCAGCAACAAGTTGGTCGTATGTGGCAATAATCGTATTACGACTGACATCGAGTATTTGTGCTAGATGACGAGTTGATGGCAACTTACTGTTCTTCGGCCAATATCCTTGGGTGATTTTATCGCGAATAGCATTAAACAAACTCTGCTGGCGCGAGCCTTGATGATGGCAAAGGGTTAAATCTCCGGTATCAATTAATGTCAAACTGGATCCATCCATTATTCAAAACTGGC
This sequence comes from Photobacterium sp. GB-36, assembly GCF_003026135.1. NCBI lineage: Bacteria > Pseudomonadati > Pseudomonadota > Gammaproteobacteria > Vibrionales > Vibrionaceae > Photobacterium > Photobacterium sp. GB-36. The sequence goes on along the minus strand of NZ_PYNY01000004.1, from coordinate 192,768 downwards.
TCTTACCTACAGTACCAAAGTTTGATGTTATGTCTATCAGAAGGAAGTGTAATTGTGGAACAATAGGAGAGATTGCGATGTTATCAAGCACAAATAGAACGACGATAAAGAAAAATCCGAATAAAGCCGTTTTCGAGACAGAAAAGCTCTATCAAATAATTGACGAAAGCTTACTTGCACATATTGCTATTGAGCAAAATGAGCAACCTATTGTTATTCCGATGCTGGTATGGCGAGTTGATAATAATATCTATGTCCATGGGGCTAAAAATAGCCGTTTAATTCGCGCGTTAAAAATGGGGAAATCTTGCTGTTTAACATTTACGTTATTTGATGGTTGGGTACTTGCACGTTCTGCATTTCATCATAGTGCCCATTATCGCTCAGCAATGGTCTTTGGACAGTTTGATGCTATTGATGATAACCAATATAAAAATGCGTTACTGAACCACTTTATTGAGCAAATCGCACCGGGACGAAGTGAATGTGTACGACAAGGTAATGAAAAAGAACTTACTGCGACGGAATTACTCATGATGCCATTAACAGAGGCGTCAGTAAAAATTGGCTGTAATGGAGTAAATGATGATGAACGAGATATGGATTTATCCGTTTGGGCAGGAATTATTCCTTATAAAACGGTGATTGGCCCATTACAAGATGATGAGAAAATGGCCAGTGGAATCGATCAACCTGATTATTCTTTAGCGTATGGAAATCGATGGTATAAATAAACACGATCAGAAAAACTAAGTCCAGATATAGATTACTGGACTTAGTTTTCGGAGTATTAGCAAGATCGATTTAGGTCAAATTATGCTTGATGATGCTTTCTTTGACCTTCTGTCGTTAAACGTGCATTACCATGTGAATGTGCACGACGTTTGCCTTTACATGTTTTCATATCGCCCTTAGCCATTGTAAATCCTTAATTATTAATAGAACAAAGAAGATATTTGTATGATAAATATTTTCTTTATTAGTGCAAGTGACAGCTTTGCAGCTAAGTTATTGATACTGTAAATTAAATTATACAAAGTTCGCGTCTTTAATAAGAAATAATGGCAATTGTTTTCGCTATTTAATAAGCAACAAAAGAGAATTAAGGAATGTGCTCATTAGATTGAAAATAACGCTAGCGAGGAGATGAAAACTAGCGCTAATTATTTTAAGTCATTTCTTAACGAGTAAGAAAAAAAGCCTGATAACTTAATGCTGGAAGGCGTTATCAGGCTTTTGTTACTCTATTCTATATAAATTTATTCCTCCCAGCGTACCAATGTATCGCTAGGCCAATCATGTCCAATATCCGAGTATTTTTGCTCGAGTACATGACGTTTAATTTTAAGGGTTGGTGTTAAAATACCATTCTCAATTGACCAAGGCTCTTTGATCATTAACACACCTTTGATCTTTGCGTGAGACTCTAGCTCGCGATTAATCGTTTCTATTACATGATGAACGCGTTTCTCGTAACGTTTACGATCAAAGTTAGGGAAGTGATGCGGGAGTGCTAATAAAATAGGGGCTGGCATTCCAGAACCGACTAAACACATCATCTCGACGTTACTAAGTTCAAACAGACGTTTCTCAATTGGTACGGGCGAGACGAATTTCCCTTTAGCCGTTTTGAAGGTATCTTTTTTACGACCTTGGATGGTGAGGTAACCATCTTCATCAATAAAACCGATATCACCAGTATGTAACCAGCCTTCGCTATCAAAGCTTTCTTTGGTTGCAGCATCATTATTGTAATAACCGGCAAATAGGCCTTTACTACGTACTAATATCTCATCATCTGCGGCAATTTTCAGTTCAACGCCTGGGCCTGCATTACCAACACTACCGACTTTGTCACTACGGTATGGGTGGTTTAATGTGCTATAGGCAAAAGATTCTGTCATACCCCAAGCTTCGGTAATATTGAGGCCAATACTTTCATACCAACGTAATAAACCCGCAGAAACGGGAGCAGAACCACAGCCTAATACTCGCGCTTCGTTAAGCCCTAAACCATCAGCGAGCTTGCGCTTTATTAAGCCAGAAATAAATGGAATCTTAAGTAACAGATTCAGTTTGGCTGGTGGTAGTTTCTCTTGAATTCGTTGTTGGAAAAGCGTCCATAAACGCGGGACAGAAACAAAAATAGTAGGGCGGTGCATTTTTACATCATCGATAAAGGTATCAAGAGACTCAGGAAATGCCACTTGAAGACCAGACATGATGGATGAACCAAAAATGTAAACCCGCTCAGTTATGTGTGCGAGTGGGAGATAAGAAAATAACCGCTCTGTTTCACCTAATCCAATATGATTGATTATTTGATGTGATGCCCAAGCAAAAGCGCCATAGGTCAGCATCGCGCCTTTAGGAAGTCCAGATGTGCCCGATGTATAAACAATCGACATTAATTCATCATCAGTATGTGCTGGACGTTCCTTGCTTGGGGCATGTTGTTCAATCAGCGTAGAAAAATTATATTTCCCTTCAGGTGTTCCTGGGTAGCTAAAAGAGATCGTCGGTATATCGGATAGCTTTTGTGTCACGCTATTGATGGCATCAGGGCTATCAAGTTTACCGATAATCACTAATTTACTGTCACTATGAGTAATGCAATGCTCAATGGTATCAGCCCCAGCTGTTGGGAAAATAGGAACACTGATATAACTACCTAGCATCATGGCCAAATCACAAATAAACCATTCCGCACAGTTTTTAGAGACGAGAGCAATACGCTCGCCCGGTTGGATCCCCAGTGCACGAAAGGCGCTGACTAGACGTAAAGCCTTATCTGCAACATCTGCATAGGTGTAGTCAACAAATTCACGGTTGATAATTTGGCGAAGATAGATATCAGTAGGACGTTCTTCTGCCCATTGTAGGATCATGTCATTGGGTAGCAGTTGAGCCATATTAGTTTCCCTTAAATGGTTTGCTACAAGGATGAAATCGTTCGATGACATCGTTTGTTATTATAATGTTAAATTTAAAGCGTATTTTAGGTGCTAGTCAAGGTGTTGCGTAAGGAAAATCAGTGAGCTAAACAGACAATATTTTAAGTTCTGGTGAGTGACTCGGGTATTTATTATTATAAAATCAATCAATTATTTAAAACGCTTGTATGAAAACAATTCTGATTATTTATAGAATAAATTAATGACTTTGTATCAGATTTGTTAACACGATCATGTTTGTTTTGTTGTTGATAAAGGCGATAATAAAAAAGTACTTTTATTGTCGCTTAAAAAGATGACAACTGAATGTAATTTTGCGCCTTTTGGTAGAGTGTTTGATAACGCGATGACGTGCGATCTTGTGATTCACAAATACTGAGTAAATCTTCAATGAAATAACCTAATGCTCGGTTTTCGATGGTTTTGATTTGTTGCTGTATTATTAGAGGTAAATCATCGTAAATGGAAGCTGCACCAAAATCGCCAACCAGAATATTGGCATGCTCATCAAAGAGGACGTTATGGGCATAAATATCACCATGAGCCACACCTTGGTTTTGCATATGTTCAATCACGTTTGTCATTTGTGACACTATTTTTGTGATTTGCTCAATGGTTAACGTAAAGCCGTTAGGAAAGGTATCGCGCGTACAGGTTTCAAACGTTGGTGGTAAGCCTAAGTTTTTAAAGTGCGCAGGGATTAATGCCATAACCAGCGCTAAATGTTTGGGGTCTGTAACGTGTGCTAATGACTCTACAAGGTTTGGGTGACGGCCTGTTTTGAGACAAGCGTTTAATTCATCTTGCGGGTAACCGTCAGACGTCACCTCACCTTTAAAAACTTTAACTGCGATATCTGCTGCCAGTTGATGGGTATTATTTTTCCATTCGGCTAATGAAATAACGCCAGATGCGCCTTGCCCTAGCACTGATCGTAACGTGTAATCATTCGGTACCACTTCAGGCAATGTATTGTTTACCTGCTGATGGCGATTAAAATCATTACCAGAAAAGGCCAGCCACGCGAGTTTTGGCAAATTAAGCAGTTGAGTTGGAAATGTTTGTAAGCGGTTAGCAGATAAACGGATTAACTCTAAATTATGTAGTTGATCCATTGTGGTTGGCAATTCTGTGAGTTGATTACCTGCTAATGCAAGTTTCTGCAGGCGGGGGCGTAATCCTAAACTTTGTGGTAATTGAGCGATATTATTATCGGTTAAAATCAGCCACCGCAGTTTTTGAGGTAACGATGTTTCATCAACGGTAGTGATCTGGTTTGATTTAAACCCGATCATTTCTAAGTTTGGGCAAGCCCCTAAGACCTTCGGTAACTCGGTAAAGCAGTTATTTGACATAAACACAATGCGCAGCTTGGTTAGCTTGGCAAAGTCGTCAGGTAACTGGCTCAGTTTGTTATCCGTTAAATCTAGGATTTCCAAACTATTTGCTAGCGAAAGAATTTCGAGAGGAAATGTGGTTAATTGCTGCGAAATTTTTAGTCGGGAAATATGCGCCAGTTCACCAGAGCGTAGTTGTTCTAACGTATGCAAAATCTGTATACCTAATTATATGAAGAGTATTGTCTCTATTGTACCTTGTGTAGGGTGAATGCCAATTAACGAAATAGCGATAGGTATTTTAATGACTTATCTAGAAGTGTAAATAATGTGCAATATTTTGTTGTAAAATGTCCACACTATCGGTTGCGCCACGGCAAAACGCCAGTACACTAGCGCCTACTTTTGATGATATCTGTTACTGATTTCGTTTATTTCCAAAGATGACACTGCAAGTACCGAGGGTTTTGTGTTTAAAATAGCGTTATTGCCATTATTGGTTATGTTCACTGCTGTTACTGATGTTCAAGCAGCTTATTCGTACTCAACTTACCCTCCTGCAGGTACACGAACCGTTGATGATGTAATGAAGCGTTACTCTCCTTTCGTTGAGCCAAGGATGAAACGTTATTTTGAACAAGCTGGTTTATCTTACCCTCCGAAAAATATTGCACTCTTTGCGATGAAAGAAGAGATGTCAGTAGAACTTTGGGCAGAAGAGAAAGGTAAGTGGTCTTACGTTAAGCGTTACAATATCGAGAAAATAAGCGGTAAAAAAGGACCTAAACTACGGGAAGGTGATAAACAAGTTCCTGAAGGTATTTATCGTGTTTCTTTATTGAATCCCAATAGTCGCTTTCACCTTTCGATGAAGCTAGATTACCCGAATGCTTTTGATCGTAAATACGCAAAATTAGAAGGCAGAACGTCTCCAGGTAGTAATATTTTCATTCATGGTAAACAAGCATCGACAGGCTGTTTAGCCATGGGCGATTATAGTATTGAAGAACTATTTTTACTCGCCCAAAGAACAGGGCTTGAGAATATTGAGGTGGTTATTAGCCCACACGACCCGAAAAAAGGGAAGTTGCTGGCGTCAGTGAATCAACCGTTTTGGACCCAGATCCTTTATCGTAATATTGAACAACAAGCGAAAAAGTTTGGTCGCTAATTGGTGGACTGTTCTATTTAGTAAATGGCTTGTAAAGTAAATAATTACATTTGATTTGGCGCTTTTTAACCAGATACAACATGATGTCGCTAAAAATGTGAGTTAGCGCTAGTTAAGGGAATCACATTTTGTAATACTAATACTAGCCACTGATTTCAATGAAGGATAATTATTGAAATCGTACTGTTGCATAAAATGATTACAATAGAGTCAACTCATTATGCCAAAGCGAAGTAAAGAAGATACAGAGATAACCATTCAAACGATTATGGATGCTGTAATTGATCAAATTCTTACCTTAGGTTACGACAAAATGTCATACACCACGTTAAGTAATCAAACAGGGATCTCTCGTACCGGTATTAGCCATCATTTCCCAAAGAAACAAGACTTTGCGCATGCACTTGATGGGCGTATCTATCAGCTGTTTGTAGATAAGCTTGATTTAACAGACGATTTAGCAGCATTTTCTGCAAGCTGGTCAGTTGCGCTTGATGATGAAAAATTCCGTGCAATTTTACGCTTACTCTTCCATCATATTTCTTCTGCAGAAACATCACATGAGTTTGCCCACCGTGGAATTGAACGCTTATTTACTCTTTGTGAGCAGCGTTACGGTCAGCAAAGTATTGATGAATTAGAACGCTTATTAGGGCGCTCGTTGATTCGTTTAGCTCGATAGATCATTATTTGGGTATTTGTTTAATCAATACTATGATGTGATCCCATATTAAACCCGCTTGACAGTGGGTTTTTTTATATCTTTAGTAATAACAATAACGCAATAAGAGTATGCTGTTATTATTCGCATTATCTGAATAATATTCATACAGTTTATCGATAAAGCAAGATGGCTCTATACATAAAAAATTGTTTTGTTTTAGAGTTATTGCTCTAGAATAAAAAAGCATTAAGAAAAACTGGTATCAAAGGGTTACCTTATGAGAATAAAACCATTTATGGTTAAACCACTGGCTATCGCTTTGCTAGCGATCACACCGAGTATTTATGCATCACCCATTGCGTTTAGTGATGCGTGGCATACTGTCGTGACGAAGAATGATGGTTTGGCGGCCGGACGTTCAAGTGTTGAGCAAGCAGAGTACATGCAAGATGCGGCAAGTGACTTATATTTGCCAACTGTGACGATTGGTGCAAATTACACCCGTTTGGATCAAGATGTAAAACTGTCACCTTCAGATTTATTTGGCAGTATGCCTGTATCATCCACAGCAGCGGGGCAAGAATTAACAAAAATTATTGCCGAGCTTACTAAAGTGACAGGCCTAGACCTTAATTCTGCACTAACGTCAACGATTGCAGATCGTGATGTGCTAACCAGTTCTGTTCGTGCTATTTGGCCTATTTTCACTGGTGGTCGTATTAGTGCGGCACAAGATATTGCTAAAGGACAAACAGAAGAAGCGAAATACATGCTTGCCATGATGCAACAGGCTAAATTTGAAGATTTATCCCGCTTTTACTTTGGTGTTGTTTTAGCAAAAAATGTTGTCGAAACACGTAAAGAGGTTGAAGCAGGGCTAAAACGTCATTACGAACATGCGCTTAAACTAGAGCAGCAAGGTCAAATTGCAAAAGTTGAACGTCTACAAGCAGAAGCGGCTTACGATAAAGCAAAAGTTGACGCACAAAAATCAGTGCGTGATTTAGAAATTGCGCAAGTTGCGCTAACAAGACTACTGCAGCAATCGAGTACCACTGTACCTACTACTAATTTGTTTATTAATAGTTCTTTACCGCCCATGTCGGCGTTTATAAATAAAACGTTAGCAAGTTACCCTGGTTTACATATTTTGGATGCTAAGCGTAAACAGGCTGATGGCTTAATTGATGTAGAGAAAGGCAAGTATTATCCAGAAGTCTATTTGTACGGTGATTATAACCTTTACGAAAGCGACTCTCTTGCCGCTAAAATGGCACCTGATTGGGCTGTAGGTATTGGTGTTAGTGTTCCGCTTCTCGACAGCTCTGGCCGTTCAGGTAAGGTAAAAGCCGCGCATTCGATGGTGACACAAGTGAATCATTTACGTGCGCAAGCTGAGCAAGATCTGACTGTGTTAGTTGAGAAAACCTATCGAGAAGCTAATCAAGCAGTCGAAGAATATAACGGTTTACAATCGAGTCTTGCATTAGCAAAAGAAAATATTCGTCTACGAGAAAAAGCGTTTAGCCAAGGGTTATCAACGTCACTGGATGTGGTTGACGCTGAACTGTATTTATCCGCCGTTAAAACCCAGCGACTTGCTGCGGCCTATCAATATGTTATGTGTTTAACTCGTTTACTTGCGGTAAGCGGTGAAATGAACACCTTTAATAATTATCAGAAATATCAAGGTATAGAGGTTTAATTGTTATGAGTAAGTTGAAGTCTATAGCAGTAGCGGTTCCTGTAATTGCTGTTGTGGGTTGGTTGGGTTACACCTTCTGGCATGCTTACCAGCCTCAACCTGAACGTATGCAAGGTCAGATTGAAGCGCAGCAATATAATATTTCCTCAAAAGTACCGGGGCGTATTGACCAAGTACTTGTTCGTAAAGGCGATGAAGTTAAACCGGGACAACTTATTTTTACCATTTTAAGTCCGGAAATTGATGCCAAGTTAGAACAAGCAAAAGCGGGTGAGCAAGCGGCTGGTGCGTTGGCAGAAGAAGCGGAAAAAGGCGCGCGACGTCAGCAAATTGCAGCTGCAGAAGATCAATGGCGTAAAGCGACGGCGGCGGCGAAATTGATGAAAACGACTTATGTCCGTGTCAATAACCTTTATAAAGATGGCGTGATTGCAGAGCAAAAACGCGATGAAGCTTTCACACAATGGCAAGCGGCACAATATACCGAAAGTGCAGCATACCAGATGTATGAGATGGCCAAAGAAGGTGCACGAGTAGAAACGAAGCGTGCAGCACAAGAGAAAGTGAAAATGGCTGCAGGAGCAGTGGCCGAAGTAGAAGCGTATGTTGCTGATACCAAGATCTCTAGTTGGCACCAAGGGGAAGTTTCACAAGTGCTGCTGCATGATGGTGAACTAGCACCACAAGGTTTTCCTGTGGTGAATATTATTGATATTAACGATGCGTGGGCTGTCTTTAATGTGCGAGAAGATAAGCTAAAAGATTACCAAGAAGGTAAAGAGTTTAACGTAACCATTCCTGCATTAGGTGATAAAACCTATTCATTTAAAGTAACACACGTTGCGGTAATGGGTGATTTTGCTACGTGGCGTGCAACAGACACGGCGAAAGGTTTTGATATGCGTACGTTTGAAGTGGAAGCACGTCCAACACAACCAATTGATGGCTTGCGCGTAGGCATGAGCGTGATTGTAGAGCAGTAATATGAATAGCTTTCAGTATGTGAAGCAAGAATGGCGAAACATATGGAAAGATGGCTGGTTACGAGCATTAACACTGTGGTTACCTGCGGTGCTATTTCTCACTATGTGGGCTATTTTTTCTACGGGTATAGCGCATAACTTACCTGTTGGTGTTGTCGACCTTGATCATAGCCAGTTGTCTCGTCATTTTACTCGTTATGTGGATGCCAGCCCGACAATGGCTGTTACACGTCAATTCACGAGCCCAGATCAGGGCAGTGAAGCGATGCGAGCCAATGAAATCTATGCCATGGTGGTGATCCCAGATAATTTTGAAAAAGACACCAAGCTTGGTTTTTCGCCACAGATCACCACGTTTTATAATGGACAATTTATTTTAATAGGTAAATTGATCAACTCTGCAATGCTGCTGGCTGAAGGCACATTCAATGCAGGGGTTGAAACCGTTAAGAATATGGCGACAGGGGCACCAGTGCCGTTGCAAGCGATGGGGCAAGCGGTGCCTATTCGTGGGCAAATTACACCGTTATTTAACAGTAATAGCCATTATGGACAGTTTTTGGTTTCTGCCATTATCCCGTCTATCTGGCAGATCTTGATTGTGGCCACAACGGTATTAGCTATTGCCTATGAAGCGAGAACACAAGGACTATGGAAGTGGTTACAAACGTCACCTGTTTCTAAGTTACTGGGTAAATTAGCTGCTTATACTGGGTTATTTTTGATCCAAGGCTTGCTGTTCTTGTGGTGGATGTACGTAGCATTGGATTGGCCGATGCATGGTGATTGGCATATCTTGATTGTCGCGCAATTGTTAATGGTGCTGGCGTGTCAAAGTATGGGGGCTTTTATCTATTTCCTTGCGATGGAAGTACCACGTGCCATGAGTTTTGCCGCGGCATTTACAGCCCCTGCCTTTGCCTTTATGGGGATCACTTTCCCTGCCACTGATATGCCTGTAATTGCCAAAATGTGGCGTAGCTTACTACCTGTAAGTCATTATATTGAAGTGCAATTACAGCAAGTTGATTATGGGACGGGGTGGTATCAGGCATCTCATCAATTGTTTGTTTTGTCGTGTTTTATGGTTGCAATGGTATTAGCAGTGATGTTGATGTTATTCCATCGCCGTAAAGCATTAAGTGGCGATGCTGTAAAAGGGGATGCCTAGATGAGCTGGTTAAATTTATTTAAGCATGAACTAAAAGCCATTTTTACGAATGTTTCTTTGGTGTTTACAGTATTTGGCGGCGTAGTTTTTTACTCGTTCTTATATCCGCTACCTTATAGCAATGAGATCCCTCGCGATCAGAAGGTTGCCGTGGTTGATCTTGATCAAACCCAGATGAGTCGTGAATTGATCCGTATGGCTGATGCCACACCCCAGGTTCATATTACTCAGCACTTAGGTAGTATTGATGCGGCAAAACAAGCGTTACTTGATCGTCAAGTAGAAGGGATTTTAGTGATCCCCCATGATTTCTACAAAGACGTGATGTTAGGGACTAGCCCAACACTGGCATATGCAGGTAATGCGGCATTGTTCTTGGTATACGGTACCATTGTGGAAGGATTAAGCGCTGCAGGCACTGATTTAGGTGTAAAGGCGAAGATAAACCATCTTGTTTTAAAGGGGGATAACTTCGTTCAAGCGACCGAACAGTACAGTGCAATGAAGTTAAACATGCGTCCAGTGTTTAATGTCACGATGGGCTACATTAATTATGTTGTTCCTGCTGTTTTTGTATTGATCTTACATCAGACATTGTTAATTGGTGTCGGTATGGTCGGTGCATCAGAAAATGAAGCGCGGGCGGCAGGTAAAAGTGGTTATTGGTCTGAATATCCAGTATGGATGATTATGGCGGTAAGGGCGTTTATCTTTGTCGTGATTTATTTGGTTTTAGCCGCGTACTATTTCGGTTTTACCTTCACCTATTATGGAGTAAATCGACTGGCGTCTATTCCTGATCTTTTTGCCATGACGATTGCCTTTTTGTTAGCGGTAATCATGTTGGGAATGGTATTAGGACAGTTGATTCCACGTTCTGAGTTAGTCACGCTGGTGGTGTTATTAAGCTCATTACCTTTAGTGTTTACCGCAGGCTTTATTTGGCCAACCTCTGAATTGCCAACATTACTACGAGAGTTAACCCAGTTAGCACCGTCAACGGCTGCTATTAATGGTTTTCTTGGTTTAAATCAGATGGGCGCAAGCTTTGCTCAAATGATTGGTTGGTGGCAGCAATTATGGTTACAAGCATTAGGTTTTGGTGCTTTAGCATTTTGGTTAATGTCACGAGCACGAAAGGCAAGTCGTTAAGCCAATAATAATTCAGCAGAAACAAAAAAGGTCACCATTAGGTGACCTTTTTTATATCAACAGCAAACTAAATATTAGTCAGCCATTTCTGCATTGTGGTAAACGTTTTGTACGTCATCACAATCATTCAATGCATCAAGGAATTTCTCGAACATTGCGATGTCGTCGCCAGCCAATTCAGTCATTGTCTGTGGAACGAAAGAAATTTCTTCAACATCTAATGTTACTTCTGGCATTGTTGCTGCAAGTGCATTTTTAATTTTGAAGAATTCTGTGTGAGGAGCGTAAACAGTGATCACGCCATCTTCACATGTGATGTCAGTCACATCAGCATCTTCCATCATTAGATTCTCAAGAACAGCTTCTTCATCTGTGCCTTTGAATTCAAATACTGCTTGGTGTTCAAACATGTGGCCAACAGTACCTGGGCTACCAATTTTTGCATTGTTTTTAACGAATGCTTGGCGAACGTCCATGAAAGTACGGTTGTTGTTGTCAGTTAGACAGTCAACGATAACCATGCAGTTGCCAGGACCAAAACCTTCGTAACGTGCTGTTGAGTAATCTTCACCGCCGCCACCTTTAGCCTTATCAATTGCTTTTTCGATAACGTGGCTTGGCACCTGATCTTTCTTCGCTTTTTCAATAAGACGGCGAAGTGCTAGGTTAGCATCTGGATCAGGGCTACCGTTCTTAGCACAAACGTAGATCTCTTTACCGTACTTTGAGTAAACTTTGATCTTAGCGCCTTGGGTTTTTGCCATAGACAATTTGCGTACTTCGAACTTTCTTCCCATGAGGAATCACTCTCTTTTACTATGTGTGACGGTCAATTTTGCAAGGATTTTACCAGTAACCCTCCTATTATTACTAGCGTGATCTGCTATTTAGCATAGAAAAGCGTCTTTTTTCTCACTTGATTGACGGTGAGGATCTCGGAAAAGTTACATCTTTTTTATTACTGTGATAATGCGTTGATCTTTAATTAACAAATTGAAACGCTATTTAAATGTTTATTAGACCGATAAATCCCATAGGGTAAGAAAGTTTCTTGATAGTAATTCAGTAAATATAAAGTGTTTAATATTAGGTTTCTTATATTGCGGTAATTAATTGAGTATTATTTTATATAATTCTCATCATGTAAGAATTTAATTTGCAGTATGGTTTTTTATTGGTTAAAAGTAATTATCATACAAAAAGAAGAAGCCAACACCGTGACAAATTCACTCAGTGCTAATGAAAAGCTGTTGCAAGTATTAATTCACATTGCAGCTTCACCTTTCCCTCTGCAAGCTCAGCAGTTAAGTGTCGAAATGAATATGCCTATTAGTAGTTTATACCGCTACTTAGCATTACTAAGAGATTGGAATTTAATCGAAGAAAATCACGGTCAGAATACATACAGTGCCGGGCCTGCGGCATTGCAATTACAACGTAATTTTCAGATTAACTCACCATTACCAGATGGTGTTCGACCGATATTGAAACGTTTGCAGCAACAAACGGGTGAGATGTCGGCATACATGGTGCCTGTTGGCTTTAATGCTTTGTGTGTCGATAGCATTGATAGTCCATACACTTTACGTTGTAGCTATGAAAAAGGGCAGAGCCAACCTCTTATCCGTGGTGCTTCATCAAAAGTTATTTTGGCGCATTTACCCCTTTCTCGCCAATTACGTATTTTGAAGCATTACGAGATCACAGAGAAAGAGCAATTAGACGCATGGTTAACAGAGCTTGATCTGATTAAACAAGATGGTTTTGCTATTAGTACGTCTGAAATTGACCAAGGTGTTTCTGGTGTGAGTGCGCCCGTTTTTATCGGTAATAAAGTGGCTGGCGCAGTGAGTGTCATGGCACCAGCTGAACGTATCAATAGCCGTAAAAATAAAATTGTTATGTGTGTCTTACAGGCTGCTCGCGCTTTACCACCACAACATTAAATTACAACGTTTTTGATCAAAGGAAGATAAACGTATGTTTGTAGATCATTTAAAAAAATTATTTAAAACTGATGATGTTAAGTCTCGTATTCCACATCGATCACATACGTTAATTTCTCCTTATATTGATCAACGAGAACAAGGGATTGTTTTACTCGGCATTATTTCTGATCTTAGTATTGGCTGGAATCGAGGTCGACAAGGGGCGAAGGAAGGACCAGCAAGTATTCGACGTATTCTTCCCAGTACACATTCGCATTCAAAGCTGCCCTTTTATGATGCTGGCGATATAGAACTGGTTGATGACGATACAAATTTCTCATCATTAAGTGATAAGCAAGCGCAAGTTGTACATGGTTTACTCCATTCTGGGCATTTCCCTATAGTGTTAGGGGGCGGTCATGAAATATCTATTGCAAGTTATCAAGCGTTATCTGATTTTGCCGATGATAAAGCAAAAATACATACCGAATGGCAAGTAGCTAAATCGATACCTGATAATGTTGTTGCTTTATCGGCGACGCAAGAAGATCCAACGATGAGTTATCAGCCTTGCCAAGCGCGTGTTGGGATCATCAATTTTGATGCACATTTTGAGTTGCGACCAACCTTGTCTGTTCGTTCTGGTTCGGCTTTTCATTCTGCATTATGTTATAGCAAGGAGCATCACCGAGATTTTCATTACCTTGGTTTAGGTATATGCGATCGTGCTAATTCACAAGCAATGTTTAAATTGGCTGAAGATTTGGGGTGTGAGTGGTTGCTTGATAACCAAATAACATCACGCAATAAAAAAGCAGTACAAACCAAAATTGATAAATATATCGATAGTGTTGACGTTATACAGTTAAGTATTGGGCTTGATGTATTTTCTGCATCTATTGCACCTGGTGTGAATATGACCCAAATGCAGGGGGTTGGTTTACCTATGGTCGAATGGGCAATTAAACATATTATGGCAAGCGGAAAAGTAAAGTTAGTTGATATCGCTGAGCTCAATCCTGAATATGATTATGCTAACCAAACCGCGAAATTAGCGGCAAAGTTGATTCAACTTATATCTCGATGCTTATAGTATAATAAGCCACCATATATAACAGATGGTGGCTTATTATTAATGATGTATGTCAACCATTAAACTCATCGTGATAGCTCATTACCATATTATTAATGTTATCCATTAAGGTATCGTATTTCTCATTATCTAAGTTGGCGAGAGATATACGAATGGACCATTGAGGAGCATCAAAACCAGCTCCTGGCATCACGATGATCGCATTTTCTTGAGCGAGTCGTACAACAAAATCTAGTGCGTTGTACGTTTTGGTTAACCACGTTAAGAATTTCTCACCATAAAGTTCATTAGCAATTCGTGCTATATCAATCTCAACATAATAAAACACGCCATTAGGATTATCTTCTGCAACCACTGGTGTACCTTTCATATGTTCCATTAAATGATGATAGCGGTCGCGAATGATATTTTTAGCGTCTTGTTTGTACTGCTGTTCATTGTCCATGAGTGAGAATACAGCAAAAAGTGACATTTGAATTTGCTGCGGTGTTGATAGCCCAGCAGTATGGTTTAAAGCTACTGCTCGACTATCTGAGACCAAGCGATCAATAAACTTCATACTATTTGGATCTAAATTAATATTTTTGTAGCGTTCAAACAGTGTATGTTTAACTTCATTTGATTGTTTTCTTAGTAACTCATCTAAAATATTATCAGGTTGGATACCGATAACACCTAAACGCCATCCTGTTGCACCAAAATATTTAGAGAATGAATAAACAAGTATCGTATTATGAGGAACGATCATTGCCAGTGAGGTAAAGTTATCGGCAAACGTGCCATAAACATCATCAGTGATAATAATAAGATCTGGACGTTGTTTAACAATATTTGCAATTTTAGTTAGCGTTTCATCACTCAATTTTACTGAGGGTGGATTGCTAGGGTTCGTTACAAAGAACGCTCTAATGTTTGGATCTAGTAATTTATTTAATTCAGTATCGGATATTTGCCAGATAAGATCCTCACTAGCTTCAATCTCAATACGGTTTAGCGCATAGTCTTCAAGATCCGGAATTTCTATATAAGGCGTAAATATCGGTGTTGCAATCGCAATACTATCACCAGCACATAATAAGCGATTACTTTTTAAGGTATTAAAGATATAAACAATCGCCGCAGTGCCGCCCTCAACAGCAAATAAATCAAATGGGCTTTGTGGCAAAGTATTTTGATTATCGCAAAGCGCACTACTTAAATATTGTTGTATAATGCATTCTGCGTGTTTAAGCATTCTATCTGGAACAGGGTAATCATCACCTAGTACCCCATTGGTCCATTCAAATACAATCTCGTCAGGATTAATCGCTTGATTCGTCTTAAGATAATCAATAGCATTGAGTAAAAATGTTAACCCATGATTATTTTGATTTTCTGTTTTAAAACAAAATTGTTGTAAACGTTGGAAGATGCCAAGCTTATCTGCTGTTCCGCCAAAGTTATCATAATTTTTAAATTTTAAGTTAGCTTCACTCAGTGCAAATAACCCTAATTGAAAAAAAGCCTCACGAGGTAAGGTTGCTACCCAATTAGGATTGCCACGACCAGCGTCTATTAGGGCAATGTCGGATTGCGATGAAGCCAATGTTAGTAGTGTGTTTTTAATTTCAAAAGGACTCAGTTGACTGAGTTTTTGTTCATCTAAGGCATTCATAATTTATATTATTGATCAGTTAGTTAAAGTTAGAAATAACTGGCTTATAAAGAGCCAGCAAAATATTTGTTATACACAGATGACTGTGAGTACGTGTATTGGAACACTATTACCTTTTTCTATCAAAGTGGAAAATCAGGGGTGGCTCTGCGACTACCAGCAATTAACGCTAAGGTTTAATTGGATTTTTCTTTTGTCAATTACAAGACCTAAAGATATTGATAAGGATAGTGAAATTAATGCGTAGGCTTTTAATTACTCCGTAACTACGTTCATAAATTCATGTTGAATAAATAGCTCATTTAAATTACACCTAAGGTTTAAAGTTATATAGCAACAAAAAAAAGAAGTTAAATATCATTAATATTGCGATAGATAATTTTTATACTGTATTCAGTGAATAATAAATAATATGAAAGTGTTTTATTTTTTATTAATATTTAAATAAATAATCTTGATAATTGTTAATAACGTTAAAGTGAAAATTTTGAGTGGCATGAATTGAAATTATTATATAGAGTCTATAATTAAGATAGAGAGCAATAACACTGTTATCGCTCTCTATCTATTTTTAGCTCTTCAGCATTTGCCAGTATTTTTGGTAAATATTGACAGCACTACCAACATCATTAGTAAACTCACCTTTATTTACTTCCTCATCTGTTGGGAAGATCATCGGATCGTTTTGTAATTCTTTAGGTAAGAATGACTTTGCTTGCTTATTTGGCGCAGGGAAACCGAGCTCTTCAACCAATTTTGCTTGGTTTTCTGGACGCATAAAGAAATCAATAAACTTAAAGGCTAAATCTTTATTTACGCTGCCTTCTGGCACAATAAAGTTATCCATCCACAGAATCGATCCTTCTTTAGGATAAACAAATTTTAGCTCTGGCATTTCTTGTTTTGCTAAATAAGCATTACCGTTCCATTGCATCCCGAGCATCGCTTCACCCGTCACATAAGGGACATGTGGTGCGTCTGAGTTATAGACAACAACGTTAGGACGTAAGTCGCGCAGTTTCTCGTATGCTTGTTTAATTTCAGCTTCGTTTGTGCTGTTAATGCTATGGCCCTGTGCTTTTAATGCCATACCAAATACATCACGAACATCGTCTAATAGCATGACTTGGCGTTGGAAATCAGTATTCCATAAATCATTCCAGCCCGTTACCTGATCGTTTTTAATACTATCTGAGTTATAAGAGATCCCTGTCACACCCCAAACATACGGAAGTGAGTAATCGTTTTTAGGATCAAATTGTTGGCCTAACAAACCAGGATAAACATCTTTTAAGTGATGCATTTTGGATTTGTCTATTTTGGCTAACATGCCTTCACGCGCCATCTTTTCAATAAAATAGGTTGAAGCAAAAACCACATCATAACCTTTGTTATCCAGCAGTTTTAATTTGGTATACATCGCTTCGTTATTATCGAAAGTCGAATAGTTGACGGTGACATTGTATTCTTTCTCAAATGCTTGAATTACATCTGTTGGCATATATTCAGCCCAGTTGTAAATATTAAGCACAGCATCATTTGCCGAAACATTAAATGCTGAAAGTGCGAATGCTAGTGTTGTCACCCCTTTAAAAACTTTTTTCATTTCTATTTCCCTAAATGACCAGGTAAGTCAGTGAGTAGCGGATAATAGAGTTAACATTAAGCATGTCAAAGTTAATCGGCGTGATATATGACCACTATCACAGTAATAAATCCCTTGTTGTTGCATTAATAGCGTGACATTATCCGCGCGATTTTTTCTCTGTTCTTATCTATAGGCAATTGGAATGTCCATGCGTAGTCAATATATTGATAGTTATTACCAAGCAACAATTAATGCATTACCTGAGCAACCAGCACTCGAACAACAGATAGAAGCTGATGTGTGTATTATTGGTGGGGGTATGACAGGTTTGAATGCTGCCATCGAATTACGTCAGAAAGGTTTTTCGGTTGTCGTTCTTGAATCTCAGCGTTTAGCATGGGGGGGATCTGGCCGTAATGGTGGGCAGTGTCTCGTTGGTTACTGTTTGGGGCTGCGTGAAGTCGATGAGACCTATGGCCCTGAATGGGGAAAACAATTATGGGATCTCTCTTGTGAGGCGGTTGATATTGCACGCGAGCGTATTGAAACATTCAACATCGACTGTGATTTTCAACAAGGCTATATCGAGCTGGCATTGAAAAAGAGCCAAGAAGAAGAATTAAAATCTTGGTATGACTTAAAGCAGACTCGTTATGATTACCCAAGTGCAAGCTGGTGGGAAAACGAACAAATTCAGCAAGTAGCGCATACCGATCGTTACCTTGGTGGGTTGTTTGATTCAAACAGCGCACATATGCACCCATTAAATTACACCTTAGGTTTAGCCAGTGCTGCAATGTCATTAGGTGCTTCGGTATTTGAAAATACCCCTGCGACTAAAATTGAAAAAGGCAATCCACATATTATTCATACCCCAAAAGGTCGTGTAAAAGCGAAACAAGTGTTATTGGCGTGTAATGCATATTTAGACGGGTTAAACCGTAAAGCACAAAGTGTCGTTTTGCCCGTTGCTTCTTATATTGCAGTAACAGAGCAATTAGGTGATCGTCAGCCTATTTCCAATATGATGGCAATGTCAGACTTAAATAACAGTCTTGATTATTACCGTCCGACACCTGATGGGCGTATTTTATTTGGCGGTGTAAATCACCCATTTAATGGTGAATACAGTGATTCAGCGGAGCGTCTACGTCAACGTATGATCACGGTATTCCCACAGCTAAAAGATGTGAAAATGGAGTACCACTGGGGCGGCTTATTTGCGGTCACTCGTTCTTACATGCCTCAAATTGATCACTTGGGGAATGATATTTATGTTGCTCATGGATACACTGGTCATGGCGTTGGTTTAACCAATATTGCAGGTAAAGTCATAGCAGAAGCAATGTCTGGTACAGCAGAGCGTTTTGATGTGTTTGCTAAGATCAAGCATGGCTGGATCCCAACACCTGAAGTGCTACGCAAGCCAGCATTAGCAATGGCGATTTGGAAAGCGAGAATTGAAGATTCGTTAGGAAAATAGCTGAAATTTACGGTGTAAACTGCATTATGTGCAAATAATTTTATTTTCTTACCGAACTATGACGACTTTTATGCAAAAAAAGTTACAATGACCTCTTACTTTCTAGTGAACAGGAAATATCATGATTGAACGTTTGGAAACGGGTGCTCGAATGAGCCGTATTGTAAAACATAACGGAACTATTTATCTGTGTGGTCAAGTTTGTGCTGATGCAACAAAAGATATTACAGAGCAAACACAGACAATGCTGGATAAAGTTGAAGCGTTATTACTACAAGCGGGAAGTGATAAAGAGCATATGCTTTCTGCAACGATTTATATTAAAGATATGAGTATGTTCGCAGAAATGAATGCAGTATGGGATAACTGGGTTCCTGAAGGTCATGCACCTGCGCGTGCTTGTGTGGAAGCGAGCATGGCACGTGATGCTTTATTGGTTGAAATATCAGTAGTTGCAGCTGAAAAATAAGATTATATAAAGATAGGGCGTTTTAGATTATAAACATCCTAATTAGGCTCAATAAAATGGCATCAGTGATGGCAATATTGAGCCTTTTTTATGTCTACTGCTAGCTCAGTAACTGTTCTAATGTTATTGGTGAAGAGGCAAGCCCTAATCGTTGCGCAGGAGTTAATCTGTATTTATCTTGGCGACAAAGGTTATGCCAAGCACGATAAATATCAAGCAAGGGTATTAATCCTGCTGGGCGAAGTTTACGTCTTGGTTCGTTGATCAGCTGGCTAAATTGGTCTTGAAAACGGTTTTGATAAGCTGAAATTGCACGATATGTTGCGTGTTCTAGCCATTGTTTATCTTTTGAGGTTTCTCCACCAAGATGGCAGATCCCTTTACTTGCGTTCTCTAAATGAGTAAAAGCCCACCTATCTTGCCACCAACCTAGTAGGACAATATCGACATTTTCAGGTTTATCGCCGTGTAGCCATTGTTCATCTTCAAGAACATAAACAGGATCAATTCGTTTCTTTTTAATATGATCAATAAAAACTGAAATACAGGCAGAGCGAAGTAGTGTTTCTTGAGGCATAAAAACCGCAAGATAGTCGCTATGTTGGAACATTTGCTTTAAATAAAGGTAGTGGCTATATACGGTGTATTGAGGGTGGATCAATGTTCCTTTTGTTGGGTAATTAATGAGCCTGCCATCAGTCAATGGATTTTCCATATTGGATCGACTAAAAATTTTCCTATAGGTTGTATCTACTCGCGCTAATATTCCTTGCGGGATAAATGTTTCTGTCAGCGTTTGATGTGGTGTAGAGAGCGCCATATAGCGAGCGTTATCTTGATAAGCATCATGGTGCTCTTGTGTTGATTCCACGGTTTCTTGTTGATAATTAATATGCTGAGCAACAACATACCCTGACTGCGCTTCTGCACTGGCAACCCATAGTACACCGTTCATACTTTTCTCTTGCAACGCTTTTATATTGGAAGCCAGTTGTACTTTATGTTGGTGCTTAAACAAGCGTTCATCAAACAGAGCAAGTTGGCGGCGACACCTTGCTGCGATGTGGTTTAATTGATCATAAAATGTTTTTGGATTTATCTCTAAGCGACGACAAATATCTCGCACGGGATAACCAGTAAATAATAACCCTAAGAGTTTTTGTTGTATAAGATGTTTATTATTACTACCAGACCAACGATCAACAAATGTTTGGTCGCATGCTTTACAACGATAACGTTGCCTGTCACCACTAAAGCCAAATGCGTGATATAAATGTCTATGTGTTAATGCTGAAAACACGTTATTTTCACAGGCGTTATTTGTGCATTTAGGAAGATCGCCGCTTTGTTGGGTTTGGTAACGTAGCGCTTCTTCTACAATATCTTGGTTATTCAATAAAGGAGGAAAAGCACCACATTCACGGCATACCAATATCGGACGATTTTTGTTTGCCTGTTGTAGCACATAGTCATTTGGATTATGTGAACCAAAGTTCTTACAACTCAATGTCTTACAGTGATTAAACTGATGGCCATTAAAAGCCAAAGGTAACTGCTCAATGGGGTTTGCTGTTGTAAGAGATGTCGACATAATCAAACCTTATTTTTGAGGGGTCTTAACAATGAGTATAAATATATTATCAAGGTTGTTACTAAGCAGGCGTGGGATTTGTGAGAAGGGGCTGAGTAAATAGTACTCAGCACTGTCAGAGAACAATACGTTTCAATAATATGTTACCTATGATTGTGTAAGACGCCACATTTTACATTATCGAGCTGGTTTCTATTAATTGAAGGTATTGATTAAACTAACATCCCTTTAGTTTTTATCTTTGTATAGAAATAAGCGGTCAACATATCGGGGAAGAATGCCTCCCGCTTATGGAGTATTTATAACGAAATTGCTGTTTCTAGTGCGATATTCATCATTTCATTAAATGACGTTTGACGATCTTCTGCACTGAGCTTTTCACCACGTTTGATATGATCAGAAACCGTTAAAATAGTCAGTGCTTTTGCACCTAACTCTGCAGCAACGCCGTAAATACCAGCGGCCTCCATATCTACGCCAAGGATACCGAGCTTTTCCATTTTATCGAAAAGATCGCTTTCTGGACTGTAGAATAAATCAGCAGAGAAAACATTACCGACACGAACAGGTACTTTCTGTGCTCGTGCTTGATTGACAGCAGTTTCTAATAAGTGATAATCCGCAATTGCTGCAAAGTCATGATCTGAGAAGCGAATACGGTTAACTTTCGAATCTGTTGAGGCGCCCATACCGATGATCACATCCATCAGTTTTACATCATCATGGACAGCGCCACAGCTACCAATACGGATAATATTTTTAACACCAAAGTCTTTAATTAATTCGTGGACATAAATAGAGCATGAAGGGATACCCATACCATGCCCCATAACTGAAATACGTTGACCTTTATAGGTACCAGTGTAGCCATACATACTACGTACATCACAAACACGCTTAACATCATCTAGGTAAGTTTCAGCAATATACTGAGCACGTAGAGGATCACCAGGCATTAGTACTGTTTCTGCAAAATCGCCAAGCTCTGCGTTAATATGTGGGGTAGCCATATATTGCTCCTAGATTTTAATAATTAACAAAGGTTATTGTTGCGTTTCAATGGAAGCAGTTTATGAGAGCAGGATGATTATTCTCGCGATCAATATCACATAATTTAGGCTGTTTTAGATAAAATAGTAAGTTGTTTACTAATTCTGTTGAAAAAGAGAGGGTGGACTTCTTTTTTGATAGTTGATTACGCAAATTTTGCCGTAAGAAAACCCAAATGATTATGATGCATGGCTATTTTGATCACTTTTGTTTTTAGGTAAAATGAATCAATATAATTAAAGCGAGCATAATTGATGTATAACCTTACGTTACTGTCTGATGGTGAAAGAACACGTATTGAATTAGATAAGCAGGCAGCTTATACCGTATGGAAAGTAAAAAACGGTAAGGTTGGCTATGAGGCATTTGCTGAACTTATTAACAATATTGACGATGATGATGAGCGAGATTTCTGTGAGAAATCAGTGACCAAATATAAACATCAAATGGGTGTTAATTAACGGTTCAGCATTACTTTTATCGGAATTTGGCTACTGCAATGGTAGCCGTTTGTTTACCTTTCGCGAAAATTCTCCTTTTTAAGAAAAGAATAATATATTCTCAGATATGCTTTAAAGACTACCTTTTTATCGTGAGACAAAAGATGAAAAACATAGTCTTAATTTGTGATATTGATGTAAAAAAAGGTAGTAGTTTTTTGGATTTTTTAATTCAGCTACCGGATTCAAACAAACACTTCATTTTATTCGCACGATCTATTTCAGATGACGCTTATTCTGTCTTAAAATCAAAAAACTATACCTATTCCGCTTTTGCAAATTCCGCCCAATTATTTGCTTTACTACTACGTTATCGTCCTCATCTTATCCATTTCCATTTTTATGGTATTGGTCACCTTTATACATTTATTGCCCGCATTTTTTGTTCGAAAGTTGTGCTTACCATGCATAATTCACCACCAAAACACGTTGAGATAACAGGATGGCGTCGATGGAAGCAATGGGTTCTTGGTATGCCAATTACTCGTCTTTGTGCGATTTCACCTTTTATTCAGCGATGGTTAGAAGCGTTTATGCCCTCTGAAAAAATAGTGCTGATTAATAATGGTATAAATTTATCGCGATTTAACTATAAAAAATTACCGCCAATTACGAATAAATTACGTTGTTTTTATATCGGAAGTTTGAGTGCAGAAAAAGGAATCCACTACTTATTAGATCTCTTTTCTCAACCAGAATTAGCAACGATTGCACAATTAGATATTTATGGGGATGGAGAACTGTCTGAGCAGGTGAAGCTCACAGCCTATCGAGAAAATTCGATTTATTACCATGGGCGTTCAGCAAAAATTGAGCAGGATTTACAACACGCACATATTGTATTAATGCCATCTTGTTGGCAGGAAGCTTTCGGATATGTCGCCGTTGAAGCAATGGCAGTAGGGCGACCAGTTATCGCTGAACCTATCGGTGGGCTTGCCGAGATTTTTACCGATAAACAGCAGGGTTGGTATGTGTGTTTTGAACAAAGAGATCAGGTACAAAAATTGCTTCAGTTTCTTTATAGCCAAAATAAATTGCTTGAATGTGTTGGTTTAGCTGCGAGAAGAAAGGTAGAACAAAAATATGATATCGCAATACAAATCGCCCAAACTCACGCATTGTATTCATCTTTGATTGGACAATAAAGTGCTTTAAATAAGTCGTAAAGGTGGTGATTAATGTTAATAACGCATCGAATTCGTGCTTATATCAAACAACAAAACACGCCATTAAGCCGATTGTTATACCGAGTTTCAAAATGGTTCGTTTATGGTCAACTGCCTGATTTAGCATGGATATATCGGCCTATTTATGTTCTTTATCGATTAGCGAGTTTCACTTTCCAACGCTTATTGAACATTTTTCTATATCTTCCTATGTTACAGGCACGGTTAGAACATTACAGCCCTGGGTTGAGTTTAGAAAATGGCTTCCCTTTAATTCAAGGGCCGATAAAAATTTATATTGGTAATAATACTTGTCTAAACGGAGCCCTGAGTATTCACGGCCATCCTGATAGTGGTTGTTGCGAAATAAGAATAGGTGAAAATTGCTATATTGGTTGGCAAACCGGAATTTCAGTTGGAAGGAAAGTACTTATCGGCGATAACGTTATGATTGCAGGAAGAACGAGCATTAATGCTCATAGCGGTCATAGCCCGGGTTTAGACAGGTATGAACCGCCAGTAATGGCTGATTTAGTGATTGAAGACGATGTATGGATCTGTACTGGTGTCAATATTGTAAAGCCTGTCACTATTGGACGTGGCTCAGTTGTTGCTTCTGGATGTGTCGTCACTAAAGATGTGCCGCCAAATGTATTGTTTGCAGGTAATCCTGGCAAAGTCATTAGGATGTTAAGGGGGAATGAATGAATATATTTTATTTTAGTTACTTTTCCCCACCGTTATTAAATGTTGGTGCAAACAGAAGTCGACGATTTAGTGAGTCTTTAACGCGTTTAGGACATCGAGTGGTGGTCTTTCGTGAAGCCCGAGATCATCGGTTTGCTAATGTTGATAATAAAAATAAGATAGAACTTCTCGCAGATATCGTTCCTGTATCTTCATGGAATATTGATTGGTGTTGGAAATGGCCAACAATTATTCACAAACAATGTTATCGTTTAAGACATTGGCGCTCACCAGAAAGAGATGGTGATATTGCTAAAAAGTATTGGTTGATTGATATGCATTGGGGCTGGATATTCCCTGCTCTTTATAAAGCATGGCAAAAAAGTAAATCGATTAAACCGGATGTGATTGTTGTTTCTTGCCCTCCTTTTAGTAGCGCTTTAATTGGTAGGCTGCTCTCAAAATGGCTCAATGTTCCTTTGGTGTTAGATTTTCGTGATGCGTGGTCGCAAGCGAGTTATTTTTCCGATGAAAATGACGTTAAATCTGAACAAAAAATAATGCAGCAAGCGAGTGCTTTAATAGTGACGTCGATGGCTGATTATCACACTTATCAATCTTTATACCCCCAACATAGTGTTCGTTATATCCCTAATAGTTATGATCAAATCCTTGATCATGTTTCCGATAATCATAAGGTGTTGACCCTTGGTTATAGCGGGACATGGGATGGTTTTAGGCGCAGCGCAAAAGGCCTATTTAAGCAATTAGCACAGTGTGATTTTCCTATTCGCCTTATCAATGTAGGTGATGTTCAAGATGAAATGATGCAGTTGATACGCGAGTATAAATTAACCGATAAGGTTGTAATGATAGGTGCTCAACCAAAAGAAAAGTTACACGATATTTTATCGCAATGTGATGTGTTATTTATTCAAAAAGGTAAACCAGATAAAGGTAAAGCGGATACGCATTTAGCGACTAAAGCGATAGATTATGTGGCAAGTGGCAAGCCGATTTTAGCCGAATTACCCGATGGTGAAACATCAGATTTTTTAAGACGACACGCCACACAACTTTATGAAGTGTCAATAGAAGAGCCAGCGATCTATTTAGATCAACTAAGACATTTATATCAATTGTTTGAGCGTAATAAATTAAGCGTAAAAAAACCGTCTTCTGATTTTTACTACCAGTATGGTTGTGAAAAATTAGCGTCTGACTTTATTCAGGTATTAACAGATGTCACAACTTCTAGCTTTACTGAGCGAGTTAAAACATAACGGTGCTGTTGTACTACCGGAATGTATTACAAAAGATGAATTAGTTAAAATGCAAAGGATCTTTCAATCTCAATTGGAGCGCCCTGCTTTTAACTCATGGACAGGGTATGCGCAAACGGATAGAAAACGATTAATGGTCGAACAACTATTAACATTAGATTCTCATTTTTGCCAACTGCCCTTAATGCCATTAATTAATAGTCTTATTGTTGAATATTTAGGGAAAGATGTTTGTTTGCAAGAAGCGAAAGGCTGGCAAAGTCTTCCGTTTAAAGACAATTTTCATCCACTACATCGTGATGAATGGTATTGCACTGAATATTATCAATCTAAGTCTATTCCAAGATCATTAAAATTAGCTTGTTATCTTGATGATGTAGAGTCAGGAGCATTTGCGTTTGTTGCTGGTTCTCATCGGCATCAGTATCAGGGGCAAGTAGGGGAGTTGCACCATCAAAAAACTGAAGATTATGAATTAAAAAGAGTAATTGGTAAGGCTGGAACGCTCTTTTTGTTTGATCCAGAGTGTTTACATCAACAAAGTTATCCAAATTTGACAGCAAGAAATGCGCTGTTTTATCACTTTTTTTCTCCTTCTGTGGTGTTGTCAAATAATTTCACGCAGTGGGGGCGCTTTCAACGTTTGTTGATAGAATCAAGCTTTTTATCGGGACTAAATCATCAGCAATTGGCTTTCCTTGGCTGTTCTCGGCAACCTTGCAATGATATTCCGGATATACAGCATTTTTTGAGCTTAACTAAGCCGTTGAATATAGCAGTGCGTTCTTTGAACGAAGCGCACTTTTTGTTCGAGAAAATCAAAGCGAGATTCTTTGGTAGATAGAGTTAATGGTGGTGAGTCATCTCTTTCGATTATTTTTGTTATTAAATAATGCTTAAATAACAAATAACGTTGTTTTGATAAGCGATTTTTTCATATTATAGTCCATTATATTGATGAAAATACGATCAGTAATCAATGAAACGAGTAGTTGCTGTATTTACCTATTCTTCTTGGTTATAGGGTAGTAAAGGTGTGGTTACAGTATTGCAAGTATGTATGGATATTGTCGAATAGTAATGAATTCAGTTATACAAATATCACAATTAATCGATATTAAACAACACATTAATTACAAAAAAACATTATATATGACGATAAAATGAAACTTAGAACATTATCTATCGAGTAAGAATGCTTATTGGATAGTTATTTAGTATCATTATCGTAGTAATTGATTTAATGGTGAACAACGTGAAAACAACAGATTTTTCGGCAGTAGATGATGATAACGGTGATGTTATGCTTTCAATGCGTGCAGAGCAGCGATCTCAATCTACAAAAAAGTCGTCGTTAACTGCAAAATCATCGAGTCAAGCAGGGGTAGCAACGAGATCTAAACGTTTAACGGATTGTCCTGCTTGTGAAGGTATTGTGTCTCGTCGTGCACATTTTTGTCCTCACTGTGGTGAGCCTGATCCTTCTCGTCATATGCAGCGCTCTAAATGGGTATCGCGATTGATTTGGACTGCAATTATTGCGGCGGGTTGCTGGTATGCCTATGACCAATTAATGCCATGGGTTATTGAACGTCTGAAGTGATTTTTTAGAAAATTTATAAAAAAACCGACACGAATGTCGGTTTTTTTTTATCTGTAGCATTTGATTAACTAAGTTTGTGATAAGGTAATTTCTTCAATTAGTTAAAACCAAATGTCATACCAGCAGCAACGCCCACATTATGATTAGAGTTATATGATGTATCTAACGTCATAATAGTATCAGGCGAGGTATTAATTTTAGCGGCTAATGCAATAGCATCTTGATCGCCATAGTAACCAAGTCCCATACCAATATTATATTTGCGGTTTGGTTTAACTGTGATAGCTGCCATTGCCATAGCAGATGCAACTCCCGCATCTTCTCTATGTTGTAAACCTTCTAATTTCTCATTAAAAGTATTTGAGAGTTGATTTATACGTTGATCTGTATAGTTATTAGCACTCTGCAATGTTTGCTGCGACTTTTCATCCGTATACTGTTTCGAACGGTTGTAATATTCGAGCACATGGCTGTTGGTGTAGTTCACAGACTCTTGATGTAACTGACTAATATTATTTGCATTTGTATGAATTTCTGTACTGTTTGTTGTAATGTTTTGGCTATTGTTACCTATAGCTATTTTGTTGTTGTTAACACCGACAGTATTTTGTTTTATGCCACTGCTGTTATCTGCTATTTCCGTTTTATTGGTCGTAATGGCTTGGCTATTGTTAGTGATATTATTGGCATTATTACTAATGCTCGTTTTGTTATTTGTAATTGATTGCGTATTTGAACGAATATTCGTCTCATTATTGGCAATTGAATTTTTATTAACATCAATAGCTTGTGTGTTTTGGTGGATATTAGCCGTATTGTTTTTTATATCACCAGCATTGTTTTTTATATCACTGGTATTGTTTTTAATGTTATTAGTGTTATTGCTAATATTTTCACTATTGTGGCTTATTTCACCTTGTAAGGCATCCTTTGCCTTAGTTAATTGGCTAACATTGACTGCGTCAGTAGCATTAATACCTGCGCTAACATTAGTAAGACGACGCGTTAGATCTGTATCTGTTACTTGTATTTTCCCGTTAACGATTTTTCGGTTGACGACTTCACCACCAAAGCTCACCGTATTCTTTTCTTCTGCTTTGCTGTTATTACCAATAGCAATACTGTTATTTGTCGCATACGCCTTAGTACCGATAGCAAGCCCATCATTAGCATAAGCCTGAGTACCAATAGCAACGCCATTATTAAGTGAGTTCGTGCTAGTACCAATAGACTCTGAATTATCTTTAGCGTGACTGTAATCGCCAACAGCAAGAGAATAATTACCAACGTTGACATTAGTGCCAAGTCCAACGTTATGTGAACCTGTAATAACAGGGGATGAGCCAACAACAGTATTATTATATTGATCATTTGGTAGCTGTGATTCTGTCTTATTTATAATAACATTACTACCTGATGTACTTGTAGCATCCTCTTGTACACTAGGTTGCGAGACAGACTGTGGTTGAGCTAAAGAGTTATTCTCCGTAGTTACTGCATGTACATTATACGCTACAAATAGCGGTATCGAGTAGAGTAGCTGTTTCATTTGACTATTCATTATTTTTAACCTATTAGTGATCATTTACTGAACAGTATAGTCAATAAAATGCCAGGTAAACATTTCGCGATGCAAAAATAGAAATCATTAATAGTGGTATATGCTTGAAAGACTTCAAAGTGTTTGTTTTAGAACCTGAAAGTTATCATTTATTCGAGCTGCCAATGAGCCTGTGATCTCTAGAAGAGTCACAGTAAAACAGCTCTATTACTGCTTTGAAGTCTCGTTTAGTTTTGAAATAAGCATCGTTTCTGTTGAAGAGTTAGTGTGATTTTCATGGCTGCTGAGCATGTTCCCTATCTTAACGAAAACAACACCTTCAATGATCATGGGTATATAAAGTCGCTATGAGTACATCGTCACTAATATTGTTATTAGTGACGATTTGAGGAAAGTAAGGATTAATGTGTTTTTTGCATACCACGAGTTTGATTCATGGTACGAGAACCTGCGGTACCATAGGTATTAATGTCGTATCGATTTGGTGAGTAACCAATACGCGAACGATAACGGCGATCAAGCTCTGATAAATTAATACCATAGTTTTGATTTAATTGTTTAATAACAACATTGATCTCTTTTTGAGAACTATTTTGATTACGTAAGTAGTAGTATAAGTTTTCAGCACGTTGTTGGTTCATTATAACCTCTCATAATGGCTACATAAGGATATTTAGTGGTGGTGCGAAACACCTGCTAAATTAATTACAGCAACACCTACTGCAATAATTGCCATCCCAATCCATACTTTAATATCGATGTGTTGTTTATAAATAACACTTGAAATGACTGTAACAAGTGCAATAGCAAGACCTGTCCACGAAGCATGGACAACACCTACTGGAATATTTTTCATTGCTTGAGCTAGAAAGAGAAAGGCAGTGATATGGCCGAGAATAACAACGGCACTTGGTAGTGGATTGGTAAAACTGTCTGTCGCTTTTAATGCGACATGTGATGTAGCCTCAGCCAAAACACCTAATAGAAGAAATAACCAACTCACAACCAAACTCCAATCTAATTCGTAAATGAGGTTGTATTATAATTGTTTCTGAAATAATGATAATTGCACGGTAATGAAAATTACTTTTACCAATGGGTAATAATTATTATTCCAAACAGGAATGCTGACGGTATAGCTAGGTTCTGCAGTAAACTATTAAGGACTTAAAACAGATAGGTAATTGTAGTGCTTCAAGATCGCGCCGGACAAATGACAATATTTCATACTCTTGTAAAAAGTGGCAATTTCACTATTGCTGCGCAAAAACTCGGGGTATCAACATCGCATGTAAGTAAACAGCTGGGTTTATTAGAAGCAGAGCTGCAGGTGAAATTAGTGCAGCGAACAACACGTAGCTTTACTTTGACCGATGAAGGTATTGAATACGCGAAATATTGTGAGCAGTTAGTCTCAGCGGTGTTAGATGCTGATGCGATGATGGCAAATATTCGTGATGAGGTATCAGGTACTTTACGCTTAGGCTTATCTCAATCTTTTGGCACAATGCATATTATCCCTGCAATAGAGCATCTTCGCCGACAATTTCCTGATCTTCATGTTGAAGTCAGCTTATTTGATCATCGTGCAAATATGGTCGATGAAGGGCTGGATTTATGGATCACCAATATCGAAAATATTCCTGAAGGTTACGTAGCGCAACGATTAGCGGATACCCGTTTTATTGTTGCGGCATCTCCTGAATATCTTATTCACCACCAAGCACCTAATCATCCTAGTGATTTGCAGGATCACAACTGTCTGGTTTATCAAAATAGACAAATAAATCACGGCACCTGGTCATTTTTACGCGATCAAGAAGGCTTATGTGTCACAGTATCAGGAAATTATCGGGTTGATTTAGCAGAAGCGGTTCGTGATGCATGTGTGTCTGGTTGGGGGATTGCCTATCTTGCAACGTATCTTTTAACGGATGAATTCAAAACCGGAAAGCTGATTCAATTACTTAATGATTGGGAAGCCAATCAGGGCATGCACTTTTATGCGGTGTACCCAAGCCGTAAGCATCTGCCTAAAAAGATCGTCGCTGCCATTAGTTTTTTTAAGCATTATATTGGTGAAACGCCGTATTGGGATGAAAATCTCTCAAATTATGTCAACCTGTAAGCATGCAGAGTAATCTTGCACCATTGCCACTATCGTAAAATTGGTTCTGTTATAAAGTCTTATCAACATACCAATAATGTTAAATACTGATCGAGGAGATAATGAAATGACAAAGTCTCATGGAATTAAAATCGAAATTGATAACAACGGTGATGAGTTTTTTGTTGAATTAAAAGCGACTGGTAAATTAACCCATCAAGATTATCAGCTAATTACACCTGAAATTGATGATGCATTAGCCGATGTCGATAAACCCATTGTTGATGTGTATTTTGATGGTACTGAGTGTGATGGTTGGGATATACATGCGGCTTGGGATGATCTAAAGCTAGGCTTAAAACATGGTAAGCAATTTCGTAAAGTAGCGTTATATGGCAATAAACATTGGCAAGAAGTTGGCGCAAAAGTAGGGAATTGGTTTTTATCCGGTGAAGTGCGTTATTTTGATAACTCAATCGATGCATTAAATTGGTTAAAAGAAGAATAATTGCAGCAAAATATTGTAAGTGGTGCGTAGAATATTGCCACCACTTATTACGGTGTTAATTTCATAGCAAGATCGAGTTTTGTTTTCGTTTCAGTATATAATCACATCACTATTGGAATGATGATAAGTTTTAGCCTTTCGTAGGCTTAACGCTTAAATACAATGAAACAGGATGAAACAGATCGGTTTATGAATAAGACATTGCTTGCGAGCGTATTACTTAGTGCTCTTTTTTCTTCAACAACTTTTGCCGCAGAAGAATTATCAACAGAAAATTCAGCTTATACCCCGAGTGAGCCGCTAGTTTTAGAGCCTGTGGTTGCCACACCTGAAAATGGCTTATCACCAATTGAAGATGAAGTGCCAAAATTTGATGACACAATGCACTATTTCGTAGGGTTAACAGGTGGAATGGCTGATATGAGCTTTTCTCTTGTTCATGCAACGTCTTCTTCAGATAAGGTGTCTGCACCTTCACCTGACGCAAGCGGTTTTGCTGGCGCTGATATCGGTTTTTATACTGCTGGTGGTAATGGAAGAATTTACTATAGTTACCAGAAAATGAGTGGTGAATCTGAGTTTGATAATAAAAAGATCGCCGATACTGACGTCACTCTTCATTTATTAAGTGCAGATTATATCTTCCGAGCAGATAAAGCGATTAACCCATTTGTGGGTGCGCATGTGGGTTATATGATTGCTGAAACAACCAGCGAAAAATATGGTTCTTATAAGCAATCAAACCCTGTGCTTGGTATTCAAGCGGGTGTTGCTTGGCGAATTTCTGACCATTTCACGACAGAAATTGGTGCCCGTCACACCGCGAGTCAACGTAAAGATCAGAATTATTGGTCTGGTTCAAAAGTTGATCCTACAGAAATCGTATATCCAAATACTCAATCTGATCTAAAGAGTATTACGACGTTCTACATCTCAGCGAACTACCGTTTCTAGTTCTTCTTAAAAGACGGGTATTAATGAGAGCAGTGATGATAATCATCGCTGCTTTTTTATATCTTGTATTTACTGATTTTGCTTGTTTACTCATTGCGTCAGCAGCGTATAATGCATTCCCCTAGAAACGACAACCATTATCAATAAGGACTTCACTTTGAAGCTATTTGTCAGAGATCTCACTGTAATTGATGCGTCATACCTATGTACCGATCGCGGTATGGTTGGCGAAAGTTGGATTCTTGATGTGGTGATGTCGGGCGAGTTAAATGAAATGAGCATGGTGCTTGATTTCAGTCGTGTTAAGAAACAGATCAAACAATTAGTTGATCAATATGTTGATCACCGTTTAATTGTGCCTGCTAAATCTCCAGCAATTCACACTGCCGCGACTAAAACGGGCTATGCGACAGTCGATCTTCTGCGAGAAGATAAAAGTATTCACTTACATTGTCCTGAGCAGGCTTTCTGCTTTATTGATGCAGAGACAGTAACGATTGAAAGCGTGACTGAGCATGTTTACCACGTGCTAAAAGACAATCTACCTAAGAATGTACAAGGTCTTGAAATAACACTTCGTCACGAAGCCATTCAAGGTGCTTTTTATCATTACAGTCACGGTTTGAAAAAACATGATGGTAACTGTCAACGCATTGCACACGGTCACCGTTCTCCGATTGAGCTTATTGTTAATGGCGAGCGCAATGCTGAACTAGAGAAGCAATGGGCGAAGCGTTGGCAAGATATTTACTTAGGCTCAGAAGAAGATGTATGCAGTGTCAACGAACTGAATTTAAGTGAGTGTGCCAAATCGGTATCGGATGAAACCCACTATGGTTTCCGCTACACCGCACCACAAGGTGAGTTTGAACTGGCGATTGCTCGTTCAGAAACAGAAATGTTAGCCACCGATACCACTGTTGAATTACTTGCCAGTTATATTGCTGAAAAGGTTAAACCAAGTTTATCTGCTGCTGATTGCCTTGATGTTGTTGCCTACGAAGGGGTAGGTAAAGGAGCCATGGCAACCTTGTAATCGCGTTACATTACGCAATAAAAAAGCCTAACTTACTGAGTATTACTATATTAAAAGTGATACTAGCAATGTTAGGCTTTTTTTGTGCCTAATTTTTCAGCGCTAAACATTAAAAAATGAGACTAACGCCACTTTTTATAGCTTAAGTCTCTAAAAAATCAATATTTTATTAGTAGACTGAAGGTAGACGTCGTAACGAGAGGGATCGATTATGTCAGTTAAACCTCTAACCAGTGACAAGCTGTATCGCGTATCAGCGCTAAACGGATTGAGTGATGAGTGTAAGTCAACCAAACACCTTACACCATTAGATGAAATAGTAGGACAAGAGCGAGCACAACAAGCGGTTGAGTTTGCGATGTCGATTAAGGAAAAAGGTTACAATATCTATGCGATAGGTCGTAATGGATTAGGTAAACGCACCATGGTGATGCGCTACTTAAATCGTCACGATCCTAATGGTAACGCCAATACATTGTATGACTGGTGTTATGTTTCAAACTTTGATGATACCCGTTGCCCTAAGGTGCTAAAGCTACCTGCAGGTCAAGGTAGTGCATTTAAAAAAGATATTGAACAGCTCATGAAGCGCTTAGTAAAAGCGTTTCCAATGGCATTTGATAATGAGCTTTATATTAGCCGAGCTGAAAAGTTAAAAACACAATTAGCGCAGAAACAAGAAAATGCGTTAATGACAATGAAAAAGGGCGCAGAAGAGCGAGGTGTTGGCTTAACCATTACTACCCAAGGTGATTATCAGCTGGTGGCGATGAATGGTGAAGAGCCGCATACCGAAGATTCATTTGCTGAATTAAGTGATAAAGAACAACAAACGTTTGAAGAGACGATCAATGATCTTGAAGTTGAGCTGCGTGGTATTGTTCGTCAGTTAACGGAATGGGAAGAAAAGTACTCGGATAAGCAGCAAAAGCTTGATGAGGATATTGCCAAAGATGTGACTGCGCATTGCATTAAAGATCTGAAAGCGAAATACAGTAAGCTGCCTGAGATTAAAGCTTACTTATCAGCAATGTATAACGATATTCTAGAAAATATTGATATTTTCTTAGAAGAAAGTGAAGAGCAAGTCGCATTAGCTTATGCATCGTTAGACAAGAAAATGCCGCGACGTTACCAAATCAATGTACTTGTTCATCAAGATGTTGATCGTAAGTTTCCTATCGAGGTTGAAGAGAGCCCAAACTACCACTCTATTTTTGGCTATGTTGAAAATGCGACGTTCAAAGGAACCGTCTTTACTGATTTCTCTTTGATCCGTGCAGGTAGTTTACACCGCGCTAATGGTGGCGTGTTAATGATGGATGCGGTAAAAGTTTTAGAGCGCCCTTATGTTTGGGATGGTTTAAAACGTGCACTGCGTGCGCAAAAGTTGAATTTAAGTTCACTTGAGCGAGAAGTGACATTGTCTGGCACCATTTCATTAGAGCCAGAGCCGATCCCATTGAATGTAAAATTGATTTTGTTTGGTGATTATCAAACCTATCAGTTACTACAACATTACGATCCAGAGTTTAAAGAGCTATTTCGTGTCACAGCAGATTTTGAAGATGATATGCCGCGAACAGATACCTCTGAAGAGCAATATGCTCGCTTTATTGCCAGTATCGTTCATGATGGCGATATGCTCCATTGTGATCGAAAAGCGATAGCAAGGATCATTGAATACAGCTCTCGCCAAGCGGATGATCAGCATAAGCTGTCATTACATTCTGCTGATATTGCGAACTTACTACGTGAGACTAATTACGTTGCGAAATCATCTAACGCGACCATGATCCGCAGTAGCCATGTTGAGCAGGCATTACAAAATCAAGAGCAGCGTGTGAGTCGCTTAAAAGATCATGTGATGCAAAGCTTTGTTACAGGGACGACTCTCATCGATGTTGATCATCAAGCCATCGGACAGGTTAATGCATTATCTGTGATAGCAACGTCTGATTATCGATTTGGGGCACCAAGCCGAATAACTGCAACTACAGCGTACGGTAGTGGTGAAGTATTTGATATTGAACGTAGTGCTGAACTGGGCGGAAGTATTCACTCGAAAGGTGTGATGATTCTCTCGGCATATCTAGCATCAGTATTTGGTAAAACAGCGAAGATCCCATTAACAACACATCTTACCTTTGAGCAATCTTACGGTGGTGTAGATGGGGACAGTGCATCAATGGCCGAAGTATGTGCGATTGTTTCTGCTTTCTCTGGTTTACCGCTACGTCAGGATATCGCCATCACAGGTTCGATGAACCAATTTGGTGAAGCGCAGCCGATTGGCGGGGTGAATGAGAAGATTGAAGGTTTCTTTGATGTGTGTGCGATCAAAGGAAGAACCGCTAATCAAGGGGTGATCATTCCACAATCTAACGTACATAACTTAATGCTACGCAAAGATATTGTAGAAGCAGTAGAAAAAGGTGAGTTCCATATTTGGGCGATTGACCATGTTTCTCAAGCCATTGAGATCTTCACCGGTAAACAAACGGGGACTGATGCAGAGCAAGGCATATATCCAAATGATACTGTCTTTGGTATTGCGCAAACTAAGTTAAATGCATTAAGGCGATAATTACTTTATCTCTTGTTGCCGTTTATCAATGTAAAATAAAAGCCGCATATATTGACTCTGTTGAGTTGAACATATGCGGCTTTTTTATCGTGATAAATCACGTTTGATTATTTTTGCGGCTCCAATTTGAGTTTTTCACAATGTTCATTCACTTCATCGAAATGACGTAGTGTCTTTTCACTCGGTTGTTCACCTTTAAGGCTGACAATAACCAGTGCTGCTGATGATAAAATAAAGGCGGGTATGATTTCATAGACGCTAAATAAGGTTGAGTTCGGCCAAGCAGCATGTGCAGCTATCCAAGCAATAACGACTCCTGCACCAACAACCATACATGCGATAGCACCGTGGGCACTACAACGACGCCAAAATAGCGAGAATAATACAACAGGTCCAAACGCAGCACCCATGCCAGCCCAAGCGTGTCCAACAATAGATAAAATCGTGCTTTGTGGGTTACTAGCAAAAATCATCGCGACTAACGAAACAGCAACAACAGATAAACGTCCAAGGACAACTTGTGATTTCTCGCTCAGTTTGATGCTGAAAAAGTGAGTGATATCTTCTGTTATCGCACTCGATGAGGCTAATAACTGAGCCGCAACAGAACTCATTACGGCAGACAATACAGCGGCAATAAGGATTGCAGCGATCCATGTTGGGAATAAGCCTTTCGCAAGCTCTAAGAATATCATTTCATTATCAAAGTGATGAGCGGTGCCAGAGTAGTACATTGCGCCAGTAATACCAACTGCAAATGCGCCAACTAAAGAGACAATCATCCAACTCATACAAATTTTACGAGCAATACTCATACCTTTGACATCCCCAATTGCCATAAAGCGAACAAGAATGTGTGGTTGCCCAAAGTAACCTAATCCCCATGCCAGTAATGAGAACACGCCAATAGCGCTCGTATTTTCACTAATAACGGAAAAATAATGGGTCGGTAATACATCAGGTGCAATGGCTGGATCCAGGTTATACCAAGTTACGACTGGCGTAATGATGAGTGCAAAGAACATCAATGAACCTTGGAAAAAATCGACCCAGTTAACGGCTAAGAATCCACCTATCGCGGTATAAACCATTAAGAATATGGCTCCAATCCAAACTGCGGTAGTGTAAGGAATATCAAATAAAGTTTGAATTAAGAAAGCACCACTAACAAAACCCGCAGCAGCATAAAGAGTAAAGAACGTGAGTATAACGACAGCAGTCATAAAGCGAAGGGTGCGGTTACCACTACCAAATCGCGTATCAAAATAAGAGGGAATAGTTATCGCATCGCCGACGTTTTCGGTATAAATACGTAACTTTTTTGCTACAAAGCGCCAGTTTAACCATGCACCAATGGTTAAACCAATAGGTAACCAAATTTGATCTAAGCCTGAAACAAAAACTGCACCGGGAAGGCCGAGTAATAGCCAACCACTCATATCAGATGCACCAGCCCCGAGTGCAGTCACACCAGGGCTTAAACTACGACCACCAAGAACATAATCTGAATTACCTTCCGTCTTTCTTGCTGCGAAAATACCTATAGCAAAAATAATGCAAAAATAGATCGCGAGAACGACATAATAAGTAAACATTGAATTTCCTGTATTGCTTTACCTGTAAAGCCAGCCAATTAATTGGTTTGGGTGTTAGGAGTACAAGTACATTTATTTTTTGTTTTATTTAGATAGCTCAGAAATAATTATTTCATAGTTTTAGAATCTGACTAACCCGTATAGACACTGTAATAAAGTGCTTCATTCTAAATAAAACATGAAGATTGCTCTGCTAAATAAAATACGGGTAAAAAATGTGTTATACAAATAAATAACCCCGTTTTGGTTATAAAGTGAACTATTTTGTGTAAGATTTTATAAAAGTATGTATAAATATGTATGGGTTTAAGGTGAAGGGGGTGATGATTGAAAATTATTCATCGTTATTATAATCGATTATTTATCTGTAGCATTGAGTATAAATAAACGAATAAGGTTGAATTTATTGATACCATTATTTTAGTTATTAAAACTATAACTAAAAACGATTGTTTTAATAGACATTAAATTTATTCCGCTAATTTAAAGGTATGCCTGTGGTTTATTTCCACAGACATTTTTTATGTAAAACTAACTTCAGCATTCGCAATAATTGTAGAAGAACAAGCAAGAATATAGCCTTGTTCGATTTCTTCTTTTGTTAGTGGCTAATTTTATGCTGACGGTATCGTCTGTTTCCTGCCATTTATCAATACAAATTAATAATAGGGAATGGCTGTTTGTCCAGTTAGCTAACATATATAAGCTCTTATAAGATAAAAACTCCCCTCATTTAGATATGGAGCAATGAGGGGGGATCAAAATGTTATGCGTTAAGGATCGTTTTTAGATCGTTTTCAACGGTTGTGATTGGGCGCATATCAAATTTATCTTGGATAATTGCAAGTAGGTTATCGGTCAAAAAGGCAGGGGCGGTTGGACCGGTATAAATTCCTTTAACACCTAGCGCAAATAGCGTTAGTAAAATCACAATGGCTTTTTGTTCAAACCAAGACAGTACCAGCGTGAGTGGTAGCTCATTGATGCCACAGTCGAACTCTTTAGCCAATGCCAAAGCAAGTTGAATAGCAGAATACGCATCATTGCACTGACCAACATCAAGCAGGCGAGGAATACCATTAATGTCACCAAATTGGTTTTTATTGAAGCGGTATTTGCCACATGCAAGCGTTAGCATTACCGAGTCTTCAGGCGCTTGAGCTGTAAAATCGGTGTAGTAACTGCGTTCCGACTTATCGCCGTCACAACCACCAACAAGGAAAAAGTGACTAATATTGCCTTTTTTTACTTCATCAAGCACAGCAGGCGCTGCACTCATAAGCGCATTGCGGCCAAAACCAATTGTGATCATGTGTTCGATTTCATTATGTTTGAAACCTTCTAATGCGAGTGCACAATCAATCACTTGGCTAAAATCATCACCGTCAATATGCTCAACGCCAGGCCAACCAACAATACTACGGGTAAATAAACGATCAGCATATTGACCGACATTCGGGTTAAGTAAGCAGTTTGACGTCATTACAATAGCACCAGGGAAGTTGGCAAACTCTTTTTGCTGATTTTGCCAAGCACTACCGAAGTTACCGACTAAATGTGGATATTTTTTTAGCTCTGGATAACTATGAGCAGGTAACATTTCGCCGTTTGTATAAACGTTAATAGCTTTCCCTTCTGTTTGCTGAAGGATTTTTTCTAAATCATGTAAATCATGACCAGAAACTAAAATACATTTACCTTGTACAGGTTTTACGTTTACTTGTGTTGGCTCAGGGTGACCAAAGGTGGTTGTTTCGCCGGTATCGAGCATTTCCATGATGGTGTAATTCATCAAGCCAATACGCATTGAGCAATCTAATAATTGATTAAGATCGGTAGGATCAGTACCTAACCACGCCATGATTTGATGGTATTCTGCGTAAACATCATCATTGGTTTGCCCTAAAACACGGGCATGCTCTAAATATGCCGCTGCACCTTTTAAGCCATACAAGCACAATAAACGTAGGCCAATCACATCTTCATCTAGGGTATCGTGACCACGGTTAACGGCAACTTGCGGAGCAATCGCCAGAATTTCAGCCGCTGATAGGGGTAATTCAAATTGAGCAACAGCAGGTAATACAGGTAAAGCTTCTGCTTGTAATGTTGAAGCGGTGATAACAAGATCTTTTAATTGAGCCTTATAACTTTGCGCTTGCTCTGCAAGTTCAATGACACGGGCAGGATCAAAGTTAACATTCGTTAGTGTGGCGAAAAATGCACGTGGTGCCCATTGATTAATTTCATCATTAATAATGTCAAAACGTTTAGCCAACTCTGCCCAATAAGATACCCCCTGTAGGGTATAAACAAGGACATCTTGTAGATCTGAAACTTCTGCTGTTTTACCACACATACCAGCGGCAAATGCGCAGCCTTTTACCTGTGGGGTTTGAATCGTTTGTTCACATTGAATACAGAACATGGAAAGTCTCCAGCATTAGTTTATATAGTTATAAATGACAAGATTGTCGTATTACTAATACTGATAGCACTAACTGTGCCATGTTTAAGTTGCTGAATTTTATTGGAAATTTTTATATGGTTACGTTATTGATGTAATAAAAACATCGATCTCTGTTGTTATTATTACATCAGATAATATTAGGTTTGATTAATGGATATTAAATTTTTTACCCATCCGGTAAAGATTGCCACGATCCATTTGCAAGAATTGTGCGGTTTTTGACCAGTTTTTATCCATTTTGTCATAACTATGGCTGATCAGATGCTTTTGATAATCTTCAACTAATTCACGCATCGGTTGTGATTGCTGTGGGAAAAGTGATGATGTGTTTTTTACATCATCGATTGTGGTGGTGTTATCAAAATAGTGCTCTGTGATTGTTTGCTCACCATGTTGAATTGCTCGTAATGCCGCACGCGTTAAGCTGTGTTCTAATTCTCGAATATTACCCGGCCATAATTGCTTCTCAAGTAGAGCAAGTGTTTTAGGGTGGATATGGAGATTGGGCACATTAAATTGTTGGCGTACTTTTTCTAATAAATAGCCTGCAAGCACAGGAATGTCGCTCAGTCGCTGGCGCAGTGGTGGGACAAATATTGGGAAGACATTAAGACGATGGTACAAATCGGCTCTAAAATTACCGTTTTCTATTTCCTGCTCTAAATGACGATTAGTAGCGGCAATAATGCGAACATCAACATGATGATGACGATCACTCCCGACACGTTGTACGTCACCTTGCTGTAATACGCGAAGTAATTTTGCTTGTAGCGACAGTGGTAATTCACCTATTTCATCTAAAAAAAGGGTACCACTGTCAGCAAGTTCAAATTTGCCGGCTCGATGGCTATTCGCGCCTGTAAATGCGCCTTTGACATGTCCAAATAACTCACTCTCTGCGAGGTTTTCTGGTAGTGCGGCACAATTTACATAGATCATAGCTTTATCTGCACGATGGGACTGAGCATGAATAGCGTGTGCGACAAGCTCTTTACCCGTACCTGTTTCACCACTGATCAACACAGCATAATTGGATTGGGCAACCGTTGATATATTGGTTTTGAGTGCATCCATCTCGGAGCTAAATCCAATCATCTCATTGTGTTGAGATCGTGCTTGTTGGATCAAGGTTTCATTGAGTGACTTTTGTTTTTTATTCTGTAATTTCAGTGCATTGAATTGGGCAATATTACGGACAGTAGCAGCAGCAAGAGCAGCAAATGTTTCTATCGCAAGGTTATCGATATCATCAAATGCACCCACCGCCAAAGAATCTAAGCTCAAAACCCCCACTAATTGTTCATCAACATACAAACTACACCCTAAGCAGTCGTGAACGTTTATTTCTGTATCAACATTAATTAATAAGCCATCAAACGGATCGGGAAGGGGTGAATCAGCGTCAAAGCGTACAGGTGTTTTACTCGCCATAATTTTAGCTAAGCGAGGGTGAGAGCTTGGTAAAAAACGTCGCCCTAATACGGCAGACGATAACCCTTTAACGGCGACAGGGGTAAGAAAACCGTGTTGATCAAGAACAAATAGAGCGCAAGCATCACAAGGAAAGACTTGTTCTACACCATCAATTAAAGATTGGTAATGATGATCACTGGCCAGTCGAGTACTGAGGTTAAGAGCAATATTCAGCAGTGCAGCGTCGATATTTGATTGCATAAATAGAATATCTATATGTCGTTTGATTATCTGTTGTCTTTATTACAACAAAATAGAGATCGTTAAGGCTTAATCTAGAACAACAAATTAGCTCATAAGATGTATTTTATATAAATGTTTATTTTTTGAACGGAATTGTCGATAGGGAAAAAGTTTTTTTAGTGACTATTTACGTGAAAAAAAACGCCAAAAAAATAATGAACTACCATTTGTAGTGATTGATTTGTGACGCTGATTTTGAATGGAAATCATCGTTTGGACTGTTAGCAGGAATAAAATCCATCTATTACTTATTTTTAAAAAAGCAATTTTTTATAATCAACTTATCTTACTGACGACAAATATTATCGAGTTTTTCATGATCCGCGCTTATGCTTACTTATCTAAAAAGTATCCATTGATACATAAAGTTAACATTTTATTTGTCTTGATTCTGTTTCCTCTTTTTATCTTTGCTAAAGCCTCAACCTATAAAAGCAAATATTTAGGCGATAAATAAAATGATGGCGTAGTGAGTAAAAAAAGACCCAGTTATCTGGGTCTTTTTAGTTTTGATGATTACTTACCTTGCCAAATGCGTTCACATTCAGCAGAACCATTGGCTGCGATGGGCTTTTCAAATAGCCATTGCAGTGGTGCTACTACAGGACTCGTCGTAAAGCGCACTGATGTTTTTATAATAGCGGACAGTGGTACATCAAAATGGAATTTATTAAAGGTACCATGAACATCAACCGGTGTTTGTAAGCTGAAAATCTGAGCTTTTTTCGATTTTGGCGATAAATACAGATTAAAATCACGATTTTTATAACTTGCATTAAAAGCACCATGGACTTGAATACGGGAAGTATCAAGCAATAAATCACGTTGCGTCATGTTGCCATTTTTGACATTAAAGCCACCGGCAACGCAATTTAATACGGAATGATCTTTAGTCACAAATTTAGGTAATACAGCATCGGCTAAACTTACCGCCCATAAATCAATTAAGTTAGCTTGGAAAGCTTTAGGCCAAGCCGCAAAACCGATAAAACCGTTAGCGTTATTCATTAGGCTATCTGGAGTATTGGCGAGACTATTAAGATTAAATTCAAAGCTGATCTTACCGTTCATATCGGTTTTTGGATCGATTCGACGAGCAATAATACCGTAGTCAAAGTTCTTCACTAATCCATTAAGATGGATATCAAACAGCTCTTTTTGTGCTTTAACCGAGCCTTTAATATCAATATTTCCGCCTGGTAATTTAATGTGCAGCGGGTTTAAACTCAGTAAACCATTATGTAATGTCCAGTCTAATTTTCCTGCACCTAACCAGTCTTTACCTGAGCGTACTTCACCGACATTGAGTTTGAAATTAGCATTCAGCTTATTTAAACCTTCAGGGCTAAGAACAGGTACGGGTTTATCGACTGTTTTTGCTGGTGTTGTATTCTCTTTGCTGTCTTTAGGTAGCCATGCTTGCCAATTTTTAACTTTAAAATCGTTAATTTGGATGAACGGCGCGCGAAGATTTAATGAGACGGTAGGGCGATCTTGGCCTTTCATTGGGGGTAAGAAATCACCGTTACCTTGTAATTTACTGCTCCCAACCTGAACCAGCATATTACGCAAATGGTAGCCGACTTTATCGGTTGAAAGGGATGCAGCAACCGTCACAGGGCCATACGGTGGTAGCTCAAGACCAGTAAACGCATTAAAGCGATCTAAGTTAGGCGTTGTTGCCTTAAAGGTTAAATTCAACTTTTGTGGATTAATCGGTAGCGATACATTCGATTCTGCATTAAGTGCAATATCACCCACATTAGCCGTTAAGGTAACAGGCACCGATTTACGCCCATCATTGGCTTGTTTCAGTGATACAGAATCAATCTCAATGTTAACGGGCTTATTTGCAGCTTGGCCTGAAATAGTCAAGTGAGTTGCGGTATCAGGACCTGTAATAAACTTACCCTGACGAAGTGCGACATTAAAGGCTTTGCCTGTGTAAGTATCTGCAACACGCAGTTTACCGCCGTTTAATTGTGCCTCGACTTTAGCCTGTTCCATTAACTCAAGCACAGTACGACCTGATAACGACAAAGATAATTTAGCGCTGTCGAGTGTCATACCAAGATCATTGGTTACATTGAACTGTTTTAATATTTGACCAACATTCGGCTTATCCACCCCTAGATGGAGTTGAGATTGGATAGCGTTATTAT
Source organism: Photobacterium sp. GB-36 (assembly GCF_003026135.1). Taxonomy (NCBI): domain Bacteria; kingdom Pseudomonadati; phylum Pseudomonadota; class Gammaproteobacteria; order Vibrionales; family Vibrionaceae; genus Photobacterium; species Photobacterium sp. GB-36. Next base: position 148,837 of record NZ_PYNY01000004.1, on the reverse strand, counting down.
TGATATCCAGTGAAATATCACCTTGATACAAACTTCCCGCATAGCGAGCACTAAAAGGGGCGGGTTTTAATTTACCGTCACGTAACTGGCCACTAAATTGGGTGTCATCAATTTGTTGATTTGCCCACAGCATTTTATTGATGCCAAGTTTGACATCAGCATCGGCAATCACGACTTTATTGCTAAGTAACGGCATATCAAGATTGACACCTTGAGTTGGCACTGTTTGCTCTACGGTTGGTACTTTTTTGCGATCAACAAATTGCCCTAGCTGATTGAAATTTAGGGTATCAAATTGTGCATTAAGGATTAAAAATGGCGTTTTAGTATTTTGCTTCCATTTAAAATCGACCTTACCTTGGCTTTGCATTAACGCCATCGTGGGGATATTTAATGTTAGCCAATCACCGGTATTGGTGAGTTTTCCTTTGAAATCGATTTTGCCATGCATCGATGCACGTGTACCCAGCCATGGGCTTAGTTTGCCTACATCCTTGCTGTGTACGGTTAGGTTTAACCAACTGCCTTTTTGCCAATTAGTTTTTACAAATTCGCCTTGTGCTTTTATGTCAACAACAGGGCTGGAAAAGTGCAGTGATGGCATCCAATTACGGTGGTTAATAATATCGGATAGTGTGCCTGCTTTAGCTGTGATCTTAACGGGAATATCCATGATCTGACCTTGGATGTCAGAGCTAAAGGGTTGCTCCATACCAGAGGTTAGTGCTGCTTTATCAATGGCAAAAGAGGCTTTGGCACCCCAATCAATATGCGCTTTATCAATATTGAGCGAGAGCTGGCTATTATCAATCCAGTCTTGAAGTTTAGTGCCTTGAGTCGTCAGTTGTAGTTGAGCCTTATCAAGATGCCCTTTGGCATGTGGGATCCCTGAGATCCAACCTGCCATTTCACCTAATTGGGAGTCTTTAGCGCCTAATTTCACATCAACGGTTGATGTCCATTGGGTGGCATCAATATCAGCCGTGCCACGAAATGGCACATCGGCAATATTGGCAGTCATTGGGGCGTGAAGTTTACCTTTATCGCCTTCCACTTTAAGCGAGATATTATTAACAGGTGTACCTAAGCCTTTGATCTCATCAACGGATAGATCAAGGTGGGTTTCTGTTTTAACCAGCCATTGATCTAGCGCTTTTTGTAGGGGCGATTGTTGAGGGGCTGCCGCTGCATAACCGACACCGTACATAACCGGAGGCTGGGGTTGTAACCATGGACGCAGATCGATTAACGGAATATTTAGCTTACCGTTAATATGATTAAGATCTTTGGCGTTTTGAGCCAATGAAATATCAAGGAAACCTTTAGCAGACGTGATAGGGCTCGTTAGCGCGATATCAGCCAATGAAATGCCTTTGCTAGACGCCGTAATTTGGGTTGTTAATGACATTGGTGCAGCATGACGCAAATCAATATCAAGCAGGGATTCAAGCTGCGCGGTATCAACCCAATCAAGTTTTACGTTGGCTGTTGACGGCGTACTACTGTGGAATGGATGAATATCTGCATCAATATTGAGTTTCGCCCCAGCAAAGCTGCCTGTTGCGTCTAATTTACCTTGCTGCTCATTGATCAGGGATTCTAAATCACCGGCCAGTGAAACATCATATTCATTGCCCATGGCATTACCTTTCGCTTGTAATAGCCATTTATTCGGTTTGGTTAACGATAATTGATCTAAATATACGTTGGCATACTGTCCGGTATGTTGATCTAAATAATCAACCGATACTTTTTCCGCTCGAATATTATTGCTCAGTGCCAGTTTAAACAGTGTTGATTGAGTGGTTTCTTTCGGTTTTTCACTGGTTTGCTCGGCAAACACCCAGTTCGCTTTGCCTTGATTATCTTTTGATAGGTGTAATGAAATATCTTTGAGATCCAGATAGTCAATCTTTAGGGTATGAGATAAAAGAGGCAAAACAGAAATTTTTGCACCAATGTAGCCTGATTTCAGCATCGGCTCCCATTTCATTGCTTTAGTGTTGGCAACGGTGACGTCGCTTAACTCAATTTCAGGGCTAAATGATAGGGTCAGTGACATGTCACCACCAATGGTTGTTTCACGATCTAAAGTAGAACTTAACCATTGGTTGATATCATGCCGGTGGTTAGCTAAATCGATCTTAACCCCATAAGCGAGTACCCCAGTTGCGGCAATGATAGGGGTGAGTATGGCAATAGAAGTCCACTTTGCCACTTGTTTTAGTTTGTTTTTCTTTGGTGGCTGAACCGGATTATCCTGTTTTTCAGAGGATGAGTCCGTCTCTGCTGGAATGTGTGATTGCGTCATAATTGGTCAGATTTTCTCTAATGAAGGCGTGCAGCATGCTGGCATCTTGCGAAAAAGCGATGATTAATCGGCATTGCAGATTACTGGCAAAGATATACTGCCCAAATAATATAGTCAGACAGTATAGCAAAAATAGGGTTCCCTTATATTACGCCGTTAGAGGTAACAAAAAATAAATTCAGCGATTTAGCTCTTGTTGTAAGGCAATGCAAATGATGTCGGTCAGCGTTTGTTGTGCTGCAAGGTGTAAATTGAAATGCTGATTCGCAATGCTATGCAGTGGTGGCTCACAAATTATATTGAGCTTCATATCTGCAAGCGAGTTAAGCAGTAAATCGTCGGGTGTGCTTATGACAATAATGCCAGCGCCATGAAGCTTAGCGGCATGGGCTGTAAGTTGTAAAATAGGTTGTTCACTATTATTGCTGATCACAAAAAGCACGTCTTGCTCTGTTAGTGTGTTGGCGATGGTACTTTGCAATGCATGATCTTTACTGTGAATAACAGGTAAACCTAAGGCTAGCAATTTATCATTAAAATCACGGGTAATAATGGCATTTGCTCCCAGTCCGACGAGTTGAATCCGTTGGGCTTGGCTTAATCTTGCTGCAATATCGGTCAGTAATTGAGTATCGATAGCTTTGGTTGTATCAATAATGGCATTGGCTTTTTGTTGCGCCATTTTACTTAAGCTACTCGCAAGCGTGTTATTGGGCTCTGGTTGAGTCGATAATTGATTTAGCACATTACCGCCGATGGTATTGTGCCTTGCTAATTCTTCACTGATCGCCATTTTAAAGGCAGGAAATCCTTTAAAACCAATACGCTGAGTAAATTTTACAATACTCGATTGACTAACATTGGCCGCTTTCGCAAGCTCTTGTGATGACAGTGAAACCACTAATTCAGGTTGTGCTAAAACCAAGGTCGCAATCTTTTGACCATTAGGGGAGAATTGTGATTGTAGGTTGGCGATTTTATCAAGTGCAGTCATAGTCATAACAGTTCGAGCATTTATCTTGATAATAGCCTGAAAAACACTGAGTTACCGTGATATTTACAGCGTTATGTTAATCGCGAACAAGAATCTAGAGCCTGATACGCTTGTTGAATATGATGAATAAAGAACGAATAAACTAGGATGAAAACCTTGAAGATTGATCTGACCCAACTCGTCACAGAAAGTCGCAATACGGCAAGCCAAAATATCGATATGTTATCCACGGTTGAGATGCTAAAGGTGATCAACAATGAAGATAAAAAAGTCGCGTTAGCGGTTGAACAAGTATTACCTGAAATCGCCATTGTCGTTGATGCTATTGCAGCGGCTTTTCAACAAGGTGGACGTTTAATTTACGTAGGTGCAGGTACATCAGGTCGATTAGGTATTTTAGATGCCAGTGAGTGCCCGCCAACCTATGGTAGTAAGCCAGAGCAGGTTGTTGGCTTAATAGCTGGTGGCCATAAAGCGATTTTAAAAGCGGTAGAAAACGCAGAAGACAATCGTGAAATGGGCGCACAAGATCTGATTGATCTGAACTTTAACTCAAAAGATGTGTTAGTGGGCATTGCAGCCAGTGGACGTACTCCTTATGTGCTTGGTGCGATGGAATATGCCAAATCACAAAATGCGATGGTCGCGTCTATTAGTTGTAACCCACAAAGCCCAATGGCTGTTGTTGCCGATGTCGCTATCACGCCAGTGGTTGGGGCAGAGGTTGTAACGGGATCATCACGTATGAAAGCAGGGACAGCGCAAAAGTTAGTGCTAAATATGCTGACAACAGGGGCGATGATCCGGGTTGGTAAAGTGTATGGCAATTTAATGGTGGATGTGGAAGCAACCAACGCTAAGCTGGTTGAACGCCAGAAAAACATTGTGATGCAAGCAACCGAATGTCGCCGTGAAGAAGCAGAACGCGTATTAACTGCCTGTAATGGTCATTGTAAAACCGCGATTGTGATGATCTTAGCTGGTGTTGATGCTCAAACAGCCGCAGACTTATTAGCGAAAAATAACGGATTTACTCGCCAAGCCATCCAAGCCTAATGATACAAAACACAAAGCCCTATCTCGATGGTCGATGATAGGGCTTTGTTAGTGCTATAGGCGGTTATAAATTTTGAAATTCTTTTTGGAAGTTCAGCACTTTTTCTAAGTATCGGCGCGCTTCAAGTTTTGGGTGCTTATTTGTGAGCGCCCAATAGGCTTGATTGGGTTGCAATTGATTGAGCTTATCCATGGCTCGCTGTCTATCTGAATCAAAGGTTGATAACACGCCACCTGCACCACTGTTATAAGCGGAAATCATACTGTAATGCTTAGTGGTAGGATTTCGCACATCCCTTAAATAGCGGGTTTGTAAAATGTGCAAATAAGCGGTCCCCGTATCAATGTTGTTAGCCGGATCAAACAGGTAGTCTTTGGTTGGTATCCCCGGTTTGTTCTTCACCAGTTTAAATACATCCGCCCCTGCTGTTTTCGGGATCACTTGCATTAAACCGTAAGCCCCTGCGTGGCTGACAGCAAACGGGTTAAAACTACTTTCAGTTTTTACCACCGCATAGATAAGATCTTCTGAAATACCGTATTGGCGAGAAGCTCGCTTAATTAAATCCGCATATTGGTATTCACGTTGCTCAAGGTGATCACTCACCATATCGATTTCAACATAGTAAGCTGTGCCTCGTTTGAGTGGCTTGGTGTGCAGCTTATTTTCAATCAGATAATCAGCAAAACGCCCAGCGCGCCAAGGCCATTGAATATCTTGGTTATCATGATCTTTAACTTGCCCCAGTAAGAAAGGCTTACCGTTAAGGGGAATTGATTTGTCACTGAACAAATCCACTTGAGAAGGATCGGCTGGCATCAGCAAGGTTTCTTCAATCGCTTTTTTCAGTGTGGCTTCGGGGGCGTATTGAGCAACCGTTGAAACGTAAATTTTCCCGTTATCAAAATCAATGTGCGCACGTGTACGATAACCATCAAAGTATTTCACATAACGGTGTTTTCCTGCTTGCAGGTATTCGTCATCGCCCCATTGCTTTTTCACTTGCACACCAAGATAAGCCAATAAGGCCTGCATGGCTTGCTCATTATTCACATTACCAGTGCTTATATTCCCGCTATGATTGGGATAAGTGGGCTTGCAGTTATAGAGACATTCAACTTGGTTTGATGAACACCCAGCGGCAAGTAAACAGGTTGTAATAATGAGCAATGCTTTTTTCATGGTTATCCTTACCACATATTTCCGTGATTAATGGGTATTGGCGGCATCACGGATAGCTTTATTAAGATCAGACGTTAAATTATCGACAAATTTATGTTGTTCTGCACGTTGTTTACGTTCACGTGCTTGTTGAGCGAGATAGTTATTCCAGTGGTTTTCTACATCGTCATCATCTTTGATGTTGTTCCATCCCTTTTCGAGGTACTCTCGGTTTTCTTTTCTTTCTGTGAGCTGACGTTTCGGCTGTTAAATACTGTTTTTCCGCTAAGCCATTACTCACTGAATGTAGCGTGTCGACGAGAACTTGGCCTGAGTAGATGTTGAAAAAATGCTTACAAATGCAATTAATAACCAGAAATTATGTTTCATTATCGCTCTATATTTAACAAAAAGTAAAATATAGAGTTTCCATTTTGAGAGGAAGAATTCAAGATTATTTTTACCGTGTATTTTACTACTACCATTAATCGCCACTCTGGATGAGTCATACGGTAGGCGTCGCTTACATGTTGTTACAAAATCTCAATTGTTATTCGCAATGGTTGTGGTTGAATAGCGCGACTTTAATTTTAAGAGGTATAAAATACATATGGACGACCCCACGAGTTGTTCTCTTTTCCTAAACTCCTTTGTTAAGGAGTCTATTCAATGCTAGATCTTTTCCTTCAACCTGAAGCAATGATGATATTTGCGACCTTATTTGCCTTAGAAGTGGTATTAGGTGTCGACAATATTGTGTTTATTTCAGTGCTATGTGAGCGATTACCAGAACATCAACGAAAATTAGCCCGTAACCTAGGTATTGCACTAGCAGTTGCTGCGCGTATTGGTCTTGTGTTCTCAATCAGTTGGGTAATGTCATTAACTCAACCGTTATTCTCTATTGCTGATTCTCCGTTCTCTGGTCGTGATTTGATCATGATTGGTGGTGGTGCATTCTTATTAGCGAAAAGCTTAAAAGAATTGTGGATGTGTTTCTCTGGTGCTCATCACCAAGAAGCCAGCAAAGTACGAGCAGGTATTGCTTTAGTCTTGCTGCAAATCGTAGCGGTGGATGCGGTGTTCTCTATGGACTCTGTGATCACAGCGGTAGGTATGACAAGTGAAGTCCCACTGATGGTTGCTGCAATTTTAGCGTCAGCAGTTGTGATGGTACTGTGTGCTGAGAAGATCAACGATTATGTATTGCGCTATCCGGGCTTGAAAACATTAGCACTACTATTCTTAGTAATGTTAGGTGGTATGTTAATGGCTGAAGGTTTTGCGATTCATTTGAATAAAGGATATGTGTATTTTGCGATGGCATTTGGTTTATTAATTGAAACCTGCCACATCCTATTGAAAAAGCGAAATAAGACAATTATTCGTCGTATCTACCCACAGCAATGTGGCTGGGCAGTTAAAGTAAAATAACCGCGTATTCGACAGATAATATAAAAGCAGAGCCTATGTGCTCTGCTTTTTTATTTTTGCAGTATAAAACCTTCATCGTTTATTTATTACTGTTGGTTTGTAACCAAATTGCATTGTTATATTTAACTAAACGAAAGTCTTTTCACACGTATAATATGAGTCATCACAGGCTTAATTTTTAGTGTCCTAACTTATTTTTGCCCCTTTATTAGATATAGTAAATACTCATTAACAATCTATTTATTTACATTTCCCTTACTTAAACTTATCCGGTGTTTAGTGGCACAAGCCCTGAAAATTTCAGGGCAAGTTGATATTAGCTAATCTCAGGTTTATTGTTGTGTGGGCCAAGAAATCGATCACCATTGAAGTGAATCATATGGTCAGGATTATCAGCAATCCAAACCTCAGTCTCCCACGCAATATCAGCAGCGTTTTTCCGAAACTCTGCTCTATGAGGAAAAGCCGTGACATAAACACGCCCAACAGTACAATCCTCAAGAGCTTCTTCCAATTCAATCCATCGTTTGGGGCTTACAGGTCCGTGACTTGTTACAGCTTCAATTAAAAACAACCATTGACGTTTTTCATCATAAACAACCACGTCTGGTAGTTTGTCGTGAGACATTGGAGGAACTTTAAGTGATTCTAGATACTCAGTTTCTAAAACCATATGTTTTCCCCCCTCATCACGGCTACTTGCTGTATCACCGATATAGAGAACTTTACCACCCTCACCTACAAATCTAGGGCAAAATTCGTGAACAATATCAGCGTGAAGTTGGTTGTGAGCTCCCGGTGATAGTTTTATCTCATTACCATTAGGTAATTGAACAGGAATCTTTTCTTTATTGATAGTTCGCTCGTACATAGCTTGCAGAGTAGGAACTTCATCAAGGAATTTTTGAACCAATTCTTCCCAATCTCCATTAGGGTAAGCATGTAGAATCTCGATTATAGGCTGATTTAATGAGTAGTTATTGTCTTTGCTATTCGTAGCTCTAGCAGGGTTATCTCGATTTCTATCGACGATCTGAGCTTGATCAAATTGGTGTAACGTTTGTCTTCTAATTGTTTCGCGAGAGTTTGGTTTGTAATCTTTACCATACTCAGAGCGAATAAAATCCATAATATTAACGGTCGGGAGAAGTGGTGAATTTGCCACACTCCAATCGTCATTTGGTTTTACATTAGCAAGAGCCAGAAAGACCCAAGCGGATCTATCGTTGTATTGCTGTCTTGGTAAGCCTAGAGCTTTGAGAATTTCTTTAGCTTGTTCTAGTTTTTTATCTCTCATTTTATTGATTTATCTGCCATTAAACTAACAGGTCCCACAATGTAACCTATGTGCAGGTTTTTTTCTTCCTTTAGTGCAGGTTTTTTGCGATACTGCAAAGTCAATGAATTACTGTATAAATGATCAAGTATGACGGAATTGGCTCAAAAAACCCCCCTCAATCTAAATGACATTGCAGATGTAAATCGTGTTGAAGCAAATGGAAAACTTGACGAAAAACTTAGAGGTAAGTTAGGACAGTTTATGTCTTCTTCTTCCGTATCTATGCTCCTTGCAGATATGTTTGAAAATATTGAAGGTGAACATCGTTTATTAGATGCAGGTGCAGGTGTTGGATCGTTAACGGCTGCTTTTGTAGAACGAGTTAAAGGTAATGCTACAAGTATTGAGTCTACTTGTTTTGAACTATCAAGCGTAATGAGTCATTACTTGGGTGATACTTTAGGTCAATGTTCAAATACTTGTGAAGAGAATAACGTGGAATGGAGTCAAACAGTAATTGAAGAAGATTTTATTCAACATTCTGTTCAAAGGCTTCTTAGTGAGGGTTTTATACCTAACTACAACAAAGCGATTCTAAACCCACCTTATTTAAAAATCGCAGCTAAAGGCGAAGAGCGTAAAGCTCTAAGGCAAGTCGATTTTGAAACAGGTAATTTATACTCGGCATTTGTAGGGCTAGCGATTAAGTTACTAGAAGATGGTGGTGAGCTTGTCGCGATCACACCACGCTCATTCTGTAATGGCCCTTACTTCAATGACTTCCGTAAGCTGCTACTAGATACTTGTTCGCTAAACAAAATACACGTTTTTAATAGTCGTAAATCAGCATTTAAAGCAGATAAAGTTCTTCAAGAAAATGTTGTGTATCACTTAACGAAAGGTGGGCCCCAACGAGACACTGTGATTGTTAGTTCTAGCTCTTGTGCAGAAGATCCAAAGCTATTTGTTTATGAAGTGCCTTTTAACCAAGTAGTAAGTGAAAATAATCCAGACAGATTTATTCACATTATCACTGATGAAGAGGAACAGAATGTAGCGACTAGAGCTGGCGGTTTACCATGTTCACTTGAAGATCTTGGTATTCAGGCAAGTACTGGTAAAGTTGTAGACTTCCGAACTAGAGAAAATTTAAGTACTGACTTTGTTGATGGTTCAGTTCCTTTGATTTTTCCTCAACACCTACAAAGATGTGCGATTGAATGGCCCGTTGAAAATGCTAAAAAGCCTAATGCATTGCTGAGCAATGAAAGTACCGCTAACCTTATGGTTCAGAATGGTACTTATGTTCTTACACGCAGATTAACAGCTAAAGAAGAAAAACGTAGAATTGTAGCTTCAATCTATACGGCTGATGTAGCAGACGTTGAAGTCGTAGGTTTTGAAAACAAAACTAACTACTTTCACGCATTAGGAGAACCATTACATGATGATCTTGCTAAAGGTCTTTGGGTATTTTTAAATAGCTCGCTCGTAGATAAGTATTTCCGTCAAATGAACGGTCATACCCAAGTAAACGCTACGGATCTGAGAACATTACGTTACCCAACCAGAGAACAACTTATTGATATGGGTAAAGCTTATGATTTTGAAGAGTTTAACCAAGAGTGTGTAGATCATATTATTGAGCATTTTCTTTGAGTTGTTTTAGTAGTAGATAAATGACAAATCACTTTCCCAGTTTTAGTTTTAATCGAAAACTGGGATTTTTTGTGTTCCATACTTGAAGTTATTCGTCGTCGACTAAATTAGTAAAATCAGCGACAAACTGTCCAAAACTTTCACAGTTAACACTTCGTAACTCAGAAGTGCGCCAAAGTTACTTAGGACAAATACTCTACACATTTTAGGGGGCGTGCGTATTCCCTACTAAAACTTATTCGATTGAGTTGATAACTGTTTATTCTCGTCATTAGGCGACATCTTGCAGCCTAACTTTCCATCATGTGTCATAACTTATTGATTATAAGTTGAGTTAGTATGAGAATGATACATTGCCGAAAGATGTCTATTTATCGTTTAATAAGCGTTATATGGTTTTTCAAGTTCAGAGGCATTTATGGATTTGGGTTTAATTTTCTCAGAGTTAAATAATAACTCTGAATATCGATTTCATCTGGCAAAACAATCGCCAGAAGGAACTCGTCCTATTGATGTGTTGGCTCGAAGTCATGAAGAGTGGACTGGTTGGCAAATTTATAGAGGGACGAAAAAGGAACGTTTTGTTAAAGACAAAATAGTAAGCTTTGCCCAAATATCTGGCTCAAAATTTTTGTTTGGTGGCATTTTTGATATTACTAGCCGTGATTCAAAGCACTATGAGGTAAAGTTAAGCAGTCAGTTTTCTGAACTTATTGGTCGCCTAACAATTGATTACCAAGGCGATAATACGAGGGGGACGGTCTTCACGCCTGATTATATTTTCTCACACTCAAAAGTATCGTCGCTTTCACAACATTCATATCAGGGTGAGCGCTTTAAATCTTATGATGACGTAAACCATAGTTTTGAATTAATGAGCATAGTTATAAAAAATGAGCTCAATGACTGGAAAGTAGCGTTAAGTAGTGTTTTTGGTGTTTACTTGCTAACTGATACTAAAACAGGAAAGCACTATGTTGGCTCCGCTTACGGATCCAATGGTATCTGGGGGCGTTGGTCTGACTATATTTATGGCTACCACGGAAATAATAAAGAGCTAAAAGAGCTTTATGCCATAAATACTCGAGACTACTTTGAAAAACACTTTAAGTTTACAATTCTTGAAGTTCTATCTTCATCTCTGACTCCAGAGCAAGTCATTCAGCGTGAGAGTTTATGGAAATCAAAACTACAGACTGTAAAGTTTGGGTACAATGCGTCATAAACCATATAAAAAATAAGGATTTAGCGTTGCGTAGCCAACGCTAAATCCAAGCCCGAGCCTCTATATAAGTAAATTGTGCGATCTGCTCTAGAAGGGTGCGGCCTTGATGCTTTTCTCAAGGCGAGCACGGTCTTCGAAAGGCAGAGGTTAGACACGTAATCAGATACGACCTGCACGTCAGTTTTACTATTTGCCATACCTGAAGTTATCCATGATTTGATAATATTCGGTTTTTCGAAAATGATTTCTGTCCATATGTGAGTTAGCTATTAGGCTAACTCACATATTAGACAAACTTGTTATGTTATGTGGCTATGCATCATGCATAAGATTATTGCTAAACCCTGATCGCCTATTGGTTCTCATGAATAATTCTGATTAACTTTGCAGGTGTTCCACCATATAGAGAGTCAGGTGGTACATCGGTATTAACCACTGAGTTAGCGGCAATTACAGAACGCGCACCAATGGTCACACCTTTATTGATCACAACATTGCCCCCAATCCATACATCGTCCTCAATCGTAATAGGATCACAAATGGTTTCCCAGTTACGGCGATTGAGATAGTTTAGATCATGGCTAGCACAGTAAAGCTGGGTGTTCGGGCCAATCATTACGTTATTGCCAATAATAATTTTAGCGCCATCCAACATTGTTACGTTCATATTGATGAAGGTCTTTTCCCCAATCGAGATCGTTTTACCGAACTCACAATAAAAGGGGGAGCGGATGTGACTCGATGCAGAAATCTTTCCCATTAGCTGTTGAAATAGTTCATGACGCTGAGAGTCATCTGTACTTTGGTTAATGGTCTGTAATAAGTTCGAAGCATTTTGACGAATCTGGTTAATACAGTCTGCGCCGCCGTCAAAGTCTTCACCGGCAAGCATTTTTTCGAATTCAGTCATGTTGTCTCTCAACGTGCTATAGAGTTATTTGAAATAAAAACGTTATGTTTACTTACTGATTTAGATTGTTATTGAGTAAGTAATCCCCAAGAAAATAGAGCCAATCTACCCAAAAGATGAAAGCAATGGCTAAGGGTTTATTTATGTAGTGAATCCCAGTCAGAGAAATAATGAATTAAATAGTCTATTGCCAAGCGAGCACGCGCAGGAAGAAAACGTTGGTTTTGATATACGATCCAACTGCTATTACCTTTACCCCAAAAATCTTGCAGTATCGGAATAAGCGAACCTGAATCTACCCCTTTCGCTAGGCTACTTTTAGGCATGTACGCGATGCCTAGCCCTTCTTCGCATGCCGAGATAACAGCATTAGAGTTATTGCTTTTCCATCGACCGTGAACACGGGTATTAATTGTGTTGCCATCTTTTTCAAAGAGCCAGTGGTCATTATTGGCAATAATACAGCTATGTTGTTTCAATTGGCTAGGGTGAGTTGGCTCTCCATAACGGGCTAAATAGTCTTGGCTGGCAACCGCAGCCATAGGGCGATCAACGAGTTTTCTCGCGACTAAACCTGAATCTTTTAGTGCCCCGTAACGGATCGCAAAGTCGATACCATCTTCGATAAAATTCACCATACGAGAGTTAAAATCCATCTCGATAGTAAGATCTGGGTAAGACTTCGCGAATGCCATTAGCGCTGGAGCGACATGCTCTTCGGCAAATGCACCAGCAGCGCTGACGCGTAAGGTTCCACTCAGCGTTATTTGCTGTGTGTTTACGCTTTCGCTGGCTTGTTGTAACCCATTTACCAGTCCTCTGCATTGTTGATAATACAATTGTCCAGCATCGGTTACATTGACCTGTCGGGTTGAGCGAGCTAATAAGGCGACACCTAATCTCTCTTCTAACCTTGAGACTTGTCGGCTAACGTGGCTTGTGCTGCAACCGAGCTGTTTAGCCGCAGAGGAAAAGCCATGGCTTTCAGCGACTGCAACGAATTCAATGATCCCATCGAAACTATTCATAGACCTTTATCTTTGCTATTTAACAACAATGATTTGCCAATTTTCTATATTATCAGCCATATTGAATTGAATTAACATGTTTTTGAACTCAATCATTGAAGGAAAAGACAATGAAAAGGATCCTGATCCCTGTAACGAATCATGCAACTCTGGGCGATACTGACCAAGCGAATGGCACTTACTCACCAGAGATAACGCACGTTATTCATGAGCTGACTGCCGCTGGTTTTGACTATGACATCGCATCGATTAAAGGGGGTAAAGCGCCACTTTATGGTACGGATATCGAAGGTGATGAGGTAAACCGCATTGTGTTGGCGGATGATAATTTTCAGAACCGAATCAATAACACGATCCCCGTCTCGCAAGTGAATATTGATGAGTACGATGCGGTATTTTATCCAGGTGGCTTTGGTCTGCTATCTGATCTTTCCACCAATACTGATTTTGCGCAATTAGCTGCAAAACATTACGAAAACGGTGGCGTTATAGCGGCGGTATGTCATGGCCCAGCGGCATTGCTTCCTATTACATTAAGTAATGGTGACAGCCTACTTGCATCTATATCGGTAACGGGCTTTACACGTGAAGAAGAAATCGATTTCGGTACGATTACGCATATTCCATTCTTACTGGAAGAGGCGCTTTCAAGAAAGGCAGCGCGATTTAGTAAAGTACAGCCTTGGCAAACACTGGTTATCGTTGATCAACGAGTGATTACAGGCCAAAACCCGACCAGTGCTCACGGCGTTGGAAAGGCGTTAGTGACATCGCTGACGTAATTAGATTGTTGATAGGGTTTAAAACGTACCTGATTTGAAATAGCACATGGGTTTGAGTTATTGACTAACATGGTATTTCGTATCGGTACTGCAAAATATCATAGCCTAGTAATGTTTGTTCTATCATGGGATGCAAACATTACAGGCTATGCTTTTGCTGATAAAGCGTGTTTAAATTTAAGCGAATTTTCTACGTTCAATAAAGAAATGAAGCAGTGCCATACCGCCATGACCAATTAAGTATGCTTCAATTAAACCTGTCAGAGATTTATGGATCTCCCTCACATCGTTGGCATAAGGTGAGTGACTTAACCACAGCGCCAGCCATATCAGTGCTGCGGCTTCAATTAAGATCAACGCGCCAATACCTAATCCTTGAATAATATTCCCTAAGCCTTTTTCTCTTGGCTCGGGTAATTTACCGTGGTGTAGTTGTCTTAAGTCATCGAATAAAACGGCATTGTCACCAAAAAGGTAAGGGAAAAATTGACGAAATGATTGTTTAACTAACATGTAGCTAATCATTGCGAGTGTGACGACAACGGTCAATATGCCAAGAATAATATGTACCCATAAGAAGAGGGTAGAGAAAACGCCACTTTCGATTTCACCGGCATGGGTCATGTGCACTAAATTACTATTTAAGATCTGTAAGATCACTAAAGCGGCTAATGAAGTATGAATATGGCGCAGCCCCGTATTGGGAAAGTAATGTTTGATGTAGCGCCAAAAAGAATGAAGTAGCGGCATAGTGAACCTTAATCAGATGGTATAAAAAGAAGATGATTGATAAGGGAAACTTAGCATAAAGGAACAAAATAGACAGAAAGAAAGTAGATGAAAACGCGTAAAGTAAATATGCATTTTTAATGCGTAAATAGCTTAAAAAGGATCGAGAGATTTCTTTTTTAGCTCTGTTAATACGGTGTTACACTATTGCTGCCAACACATATTGTCATGGAGAGAGTAGTGAGCACACCTTCAGAAACACCACAATTATCCCAATTAAATGTCTTTCCCGTAAAATCAATAGCAGGTATCAGCCAATCCAAAGTTTGGGTCGAAAAACAGGGGATCAGCTTTGATCGTCGTTTTATGGTTGCGACCCTATCAGGCGATATGATCACGGCACGCAAATCCCCCGAGATGGTAAAAGTGAAAGCCGCGTTAATTGCCGATGGCATCGTACTGAGCTATGAAGGTAAAGCCTGTTTAGTATTGAAGTATGCTCAATTTGCTATGGCAGAAGCATCCTCAACCGTGTGGGCAGATACATTCATCGCCTATACCACGACGGAGCAAGCCAATGCATGGTTTAGTGACGTACTAGGGCAACCTGTTCAGTTGTTATTTACGGGTGAGCAATCAAACCGTGTGCGTCCTAAAATTAGTCAAAATGTGAGTTTTGCTGATGGTTATCCGTTATTAGTGATCAGTGAAGCCTCGCTTCAAGCGCTTAATGCGCGTAGTAGTGAACACCACACCATGGATCAGTTTAGAACCAATTTAGTGGTGAGTAATACGGAAGCGTTCGCAGAAGACGGTTGGAAACGTATTCGGATCGGTGAAGTAGAGTTTGAAGCGGTCAAACCTTGTGCTCGATGCATTTTAACTACGGTCGATCCTAAATCAGCAACGTTTAGCGAAAGTAAAGAGCCGTTGGTTACGATGGCAAAATTCCGCTCAGATGAAACGGGTAATGTCTATTTCGGACAAAATCTTGTGGCACTTAATGAAGGTATTATTTCTGTTGGTGACACCATTGAAATATTAGAAACGAAACCGAAAGAAATATATCCAGATAATAGTGAACAAAAATTACAGCTTACGTGTGTCGAGCGTGAAGATATTGCGCAAGATTTCACTACATTTTGGCTAGAATCTCATCAAGAAAACCAAGCGTTACCGACTTATTTACCGGGGCAACATTTACCTATTCAGTTAGAAGTGAATGGTGAATATATTTCTCGTCGCTATACATTATCTTCTAGCCCATCACGTCCTGGGCGTTATGCAATATCAGTAAAACGAGTTAATGACGGTCGCATCTCTAATTGGTTACATGAGCATTTTCAAGTCGGTGATACATTGGTGTCTGAATCGCCGAGTGGTGATTTTCACCTAGGGGTACATACGGATAAATTATTATTGCTCTCGGGGGGGAGTGGTGTAACGCCAATGATGTCGATGCTACGATATTTATCCGATCATGATTTAGTGCGTGATGTAGTGTTTTATCATCAATGCCGTACTGAAGCTGATATTCCTTATTTAGAGGAATTACGCGCAATAGAAGAGAAGCATCCTTCTCTTGATTTACGTATCGTATTAACGCAACCCAAACGCGACTGGCAAGGTGAATCTGGACGACTAAGCATTGGTCATTTAGCCATGATGAGTGATTTAGATAAACGTCAGGTATTTGTTTGTGGTCCTGATGCCTTTATGTCGTCGGCGAAAAAGTTATTGCTCAATATGGGCATGGCAGCTTCTCGTTATCACCAAGAAGCGTTTGGGCCTGTACGTCATGCACTCGAAGAAAAAAAGACGGTCGAATTATCAATTGATGGACAGCTTTTCCAAGGGAATAACCAAGCGACGTTATTAGAGCAAGCAGAAACGGCTGGTATTAAGATGGATTATAGCTGTCGTGCTGGTTTTTGTGGGGTTTGTAAGGTCACAGTGAAATCTGGAGAGGTAGAACAACCAGAGGTTCCAGCACTTTCATCGCAAGAGCGTGCTGAAGGAAAAGTACTAGCATGTTGCTGTGTGCCTAGAAGTGATCTAGAAATCATTAAATAGTGAGCTACAGGTAATTTAGGAGGCGATGTCGATGATTATAAGTCAAGGTGATATTGATAAATCATCGCTTACCTTAAAACGTTGACGGGTGAATACAAAGGTCAACAATTGCAATAACTTTGTTATTTAGATGGCTTCTTATGTACTTTCAACTGGAAGGTAAGCATAGAAGCCATTTTTATATATTCAAAATAAAAAGTTGGTTTGAAAGAATATTATTTTGAGTTCTATTGCTGAAAAGGTTTTAAATGTGGAGTATGCTGCTCGCGCAAACGATTACAATAGAGTAAGGATCTCGTATGTTTAGCAAACCTCTTATCGCACTTTCTATCACTTTAGCTATTTCAGGGTGTGCTACAACGCCTATCGTTCAACACCAACCTTTTACGCTAACGGTCGCACATATTAATGATACCCACTCTAATTTTGACCCCGTAAAATCGAGTTTTAAAGCTGACGATACCAAAGTTTATAACGAGTTTGGTGGCTATCCTCGCCTGCAAACGATGGCGAAAGAATATAAAGCTGAAGCTAAAAAAGAAAATCAAAGCTTACTGTTCTTACACGGTGGTGATGCTTGGCAAGGTAGTGCTTACTTTAAGCTAAACCACGGCGCAATGAACGCCGATATGCTAAGCAAAATGGGCTTAGATGCGATGGCATTAGGTAACCATGAATTTGATTTAAATAATAAAAAATTAAATGCTTTTATCGGTAGTGTTAATTTCCCTGTGCTTGCAGCTAACGTAGATGCTAGCCAAGATGCTGATTTGAAAGATCAAACTAACTTACGTCCTTACCAAATTTTTGCTTTTGATGGCAATAACAAGACAGTCGTTAAAGATATTAACCACTTACCTAAAGATAAAAATCTTGTTGCGGTATTTGGTATTGCCTTAGATAACATGGCAAATATTGCACCTAATACGGGTGATGTGAAATTTTACGATATGGTGAAAACGGCACAAGCCACCGTCGATATGCTAAAGAGCAAGGGGATTGATAATATTATTGCGCTCACGCATATCGGTAATGCAGTAGATCTTGATGTTGCGTCAAAAGTTAACGGTATTGATCTTATTGTTGGCGGTCACTCACATACGTTATTAGGTGACTTTGCTGACTTGGGTTTAAACAATAATGGTATATATGCCCAAATGGTGAAGAACCCAAATGGTACAACGGAAACATGTGTTGTTCAGGCGGGTGAGTATGCTCAAGCGATTGGCCGAGTAAATGTAAGCTTTGATGCGAACGGTGACGTGGTAAAGTGTGCAGGTCACAATACCTTATTGAGTAACGATGAGTTCTACCATCATGCCGATCGTAAACAAAGCGATATGTTTACCCCTGTACAAACGGCAATCGTTGAAAAATTCATCGACAATCATGAAAAAATCACGATCACAGATGAAGATGTTTTATTACGCCAACGTATTGATACTAAATACAAACCAGCAGTAGATAAAGCGTACGGTAAAACTATTGCTCAAGTGCCGGTAGAAATTAAACATGAACGACGTCCTGGCGATCGTGGCACAGATAAGCATGGCTCAGATGTCGCGCCTATTATAGCTGAAGGCCAATATTACTGGGCGAATGAGCCTCAAGTTCAAAAAGTAACGGGTATGAAAGTGGACTTTGCTTTGATCGGAGCAGGTGGCATTCGTACCAATATTGAGGCGGGTGAATACCGTGAAGGTAATGTGTCATTAGAGCTTTTACCGTTCTCAAACTTTATGTCTGTAGTACCACTTAAAGGTGCTGTGATTAAACAGTTATTACAACAAACGGTTTCTGCAACGCTGCCTGAAGGCGCTCATGCGGGTAAATTCCCTTATGGCGGTCATATTCGTTATAGCTTTACCGAAACAGCAGCAAATAAAGCAGGCAAGCTTAATAATGTTGAGGTGATGACTGGCACAGAAAAGAACCCAATTTGGACGCCAATTCAAGATAATAAAACCTACAATGTTGCAGTAAATAATTATAACGCAACGGGTAATGATGGTTGGACACCTGTTTATCAAGCGCAAAAGGATCACTCTGGACGTGTCGATTTAGCCTATGTTGATGGCAAGTTAACAGGCTTTAAGGTTAAGAACATTGAAAAAGTAGGCGACAAGTACCAAGTAAATTACCAAGGAGCTGCGCCAAACTGTAAAGCCGCCAATATGCGCTGTAATACAGATGCTCAAGCTGTGATTGATTATATCCAGCAAAGTCGTCCTAACCTTGTACCGCTAAGTTATGAAGTTGTTACGCTAGATCGCGTACAAAAATAAACCTTTGCGGTTTTAGGTAAATAAAGTAGGCGCCCTACATGTGATTAATAAAAGCGGTAGGGTGCTTTTTATTTTTTGGAATCGTCTAAAAAAGACAATGAAAATGCGGTTTTCACGAAATATTAATAGAATATTAACTGGTTTATTCGTGTTTAACCTTATGATATATATTGCTTTTGTTACCCATAAGATTAAAAAATAAATTATTTAAAAAATAAAGCTATACAATTCCCTAAATATCATTACTATAGTCCTCGGCCTGTAAGTCAGACCTATTTATATGTAACATTATGTTTTAGAAAATCTTCGCTGTAACGCTATACCAGTGTCATGAAGCTTTCCACTCATAAGCTATAACGTAAATAATTCTTTTCTGGCTACAAACGCATTTTTGCGAATTATTTAAAAAATATTGGAGACTCTCATGTCTAAATCAACTGGTATCGTTAAGTGGTTTAACGAAGAAAAAGGTTTCGGTTTCATCACTCAAGACAACGGCGGCGCTGACGTATTCGTTCACTTCCGTGCTATCACAGGCGAAGGTTTCAAGACTCTTGCTGAAGGTCAAAAGGTTGCTTTTGATATCGAACAAGGTCAAAAAGGCCCTCAAGCTGCTAACGTTGAAAAAGCTTAATTCTTTTTTACGTTAAAAGTTTAAAAAATGCCGACATTATGTCGGCATTTTTGTATCTGTTATTCAACATTACGTATCTAAGAATCTCTACTATATCTCTCTACTTACCACTATTTCGTCTTTCGTTATTTTATTTTGAACGAAACTGTTTGAGTCCGCTATCTTGCTTCAATACACTTAACGTTCGTTTTTAGTATTTTGGGTGCAATGGATGCAATCAGAATCATCTCAAAATCACATTGATATATTAGCCTTTAATCAATTGCGTTCAGGCTTTGAATCGCATAGTGATTGCTCGCTTTCTGCTTGTATAAAACAAGGGCAACACCTTGCAATATCTGGCGTTTCTGGTTGTGGTAAGAGTAGCTTGCTACAAGTGATTGCTGGGCTTAAAGCTCCTCAGTTAGGTACTGTTACCTTCAATAAACAATTGATTGATGTAAAAGCATTCAACTTTTGGCGTCAAAACATTTGTTACTTGCCACAACAAGCCGTTATGGGCGGAGAATGTGTACGTGATGTCTTACATCTTCCTTGGCGTTTAAAAGCCATTACTCATTTTCCTGTACCTAACGATGAGTTGTGTTTATCTGCTTTATCACAAGCGGGTATTACGGTGTTATTAGACAAGCCTATTGATACTCTTTCTGGGGGCGAAAAGCAGCGTGTAGCCATCGCTAGAAGCATATTAATGCAGCGCAATGTGTGGTTGATGGATGAGCCCACATCCGCCCTTGATCCTTCAGGGCGAGATCGAATTATTCAATTGCTTTCTGAGCTAACAATTATTTGTGTTTCTGTATCACATGATCCTGTTTGGTTAGCAAGTGCAACACATGTGCATGCTATGTCGTTAAGTAAGGATGAGTGTAATGTCTGAATCAATCAATAGTACTTTGGATATTCATTGGCTGGCGATGGCGGGCTTCTACCTGTTATTACTTATCCCCATGTTCTTGTTTCAGCGTTGGCAATTAGGGTTAAATCGCACTTTAATTAATGGCGTATTACGCATGACACTTCAGTTATCTGTTGTGGGTATTTATCTTCATACCTTGTTTGGTTTGCAGAGTGTGGCAATAAATATGCTGTGGCTAACAATCATGGCATTAGTGGCAAGCTATACGATTTGTAAACGGGCAGAGGTGAATGTAAAGCGTGTGTTGCCTGCGGTAATAACAGGGCAGTGTGCTGCATTATTGGTTGCTTTGCCTGTCATGCTGATAGGGGTGATTCAAGTCGACCCTTGGTGGCAAGCACAGTATATGATCCCAATTGCGGGAATGCTGCTTGGTAATAGCTTAATGGCAAATGTATTAGCCTTATCTCGCTGGGGGAGCCTATTAAAAGATAACCATCATGAATATCAGTATTACTTGTCATTAGGCGCTCCTGATCCTGCCTTGCCGTTTATACAGACAGCAGTAAAAGCAGCATTAACTCCCCAATTAGCCGCGATGATGACATTAGGGATTGTCAGTTTACCTGGAATGATGACGGGACAAATTTTAGGTGGAGCGGCACCGCTGGTGGCAGTGAAATACCAACTAGTGATTATGGTAGCGATTTTTATTTCTGGCGTAATTTCGGTAGCGACTACCTTGAGCATTGTTAGGCGGGTAACATTCAATGCTTATGGTGAGGTGCAATAAGTACTATTTCCGACAATAAAAAAGCAGCAATTAAGCTGCTTTTTTAATTAAGATTGTTAGTGTTCACTTAGTTAATTTCGCTAATCGGAAAAATTTCACTTGGTGATACAATTTCATCTTGTGCTGCAATGGTTTGTAATTCCCATTCGCCACGTTTATGTGTTTCTTTTAACACTGCGTAGCAGGCATTGTGCGCATGTTCAAAAGCCTGTTCTGGTGTCCAGTCTTTCAATAGCCCTGCAGTAAATAATGATGAGATCAAATCACCGACACCTACTGGCTGTTTATCAAACTTAAGATGCGGACGCTGTGCAAGGAAACAACCCTTTTGCGTTGCTAACATCATCGTAAACTTATCATCAGATATACTGTGTAAGTGCTTAACCAGTACCATTTTTGGGCCCATTGTTAAGGCTTTTTGACATGCAGTAACAGCATCAGCAAGGTTATGGATTTCCATACCGACAAATTGGCTTAGTTCAAATTGATTCGGTACGATAGCATCAGCAATAGGCATTACATCATTAATTAGGTATTCAGCAATACCATCGGCAACAATACAGCCTTTTTCTGGGTCACCCATTACAGGATCACAGATATAAATCGCATTAGGATTTTGCTGTTTAACTTTTTTCACAGTATCGATAATAGCAAGACATTGCGCTGCACTACCTTGATAGCCTGTCAATACAGCTTCGCAGTTCTTTAATTGATCAATGCTTTCAATACCTGCAACAAGCTCACTAATATCATCACCAGAGAAAGCTTTGCCCGTCCAACCTTCTTTATATTGGGTGTGATTAGAAAATTGCACAGTATTAAGCGGCCATACTTCAAATCCCATACGTTGCATAGGAAAAACAGCAGAGCTATTTCCTGCGTGACCATACACTACATGTGATTGAATAGATAGAATACCTTTCATCGAAGTTCCTTATAACCTTCGGTCTCTTTAAGCATACTTTACCCTTGCTTATATAAGAAACCTAGTCATTTTATATCGTAATTATTCCTTTCATTTATGCAGATTAAAAAATAGACGATTATTTATATTATTATCGACTTATTTTAGATGAGAGTGTGTTATTTATAATTGAAGATTGTTTTATTATAGGTTTTTTCCTCTGTTGTCGTTTGTTTTTTGACCGTTTTATGGTTTTTATAATAAATAAAAAACGATATTTTTTTATTTAAAAAACAATGAGTAAGGTTTTTATTCAGTGGTTACCCACAGTTTTTTACAAAAAAAAGACATAAAAATATTTACAGAATAAAATTTAGCGTTTAATGTCTGTCTCGTCTGTTACTCGGACCTCATGTGTTTTTTTTATCAAAACGTCATTTCTAACATTGTTATTCGTTATTGTTGCAAACGATAGGCGCAATGATCGGCTAAAAGAAGGGTGATCTTTTAGCTCAGAAGTAGTAGGTCAATGAGTAAAACGATAATTACCGCAATTATTATTAATTGGTGGTTTTAACTATTCGAACTCAAATTGATAGCCACAAACAAAACCGCTAATTTAAAGCGCTGTTTGGGCTGAAAGGAAATATAACTATGACTTCACAAACAGGTATTATTCGTAGCTTCAACCCAGTAGAAAAGATTGGCTTAATTACAAGCGATCTTGGTGGCGATATTCGTTTTGACGCATCTCAAGTATGCAGTCATTCACAGCCTTCATCTGGTAGTATGGTTGAGTTTTCTCTAGACGATTCAAGCAATAAGCTAAAAGCAGTAAAAATTCGTTTCATCTAAAAACGATAAATTATAACTCATACTTTCTATAGATTATGAGAATAACATTCAGCCTAAGAAATAATATAACTATTATATCTTGGGCTGTTTTGTTTTATGGTATTAAAAATTAACTGTTCATTACTATTAATGATTTCTTTATATAAATACATTTAGAATAGATAAGTTTATGCTTCGCTACTTTTATATAAATCAGTTATCTCAAGGTGCTTACGTTCACTGGTGATATTTAGTTTTGAAAGGATGATAAAGAATTGTCTTTAATATCATATTTTTTCTACTGTGCTACATGTTGAACTCATGTAAACAGGCAACCGAATCAAAAAATTGTTATTGGATGAACGTCAGTTAAAAAAAATCCCGAGTTTAACTCGGGATTTTTTTGTGTATCAGTTTTAATGGTTACGCCATGAAATGCGTTAAAAACTGGGTAATTGGCTCTAGGTAATTTTGGAATATCACTAATGAGATTAAGCCACTAATTACGACCCAGATCAGTCCAAAGCGTAGGCTGACGATAGTACAAACAATCGCAGCGAGTACTTTCGGGTTTTCAAGGTTAAAGGCAAAGTTTGAACCTTTACCTAGAATTTCTACTGCAATGATTGCTGGCAATACTGTTACAGGAACAAAGCGTAATGTCTTTTTAAAACGCTCAGACATATTGAAGCGTCCTGCCATACCAATAACCGCGAAACGGATAACAAAAGTGGCTACCGCCATGACTAATGATAAGTAAATTACAAATTCATTACTTAAAACGATATGTGTATGAGAATCCATAATAGTAGCCCTTATTATTCAGCAGTTGCGTTAATTGGTTGAATATTTATTTGCTTTTTATCTTCTTTTTCCATTTCGTGACGAACTTCTTCTTTCAGCTCGGCTTCCATATGCTCAGTTGATAAATCCATTTTGTAGCCTGCGTACACACCAACGACTGCTGCTATAACTAAACCGAGTGAGTAAGGAAGGCCTGAAAGTAAGATCCCTGTGACTGTTGCGACCACTGCGGCAACAATACATTCACGATTTTTAACTTGTGGGATAACGATGGCAATGAAGGCGGCAACCATTGCAAAATCTAAACCGTAATCGGCGATGTGAGGAAAATACGAACCAATCATGGCACCAGAGAAATCAGCAACAACCCAGTTCACCCAAAAACCAAACATTGCCGCTAAATAAAACCAATGACGCCCTGGTTTTTCATGTTTCATCTCACCCACGGTTGCTGCGTATACCTCATCGGTTAAGCCGTATGCCATTAGTGCGCGTGTTGGCATGGAGTATTCTTTTACATATTCAGACAGTGACGCGCTATAGAGAATGTGGCGTAAGTTGATAACAAAGGTGGTTAACGCAATCACTATTAATTCAGTAGAGGATTGCACCAGACCAAGCGCAACCATCTGTGCTGAGCCTGCAAAAACAGTCAGTGACCATAACGTACTTTGTAGAACGTCCATACCTGCGTTAATACTGATTGCCCCCACAATAAATGAAAATGGGAATGCCCCTACGCAGAGCGGGAAGATTGCCTTTAAACCTGCTTGTATAAGTTGTTTTTTCATGCGGCGCCTATTTGTTCTGTGTCGTTAAATGAAAAAAAATTTGCAATTAAGCTGAGTGATTATCTTTTTTTGCTGCCTTATTTGTCTGCAAATATATTTTAATGCAATATTTTATTCAATCATTTTTACTATCAAGCTATTAATATATTTTCATATAGTGGCGGTTTTTTGATGCTATTTTTCGTTTATCTCTTTTAAAACAGTGTTTTGCGTAGGTTGTTTCATTTTTGGAAGTATTGATCTTGATATTAGATGCAAAAAAAATTGCAAGTTTTGATTTTTAAAGGTTAAACTAAATTTGAATTTTCGATAGCGAGATAAAAATCATGACAAAAGTAATCACATCTAAATCAGCACCAGACGCAATTGGTCCATATTCACACGGTAATGCATTTGGCGATTTGATCTTTACATCTGGTCAGCTTCCAGTATGTAAAGAGAAAGGTGGCATTGTAGATGGTGGTATTGCAGAACAATCTCGCCAGTCATTAGTTAACTTACGTTCAGTTCTTGAAGCGGGCGGTGGTGACATGGATACAGTTTTAAAAACAACATGTTACCTAGCAAATATTGAAGACTTTGCTGCTTTTAATGCGGTTTATGCTGATTTCTTTAAAACAGAGTGCCCTGCACGTAGCTGTTTTGCAGTGAAAGATTTACCAATGGGTGCACTTGTAGAAATTGAAGCGATTGCACACCGTAAATAATTAGATCTGCATTAAACAATAAATATAAAACCGTTAGGGGTTACTTATGAATACACAATGGCAGCAATACAAAGATATCATTAATACAGTTGTTAAACCTGCGTTTGGTTGTACAGAGCCGATCTCAGCCGCATATGCATCAGCTGTTGCCGCTGAATTGCTTGGACGAGAGCCTGAAGAACTAGACGTTAAGGTTTCTGATAACCTGTTTAAAAACTCTATGGGTGTTTTTGTTCCTGGTACTGGCCGTATTGGTTTACCTATTGCTTCTGCTGCTGGTGCTATTGGTGGTAACCCTAATGGTGGTTTAGAAGTACTTGTAAATATTAAGGCAGAAGATGTCGAGAAAGCACAGCAGCTGATTGATAACGGTAAAATTAAAGCAGGTCGTAAAGACGTTGAAGAATTTATTTACTGTTGTGTTGAAGCAAAAGTGGGTGACGATGTTGCGATAGTTGAAATTAGCGGCGGTCATACACAAGTTGTGAAAAAAATGCTGAACGGCAAAGTTGTGTTTGATGCGTCTTCTGATGTCAATACGAGTGAGAAACCAAAATCAACGGCGTCTGTGTGTGAAGGTGTCGATATCTCAATCAAAGGTATTTATGAGTTTGCTACCAGCGTTGATTTTGAAGAGATTAAATTTATTCTCGAAGCGCGTGATTTAAATAGTGCGTTATCAGATGAAGGTTTAAAACATGCCTATGGATTACAGGTAGGCAGAACGATTCAAAAAAGTATTGCTAAAGGTCTATTTGGCGATGGTTTAATTAACAATGTCGTCATGCGTACCGCTGCGGCATCTGATGCTCGTATGGGTGGCGCAACTCTGCCAGCAATGAGTAATTATGGTAGTGGTAACCAAGGTATTGCGGCAACGATGCCGATAGTTGGAATCGCTAAACATTATGGCTCTTCTGAAGAGCAACTAGCGCGCGCGTTAATCATGAGCCACCTTGGCGCTATTTATATGAAATCATTCTATCCGCCACTATCACCGTTCTGTGGTAATGCGGTAACAAGCTCAGCAGCTGCAATGGGCATGGTTTATTTAGCCGGTGGTAATTTTGAGCAAATGTGTTCAGCGATTCAAAATACCCTAAGTGATACTACAGGTATGTATTGTGATGGCGCGAAATCCACGTGTGCTATGAAAGTTAAAAGCTCAACAAACTCTGCGGTAATGAGCTTTTTAATGGCGATTGAAAATCATGAAGCACAATCTCAAGGCATTGTTGCTGAAGATGTTGAAACAACTATTCGTAATGTCGGTAAGATGGTTCGATTTGGTATGGTAAATACTGATGCAACAATCATTGATATTATGTCGGCATAAGTAACAAGAATTATAAGCGCCATTGCGAGTAATCATGTTTATCGCAACATGATTACGCAATGGCTTTTTCTATTTGTGGAAAGCCGTACTGTTTTTCTGAATGCTTCTTTATTTTCATTTAAAAAGAAAAACGTAGATACTCTGAATGTATTATTATTGATACAATAATAGCAATGAAGTCATTGGGAACGTTATGTTCAAATAGGGGATCAAGCGTGAATGAATTAACCGAAAGCGATTACGATATCCTCCGTGCGATGGAGAATATCGTTGATGGTATTGCGGCAATGTGGGGAGAGCATACAGAAGTGCTACTACATTGTTTGGATGCAAATAATCCATCAATCATTAAAATTGCGAATGGTCATATTACAGGGCGTGAAGTCGGTGCACCAATCACGAATATTGCGTTAGTAAAGCTGAATGAAGGTAAAGATGTTTCTGATGCTTACATTACCAAAAGTCCTGATGGTAAAACATTGCGATCGTTAACTACCATTATTCGAAATAAACAAAATAAAGCGATTGGTATGTTATGCGTAAATTCTAATTTAGACGCACCGTTTCAGTCGATGATGCAAAGTTTGTTACCTAATATCCATTCGCATTTTGAGTTTGGAGTAACATCAGAAACGTTTGCAAGAAACAATGATGAAATGATGCACAGTTCAATTGAAAATGTGCGAGAACAAGTGGTGAATGATAGCAGTATCCCACCATCGAAAAAAAGCCGTGAGATAGTAACTCGTTTACATGAATTAGGCATTTTTGATCTAAAAGACAGTGCACAAATTGCAGCGAAAGGATTAGATATCTCTATTCATACCATCTATCGCTATCTTCGTGAGATTCGTGCCCACGAGGTATGATATAGACATTGTGAATGTCCTTTTTAATATGCCTTCAGGTAATTTCTTCGGAGGCGTATAAACCTATTCCAACCTCCTTTTTTCTCTCTTGTTTTTAGTCTTAAGTTTTACAATACCAATATTTTCTATTCGAACTTTCCTCAGGTTTTAATATTCTATTAAAATTTTTGTTCACATCAAAAAACTCTACAACAAATTTGCGAATTAAGAATATTACTAAAATTAAGAATGCCTTTTTTTTATTTTCTTTAAATTTCAATTGGTTAATTACTGGCATTTTTTTTGCCTACTAAATATAAGCTATTTATTGGTCTCATATTTAGAGGAGAAATCAATGTCGGTAAAAATTTTACCAACAATATTATTGTTTTTTTCTCTTTTGGCTTTGATTTTTTCGTCTCCAGTTAAAGCCGGGCATTCAAATCACGGTGATATGCGCTGGAAGTTTTGTTTTTTTAACGAAGGGCGTGATATTCCCGCGGGTGAAACGATACCGTGGTCGTTCTATATTTTTGAATACCAAGCAATGGATACTGATTATTGTACGATGGCAAATCTTAATTGGTCTTGGGATAGCACAATGGGAGGCGGTCACGACATAGAAGGTCCAATACCAAGGGGAACGGTGAAATGTTCAAATAATCGTATTTCTCATGAAATAAATGTAAATGGTTCTGTTCGCGCACTTGTTGCTGGTCGTCATGTGGGGTGGAGCTTTAATGGGGAAGGTTCCCATAATGAATGGTGGCATGATTTCACCAAATGGGAAAACAACTGTGCTAACGCTGGGAATCCGATTGAGTTTTTCGATGATCATTCGATGATTGATAGTCAAGATTACTCTGAGGCTAATATTAATCGAAATACCATCAAATACTGGCCAAACTATACCGCTTATGATGAGGGTGACGATTACCCACGAGCCGAAGATACCGGAAACAATTATCACGGTGATGGAAAAGACGACATAGATGATCCTTATCATATGTTCATCACTGTTTTTGATACATTGTCAGGGTATGAGCTTTGGGACTTATCTGATGCGCCATCTCCTTATGTGACAGATCCAAATAATGGTGGTCCCTCTCACAAATTGTATGATCAAGATAACGATGGTGTTACTGATTTACGATTAGGGTCGTGTTGGGATGGTGATGATTGGATAAGCGATGGCGTAACCTTAAATAGTTCGGCGACCTCCGATGATAATCAAGTTGGTTATACTCTTAATGGGACCTGTTCTGGTAATGATACAGATGATGGTGTTACTTTCCCATCCGGTACAACCTTTGAAAAAGGAGGCAATATAGAGTTCATCGTTAATTGGTCTTACGACAGTGATGCCCCTGGTGTGAATACAGACTATGGTATCGCCGCTGTTTGGATCGATTACGATAAAGATAACGATTTTTCCGATGAGATGGTTTTATTAAGTTACCCGAGATTTGATGTTTATCCTTCTAACAACACAGGGCTCCACTCACTTGCAATTCCTGAATCTGCGCTAACAGGTGATGTTTATCTCCGAGTAAGAATTTGTATTGAAGATGCTGCTAGTCAGTGTACTCAGCCATTAATGTCTCCAAATGCTCCCTACCTTTCTGGTGAGGTTGAAGATTACAAAATTACTATTGTAGAGAGTGCTGATTATGGTGATGCACCCGATACGACATCAGGCACAGGTACTAACGATTACCAAACTTTATCTGCAAATTCAGGAGCTTCTCATCTTAAAAAAGATATTGATAATGATGGTACGGTAGATTTAATGTTGGGTACCAGTTGGGATACTGATGATGGGACGTTACAAAATGCCGATGCAACAGCAGACGATAATAATGGCTCTGATGATGAAGACGGTATTGCTTTAAATAGTTCAGTACGAGCAGGGCAAACTGAATATATTACGATTACAACGACGAAAGACTTCGATTCAGGGTTAAACGGTTTACAAGTTTATGCTTGGGCTGATTGGAATCAAAATGGTGTTTGGGAAAATAGTGAAAAAATAGTCGATAGACCCTCAGCTGTTGCAAATAGTCAAGCATACGCTTTTACAATACCAACGGGAGCAATGGTTGGAAATACATTCATCCGTGTTAGAACCTGTTCTAGTGACACTTCATGTAACTCCCCAACAGGTAGTGCTGATGATGGTGAAGTTGAAGATCAAAAAATTCAAGTGCTTTCCATCTATTCTTGTGACCTCTCACCGCTTTCTGATGCAACACCAAACGCTAGTCATGGCAGTCCAATTACCAATACTGTTATCTCAAGCTCGCCATTAGTCTTAAAACATCTGGTGACAGGGGGAGTTGCATTACAAAAAGACGGACAGAGGCAAAGCTATGCTTACAACAATATAAGTTGTGGCTCTACAGCTCCTTTCTTGTGGTTATCTGATGGGGTCTCATCATCAGGAGTTAGCTGTGGGGCGAGTAAAATGAGAGGCTTTACTATAACCGACGTGACAGGTTCAGGGGCAGCACTAGATCCTTTCACTGTATGGTCTACTCGGTACTGGGATAGAAATAGTAATAATAATTACGATGGCAATGATATTCGTGTAACAACACGTATTAGTTATGTTGCTGGTGAGCTTTTCTATGATACGAAATTTTTGCTTGAGTCAGCTAACGGTTCTAATACAAATAATATTTTAGTCTCTGTTGGCTTTGATACGTATTTAAGTGGTGGAGATAATGGGGGTGCGTTTGCTGTCCCTTATAATGCAGCCAACTATCAACCTGATGGTTCCGGTCAATATAATGTTGTTGGTGTAACAAAAAATTATTCTAATAGTGACCAATTTATGGGGTATCTGAAATTAGATACGTCTTGGGTCAATTACTTCTCAGGACATTATGGCAGCCCTAGAAATTTGTTGAAGAGTAGTCCTTATACATTAAACAATGAGTTGAATACGAATGTAAATACCGATAATGGTATTGCTGTTCAGTGGAACTTTGGCGCCGTTAATATGTGTGAGGAGCACAATGTTAGAATGCTCTTCTCAACACTGGGTGAAGCCGTTGTTCACGCGTTTGAAAATGACCTTGGTGATGCGCCTGATCCAAATAGTGGAACAGGTACGGGGAATTATCAGACGACCGCGGCAAATGGTGGTCCTGCTCATAGAAAGTATGACTATGATAATGATGGGCAGGTTGATTTAATCTTAGGGGATATTTGGGATAACGATTTAGGTACATTACAAAGTGCGACAGCCAACGCCGATGATGAAGATGGCGCTGATGATGAAGATGGCGTGACCTTCCCTGCGATATTCAAGGCAGGGCAAACGATGTCTGTTGATGTGAAAGTATCTCGTGATCCCCAAACGAATTTATCAGGCGTTTATGTTAAAGGTTGGGTAGATTGGAATCAAAATGGCGTGTTTGATAACAGCTCAGAAGTGATTTTTTCAGCGGGTGATACAGGTAACGCCTCTAGCCTAATAGGTACCAATACTTTTTCTGTCAACGTCCCCAATAATGCCCTTAGTGGAAACACGTATATGCGTGTAAGGGTATGTTCTCAAACTGCAGGCTGCCAAAATACGATGATAGATACTGGCAGTGTCAGTGACGGTGAGGTTGAAGATTATTTAATTACAGTAGAGCCAACCAGCATTTCTGGGTATGTTTTTAACGATGATGGATTCGGTGGTGGTATTGAAAACAATACCATAAAAGACGGTTTTGAAGCTGGTATCAGTGGTATTGGCGTAACACTTTATAATCAAACTCAGAATAGTTGTTTGTTTGTTCAAACGTCTAATGGCAATACCGATCAAAATAATGATGGCGTTGTTGATGATTTAGATAAAGGGTACTTTGAATTTGAAATTACCCCGGGCGATGCCTATTTTCTTTATGAGACAGCACCTCTGACTGTCGCACCCAATTGTGGGGCTGGCCCTCCTTCTCAAGGCACGGTTATTGATGGAACAACTATCACAAATGCTCAAATAAGAGATCCCTCTGGCTATATATCGACGTCACCTAATGTGATTGAATTAGGTACGGTCAATGATGATTTATCGAATCAAAATTTTGCCGATAAGGCATATCAATTTACATTTGGAGTCTGTTCTTCAGAAGCGTATCTGTTTAAAAATGCCCCATCAGATATGTATGAAATTAGCCTATTAAATGGTACCGAAACTGTAGTAAATAATACTCAGGATATAGTTATTACTGGTGTCGGTCACAGTGTTAGGCAGAATATTTTATGGGGTATGAATGCTGGCGATATTATTGCAATTGATCGTTCAGGAAGTGAAATCTTTAGGTTTGACGTACCTGGTATTTTCTGGGCAGCAAACAACCCTAATAATCAAATTCAATATTTAGCGGGTGATGTAACTGACGATGATATATTGATCATGATGGATTCTCAACATAATGGCCGTCGTGTTCATTTCTTTGATGTAAACCCAAACTCTCCAACCTATAAAACTCAGCTAGGTATGAGCGACACACTTGGTCCTATTGATCTTGGTGATATTGCTATAAATCCAATAGATAAATCAATTTGGACTATTCGATGGTATAACATGACGCTCTTTAGGATCGACGTTAATCTGAATAATTATACGGCATCAAAAACCCCGATGGGATCAATAGATAATATTCCTCGAGGAGGAAATAGTGATGGTCCGGGGGCGCTTTATTTTGATGATAATGGATCACTATATGCGAGTATTAATGGTACAGGGGAATTGTGGAGGATTGACATTTCCTCACCCGCTTCACCAAACTTAAATGCACAGCTAGTTGGAAACGGTGTAACTGCAACGGTTAACGATGGTGCTCGGTGCCGATATGCAGAAACTTCTGCCATAGTCACTACTGATACATATAGTCAGCTTTCTGGTTATGTTTTTGAGGATGATGGCAATGGTGGTGGTGTTGCTGACAATGGTA
Organism: Photobacterium sp. GB-36; assembly: GCF_003026135.1. Taxonomy (NCBI): domain Bacteria; kingdom Pseudomonadati; phylum Pseudomonadota; class Gammaproteobacteria; order Vibrionales; family Vibrionaceae; genus Photobacterium; species Photobacterium sp. GB-36. The sequence continues at coordinate 116,451 of NZ_PYNY01000004.1, read as the reverse complement.
CAAAAGAGAGTAATGAAAACGGTATAGCTGGCGTAAATGTTCTCATCTATGAATATGATCCGAGTAACGGAAATAGAAGTTGTTATACGGTGTCAACAAGCGATGGCTCTTTTGATGTCGATATCGGTTACTGGAGTAAAACAGTAACTAATGGGCATGAATACACTGTTTTTGAGGCCGGACAACTCACCTCCGCGCCTGATTGTAGTAGTGGGCCACCAACATTTGGTACTGTTAGTACGCTTGATGGCTCTGTAAGTAATAATTCTATTTCTGATCTAAGCGGATATATTTCTACATCAACAAATACAATTTCTCTTGGCACCGTGACAAGTGAACAATCGAATGTCAATTTTGCTGACAAAATAGTATCAAACCTATTCTCATCATGCCCAGTTAAAGCATATACAGCCCTTAATAATGCTCCGAATAATCAATGGGGGCTATTAGGTATGCAAACGGGATTGATATCGCCATCACCGATTGACGACCCTTTTTCTGCCTTAGGCTTTAGTATGCGTCAACAGGTGATTTGGGGCGTAAACAATACGACAAATACGATTCAGGCTTTAGACGCTAGCGGAACGGTCATCGCAAACCTCAGCAGTGTTTCAATGGCCTCTGGTGAAATTACTGGGGGGGATGTCACCAATGATGATGTATTAATACTCACAGTAAGTGACAACACGTCAACAACGATTTATCTATACGATGTTAATCCAGCCTCTGAAAACTATTTACAACGTATTGGTAGTCAGAACTCCAGTTCATCAAATATGTTTCATGACATAGCGATTTCTCGCACCGGGGAAATTTATGCTGTTTTTGTTAATGGACAAGTAAATAGAATAACGATTAACTTTACGACGGGTACTTTTACTACATCAAGCGTGGGTAGCCTCTCCAACAGCTTTAATCGAGACTTTGATTCTTTGTTTATCGATGTCGACGATAACTTATATGGATTAAGTGGGGCTGTAAATGGTGGTAACGGTAATGGAACGTCAACCATGGATATGGTTTGTTTCCAAGCCAGTAATCCATCGTCGACGGCAGTTTTAGTAGGTACATCAACGGTATCTATAGATGATGTTTCTACCGATGGTGCATTATGTCGTTATGCGAGTGTACCTCCACCTAGACAAATTTCTGGTTATGTCTATGAAGATCAATTGACCCAAGATATTGATGGCGTATCAAGGCAGAATGGGTCAAAAGATGCTGGTGAACCCGGCATATCGGGTGTGACTATCACTCTCTATGATTTAACTGATGAAGTCTGTCAACAAACAACAACTGACGGTTCAGGTTATTATCAGTTCACTGTAGGTAAAGGTCACGAATATGAAATTTATGAAACAGCAGATGCCGGAACAATAGATTGCTCAACGGGACCGCCATCATTTGGAAGTGTGGATAAATCGACGGGTTCAGTGGTGAATAACGATGTCGCTGATCCTTCTGGTTATGGTTCAATAACGCCGAATAAAATCGCTCTTGGAATAGTCGATAACGATAGCACTAACAATAATTTTGGTAACTTTGTTGCCAGTCAACCATTTGATACCTGTAGTATTACCGCTTATCTTTCAAATAATTCCCCAACGGCGACAAATTACAGTCAAATAGAATTAATTTCTGGTGGGCGTACCAACATAAACAGCTCATCAGCTGCGACCGTTCACGCCATGGGATACAGTGTGCGACAGCAAAGAATATGGGGGGTGTCTGCCAATTACAATGATCTCATTGCTCTCAATTCACAAGGTGATACGGTGGCAAGAATATCCAATGCTGATGTACCGACTCAAACAACAGTAGCGACGGTGACTGATGACGATATTTTGGTGCTTGTTACTAATAATGCGCTAGGTCGGCAATTACGCTTTTTCGACGTGAACCCTAATTCATCATCTTATCTCACCGAAGTCGGTATACGCTCCGGTAATATCGGCATTAATGTTGGTGATATTGCTGTTCATCCGACAGATGGGTCGTTGTGGATGCTTTCTTATGATGACCGTCCGCACCTTTATAAGTTGGTATTAGATAGCACGGGGGTTAATGCACAGTCTATTACCGATGTTGGTGAAACGGACTTACCGAATGGAAGTGATGGTACTAATCCGGGAGCCTTATATTTTGATAAGTTTGGTTATCTATTTGTTGTCATGGAGGGGGCAAGTGCGCATCAAACTTTCCGGTTAGATATTACTAATTTGAATAGCCCATCATTAAGTGCGGAGTTAATGGGCACTGATACATTTTCAGCCAATGACAACATAGATGGAGCCTCTTGTCGTTATAATGGTGTAGAGCCAAATAAAGAAATATCTGGTTATGTTTTTACTGATACAAAGACCGCTGGCGTCAATGGATTCCAAAAACATAATGGACAAATGGATGGTGGAGAAGTTGGTATTGGCGGTGTGACCATCACATTGTTAGATGTTGCCGAAAATATATGTTACCAGGTGAATACGTCAGATGGTTCAAGCGATATTAATGGTGATGGTATTACAGACCCTCTTGGTTACTATTACTTTGATGGTAAGCACGGCAAAGAATATAAAATATTTGAAACCGCGAATGCTAGTTCTATCGATTGTAGTTTAGGTGAGCCATCTGCAGGTATTCAAGATGCTGCAACAGGAGTTGTGTCTGGTGCTGAAATAGCCGATCCTACAGGTTACCTTTCTAGTTCCCCGAATGTTATTCATATTCCACTGATAACGACAAATGTTAATAATCAAAACTTCGCAGATGTTCCTTTCACACAAGGGCTAACGTGTGACAATACGCCATATTTTGCAATTGGCTCAGGCACGGACACAGATTTACACAATGTGAATTTAACTACGGGTAATTTTACAGATGTAACGCTATCAGAAGTCGCTATGTATCGTGGACTTGGCTACAGCACTAGACAAAATATGTTGTTCTCGATCATGCAGCAAGGTTCGAATGATATTATTGCGATTAACAGCCTAGGTGAGCCCGTTCTTAGGTTTGGTGTGGATGCACCTACTTTGTCGGCAATAGCGATTACAAATGACGATATACTCATTGCCATTACTAGAGATTTTTTAAGTTCAGGTATCAATTCTGTACGTAAAATATTGCTGTATGATTTAAATCCGGCAAGAAGCACATATCTGTCTCGTATTGATACTAATGGTGACGGAGCAACAAATGATATCGGCTACACTATTGGCGATATTGCTATTCATCCTGATGGTAGTGTTTTTGCTATTGATGATTCGCTTAAGCTGCTGAAATTAAATATAAACCTTGATTTAAGTTCGAGCTCTTTAGGACAGACGACAGTCACGGAAGTCGGTACGACGAATTATCCAGCGACGATTGAAGCGCCAGATGCACATTTCATGGATAGTAGTGGCTCGCTTTATGTCGTGTCAGGAGTGGTATCTCAGAGTCCTTATTACTATCAAATTTGGCGTTATGATATTTCAGACTCCAATGCCCCGAATTTGAACGGTGAGTTTATAGGGCGCTTTCAAAAAATATCACCAACAGCGAGTTACCACGACGGGGCCTTATGTCGATTTGTCGAAGTGCCTAAACTCAATAAAATATCGGGTTTCGTATTTGAAGATACGTTAACAACTGATCCGAATGGTATGTTGAAACACAATGCCGTGAAAGATACCGCAGAAGTAGGGATTGGAAATATAACGGTGACGTTATTTGATGTTGCTGGCAATTCTTGTTCTCAGATAGATACTTCTGATGGTACGCAAGATATTGATAATGACGGTAATATAGATAGTGCTGGTTACTATTTCTTTAAAGCTGAGCCTAATAAGGAATATAAACTGTATGAAACAGCAGGTGTTGGCACCATTGATTGTAGTGCGTCAGCACCATCTGGTGGTAGTGTAGATACGGTGACTGGTGCATTAAGTAATGTGCAAATCAAAGATCCAACAGGTTACTTATCAAGCTCGACTAATATACTTCATATACCATCACTAACTTCTAGTATCGAAGGTATGAACTTTGCTGATATTAGTTTTTCTAACGCTCTCACATGTGATGAAACGTTGTATTTTGCAACAGGTTACGGTTTCGATACTAATTTACATAATATTAATTATGCTAATGGCCAGCTGAGCGATGTTAATACCTCTGGTTCTTTTATCTACCGAGCAATTGGATATAGCGTAAGACAAAACTTACTCTTCTCTATATTGCAAAACGGAAATAACGATATCGTTGCTTTAAACAGCGCCGGTGAGCCTGTATTGCGCTTTGATGTTGATGCACCAATTGTTTCTGCTTTGGCGGTGACGAACGATGATATTTTGATCGCAGTAACGCGTAATCATTTAAGTTCTGGCATCAATTCGGTCAGAAAAGTGATGTTATATGACGTTAATCCAGCCCGAGAAAGTTATTTAACACGCATCGATAACAATGGTAGCGGTGCGCAAAATGATATTGGATATGATATCAATGATCTGGTTATTCACCCTGACGGTACCATTTTTGCGGTAGATACTAATCGCCATTTATTAAAACTAAATATTGCTACTGATCTCACATCAACAGCTACGATAGGACAAACATCGATAACCGATCTAGGAGAGATTGACTTCCCCAACAACATTAATGCGCCTGATGCACAGTTTATTGATAAAACAGGGGCTTTGTTTATCGTTTCTGGAGCTGAAACCACCACACCTTGGGAATATCAAGTTTGGCGATACGATCTTTCAGATTCATTAAACCCAGATTTAAAAGGTGGCTTTATAGGAACCTTTGCCGTACCTAGCGCTTCGACTGATTATAATGATGGTACCTTGTGTCGTTATGCGGAAGTACCAAAGGTACAAAAAGTATCGGGTTATGTTTTCCATGATGATAATACGACATTAGTCAGTGGTTTCGAAATTCAAAATGGGTCTATGGATAGTACCGAGCAAGGTATTAGCGGAGTTGGGGTAACGTTATATAATGTGACAGACAATCTGTGTACTGTTGTTGAAACGGCTGTAGGCGACACGGATGCTAATGGTGATGGCAGTATAGATTCACAAGATATTGGTTACTATGAATTTGCATTAGAATATCAAAAAGAATACCAGATATATGAAACCTATGGTGTTACCACATTAAACTGCGCAACGGGTCCACCATCAAGCGGCAGTATTAATACCACACTGGGCGCATTAGAAAATAGCGAAATAGCCGATCCTCCAAACCATTTATCTACAACAGCCAATGTCATCGATTTAGGTCAGGCTTATGGTAACTCTCTTAACCAAAACTTTGGTGATAGAGTGATACCTGCTCCTCATTCAGTATGTTCAACAACCGCATATTATTCAGACAATACGTCTACAGAAACAGATGTATTTACTCTCGATCTTTCCACTGGCGAGTTGACAACATTTATTGACGGCACTACAGCTATGGCGTCTATGGGTTATAGTGTGCGACAGCAAATGATTTTCGCTGTCGATACCCAGATTTCAGGTGATTTGGTCGCAATTGATGCTAATGGCGATAGGATAATGCAACTTGCATTAAACTTACCAACAGCAAGTATTGCTACTGTTACCAATGATGATGTTTTAGTTGTCGTTAAAAACGCTATTGTTTCACTGTTCGATTTAAACCCTTCTTCATTAACCTACCTTCAACAACTAGGTACTTCCTCTGGTGATATTGGCACAATTATTGGTGACATTGCTGTTCATCCAACGACGGGGGAAATCTGGGCATTGAGTGATGGTTCACCAAATAAGTTAGTTCGTCTAAACATAAATACATTGTCAGGCTCAGCGACGATTACAGAATTTGGTAACACAAACTTCCCTGGGGAAGGTGAAGCACCTCAGGCCTTATATTTTGATAAAAATGGCTATTTATACGCAAATACCAATTCACACACACCGCAATTATGGCGTTTTGATATTAGCGACCCAAATACGCCATTAGGTGGATTTATTGGTGAAGGAGATCAGAGTGGTACCGGTGATGGTAGTCTTTCAGATGGCGCTGTCTGTCGATATGCAGATATACCAGCCGTTCAACGTGTTTCTGGATTTGTCTTTAATGATGATGGTAATAATAACGGTACAACAGATGATGGAGTAAAACATGATGATGAACTAGGTATTGGTGCAGTCAATGTTACGCTCTATAACCAAACAGATGGAACCTGTGAAACTATGATGACATCGGATGGAAATACCGATGTGACAGGCGATACTGTTAATGATCCTCTTGGCTATTATCAATTCGATTTATTATTTGGCAAAGAGTATAAAATATATGAAACAGCAATGTTTACCTCTATCTCCTGTGATAATGCCAATGGCCCAAGTAATGGACAAATTAATACTTCAACGGGGGCGGTTGAAAATAAACAAATCGTAGACCCAGTCGACCATTATTCAACTAGCCCAAATGTTATTGATTTAGGTTTTGCCTACGGTAATTTACCCAACTCTAATTTTGCCGATCGTGTGACACTTTTTCCATTTGAACAATGTCCTAAAGTTGGCTATCTGATGACGAAAGCAATTTCTGATTTATATGAAGTCGATATTGTTGCGGCTGAAGCCTCTATTAAATATCAGTCAGGCGTTGATCCTATCGTTAGTTTGGCTTATAGCCCCTACCAGAGTTTTCTATGGGGAGTTGAAGGTAATGGGCAACAATTAATGATGATCAACGCCAGTGGATATATCGCATCTCGTTTTACGATACCAGAGATAAGCGGAGTATCTATTACAGGGGGAGATGTCAGTGACGATGATATTTTGGTATTAACGGACAGTAACGGTGCCTTCCATTTCATTAATATAAATTCTTCCACATTAGATTTTCTAAATTACGTGGGTGTGTCAAATAACTCAGGCTATAACTTAGGCGATATTGCTCTTCACCCAACGTCCTCAACATATTGGGCAATTGAACAAATACAGAATGGTCGTTTATTAGAATTTACCTTAAATACCGTCAATGCAACGTTTACAGTCACTGATCATGGTCAGACGAATATCTCAGCTGGAGCTGACGGTATTTATTTTGATCGTGATGGAATTATGTTTGCCTATATTGAAAGCTCAGGCGAGTACTATCGGTTTGATATCAGCACACCAGCTTCACCTAACGTCGTGGGTGGAAAAGTCAGTACGATAGCAACGGGTACTGGTAATGGTGATAGTGCTTTATGTCGTTATGCTAATTTTGATATTGATTTTGGCGATGCACCGCAGAATCGTTATTCGACACGCATGCAACAAAATGGTCCAAGGCATGAGATGAGCGCAGGTTTACCTAAGATTGGCTCGCTGGTGGATCCTGAATTAGATGCAATCACCAATGATAATGCCGATATTGATGATACAACAGACACCAATGATGAAGATGGTTTCACACAGCCAGAGATCGTTGCTTATCTATCCGATACCGATACGTTAACACTGCAAGTCCCTGTAATGTCAGCAGGGGCTGGGTATATCTATGGTTGGATTGATTTTGATGGAAGCGGTAGTTTCGACTCTGATGAAAGAGAGTCATTCAACTTTTCACAAAGTGGTAATGTTGATTTAGATTTCTCAGTACCGAGTGATGTTCAACCCATTGATACTTATCTTCGTTTAAGGGTATGTACTAACTTTAGAGATTGTAATCAGCCTAATGGTGGTGCGCCTGATGGAGAAGTAGAAGATCATCTTATTTCACTCAAACCTGTGGCGGATTTAGAGTTAACCTTAGATTTAGACCCAGGTAGTACAGTTACAGAAGGTATTCCATTTAATGTTGTTGTCCAAGCAAGAAATTATGGACCTGCAATAGCCTTCAACACGAATGTGTTATTGGACATTCCTGATGACTATATATTTGTTCGGGCGTATGAAGGAGATGGTGAAACACCTCTAGCGGATGGTCGTTATGATCATGCTACGGGGATGTTGGACTTAGGTGCTGTTGGGCTTGGTTTTAGTGACTACGCGACAATAAGACTTGCATCTAAAAATCTCTCACCATCAATAATCAATAGTGAAATAGAGTCATCAGACGTAAGAGACAGTGATGCTACTTTCAATAATGGGTTTGGTAACGGTGAAGATGATACTTTCAGCGTTACTCCTTCAGTTGTAACTTCCGTTGCGCCTGATATTTGTATCGCTCCAAGAGTCTATGAAAAAGACGCTTCTTTCTTAGATGAGACCACTAACGAATATATTATTACGTTACCACAGACTAGCCAGCGAGGTTATTTGTGGAGTTACGACCTGATGGATTTAAATAAAAGCCTTTATTTCGAACTTGCTGTTTATTTAGGGGATCGTTCCTGTAACCAAAACTGTAATCAAGGAACTGGCTCGATAGAAGCAGGTGCTGATGGTATGACATTTATTATCACTTCAGATGATAGAGGCTTTAATGCGTCGGGCTCTTGGGGGGGATTACTGGGTGTTGGTGTTGGTGCGAGCGGTGGAGGAACTGGGCCTATATCTCCATCAGTCGTCGTTGAATTTGATACCTATGATAATTTAGGGAATGGCTTTACTGATGAACTCAGTAACAGTAGTACCGGGCGACAATTTATCGATCACACTGCAGTATATTTAGATGGTGATTTGAGAACACCTTCAACGGCGTCGACATTGATGGCGCCAAAAGCTGTCGGTGGACCAACAGCAACGGCGCCTAGCGGTGAACTCGAAGATGGACGTTATCATCTAACACAGTTCTATTGGGAGCCAAGTACGAATAACTTAAAATACTATGTTGATGGTGAGGTCATTGGTGATATTAACTATGATCTGCGCTCACATTTTAATACTAACATGGTACGTTTTGGTTTCTCGGGTAGTACGGGGGCGGCATGGAATTTACAAAAAGCTTGTTTTACAGAGCCGCCAGATGTACTCGGGCCTGATCTTGGTGATGCTCCTGATCTTACCTCTGGCACTGGAGTCGGAGACTATACAACGACTTATGAAAACAATGGCGCGATTCATGTACAGTCTGATGATGATGATAATGGACAAATTGATTTACGTTTAGGAAACATGTGGGACACAGATTTAGGTGATGGACAAAACCCAACAGCAACGGCGGATGATGAAAATAACTATGATGATGAAGATGGTGTTACCTTCTCATTAATGCATGCGAAAGGTGGTGACACTCTTAATATCAGTATTGATGTTCAAGCAGATACTGCCGCAGCAGGCCAACCTATCCACCTCTATGGTTGGTTAGACTTTAATAGAGATGGTGACTGGGATGATGCGAATGAGCAAGTAATAAGTACATCTTCAGCAGTAAATGGGACGAATGTTTTCCCTGTTACTATCCCGTCTGATGTGACATTTGGTTATAGTTTTCTTCGTGTAAGGCTGTGTGACAGTACCGTTTGTAATAAAACATACGGCACTGCGAATAAAGGTGAAGTCGAGGATTATCGTTTCCTATTTTATGAGCTGAATGAGAATGCGACGTGTAATTTGACGATTCATACTCAAGAGGTATCGGCGTCGAAACGGTTAGAAAATATTGATTTGGCAAATACGCCGATAAGTATGAATGGCATTGTTGATCCTATAACTATCATTAACCAAACAAACGTATCGAATATTGATGCGATCGGATTTGATGCTGTCACAGGCTTTATTTACGGTATATTTGTTAATGCAGATACAAATAATATTCATCTATTTGTGACTGACCGTGACGCAACAAGTGTGGTTGATCTTGGTTATATATATGCTGAGAGTAATGTTGATATCAATAAAAGTGATGGGTCTACTGTATCGCTAGAGGAAGGGCAAATATTAAACACATCACTATCTATTCCCGCGCCATCTGCTGGAGATATTTCTTCTGATAATCAATACCTCTTTGTTTGGCATCAAGATCTTACTTCGATCATTAAAATAGATACATCGACACAATCATTTAGCGTTATGCCACTTCAATTACCGAATGGCGTCACAGCGCTTTCGGGAGGCGGAGATTTAGCTGTTGATGATACTAACCATAATATTTATTTTGTGGATATAGAAGCCGGCAAGTTCTACGAGATTCACCCAACAAACGGATTAGTTACTTCGTATTCGTTAACGTTTAATGGGCTTGCAGGCCCACAAGTAGATGGTAATGGCAATTTGAAGGTTGAGGGTCTCCTAATGGACACGACAACCAATTTATATGTCATGACAAGTGGTGGCAATCATGACTCAAATAATGACAACATCATTGATGTGATGGGTCAGTCAGCATTGTATCGCATTAATATACCAACCAAAGAAGTCAGTTTCTTAAAACAGACAACAGCAACAAGTATTGAAAAAGCAGATATTGCAGGTTGCTATCAATCAAAAGACTTTAGTGATGGCGATAGTCAATATACTCAAGCATCGCACCTTTATATCGATAGCAAAAATAATAATGATGGAACGGTGACACCTGATGGGGTAGGCGACTTCTTACTGGGTACATCATTGGATCCTGAACTTAATGCGAAAGTGCATGCTTTAGCAACAGGGGATGACACTCATGGGCATGATGATGAAGACTTAGCCATTCCTTCACCAATCATTGTCGAGACACCGACCGCGGTGAGTATCCCTGTTGTTGGTAATGGTTACATTAATATTTGGGTTGATCTAAATAATGATTTTGATTTCGATGATCCTAATGAGCATTTACACGATGACACCTTCTTAACGACAGGTACACATTCATTACAGTTAGAGCTCGATGCGGCAAGCGCATTTGGATACAGTGGTGATACAACCATGCGTATTCGCTTCTGCTCGACAGCAAATAACTGTGATACTCCACACGGAGAGGCCTTAGATGGAGAGGTTGAGGATCACTTATTTGAGCTCTTAAACAGAATAGTACTTAGTGGTTATGTGTTTGAAGATAACGGTGTAAATATAGCAACTGCACATGATGGTATTAAAGCAAGCTCAGAAATAGGACTTAAAGACTTTGATGTCACAGTCACATTTAATGATTCTGGTGTTACAGGTGTGAGTGCCGGCGATGTCATATCTGCGAAATCAACACGTGGTGACGGATACTATAAATTTATACTAGGTGTTGATTACGCCGATAAAGATTTACTGCTAAATATTAAATCTCAATCTAAATGGGTGGATATTAGTGAGGCTGACGTTAGTGCTATTTCACAGGTTTCAAGCTCGAGTGTGTTTGACAATGAAATGGCAATCAACGCGAGTGCAGGTGATGACATTACAGGGCTAAACTTTGGTAAAGTCACAGGGCCACGTTTAACTGAAAGCCATACCAAGACTTCAGAACCTGGAAAGCCGTTATTAATTCCTCATAAATTTAATTTAAATACAGAAGCAGATATAACATTTAACGTTATACCTGATAATCGCTACAGTGCTACCAGTGGCTGGGTTGTATTACTTTATCATGATCAAGACTGTGATCTAAATATTGATGAGACCGATCCAAAAATAAATTTAGGTGGGGCTCAATCAGTATCGGGAACAACAGAAATATGTATAATTAGTCGAGTAAATATTCCATCGACAGCAACCAATGATCAACAGTATCAATATCAAATAACGGCTGATGTGGATTATGCTCAAAATTCTCCCTTTATGACACAGTTGATAAAGCAAGCAGTTGTATCTGACACGATTAAAGTTACTTATTCGGGATCTGGTGAATTAAAGCTATCTTTAACCGTAAATAATATAACAACAGATAATCAAAACGTATTAAGTAATCAAGGTACACCGAATGATATTTTAGAATATGTTGTTACGTATTCTAATGTAGGGACGGGGCCAATTAGTGACATTGTTATTTTTGAAACAACACCGCCATTTACTGAACTAAGTGAGCCGATTACATGCAGTACCCTTTTACCTTGTAATGTTGATACAGTCCATGGTGCTAATCAAACCGGCTATCAAGGTGATATATCTTGGATATTAACAGGGCAACTACTTCCAGGCCAACGTGGAGAAATATCATATCGCGTTAAAATTGAAGATTAATATTAAGACTCTTTATTGAAAACTATTTTTAATTATTAAATTTAATAATTTTATCAAATTTAATAATTGTTTATTTTTTTTGTTCTTTTTTGTTGTTTTCATGAACGCCTTTTTTCTTAAATTTGATTCTTTTATTTTTATCTACTCAGTTATATTAAAGATAGAGAAATAAAAATAAAAATAAAAAAGTCAACTTTGTTATAACACAGCATCACGTGCATAACTTTATTATGGATATTTAAACATGCTGAAGAATTATCTACGTATTGTTTCATTAATGTTTTTGCTTTTTGGTGGCGTCTTGCCATCAATGGCAGGACATTCAAATCACGGTGATATGCGCTGGAAGTTTTGTTTTTTTAACGAAGGGCGTGATATACCCGCGGGTGAAACGATACCGTGGTCGTTCTATATTTTTGAATACCAAGCAATGGATACTGATTATTGTACGATGGCAAATCTTAATTGGTCTTGGGATAGCACAATGGGAGGCGGTCACGACATAGAAGGGCCAATACCAAGGGGAACGGTGAAATGTTCAAATAATCGTATTTCTCATGAGATAAATGTAAACGGTTCTGTTCGCGCACTTGTTGCTGGTCGTCATGTGGGGTGGAGCTTTAATGGGGAAGGTTCCCATAATGAATGGTGGCATGATTTCACTAAATGGGAAAATAACTGTGCTAACGCTGGGAATCCGATAGAGTTTTACGATGACCATTCAATGCTTGATAGTCAAAATAATACTGAAAGTAATATTAATCGAAGTACCATCAAATACTGGCCAAACTATACCGCTTATGATGAGGGTGACGATTACCCACGAGCCGAAGATACGGGAAACAGTTATCATGGTGATGGAAAAGGTGACATAGATGATCCTTATCATATGTTTATCACTGTCTTTGATGTTTTAGATGGGTATGAGCCTGTTGATTTGGGGGATGCGCCAGATCAACAATATAATTCCACTGTATGGCCATCTTATGCAACGATGTTGTCCTCAAATGGTCCTGCCCACCAATTTAAAGATGAAAATAATGACGGTGTTCAGGATATACGTATTGGTCCATGTTGGGATGCAGAAGATGAATCTTCTCCAAATAGTTTAGCTAATTCAGATGACACGAGTTTAGGCTATCTCAATAATTGTACAACAAGTGATGAAAATGAAGGCAGTATTCGAATACACAGACATAGTACTGGAGACACTCTTGTTTTGGATAACCCTGGGGTGTCTCAAACTTTATGGATAGGTGATACTTATACTTTTTATGTTGATGTACACTTTGAAAATACCGATACAGATAAACACTTAGAAGTTGGTATCGATTTTACAAAAACAGGTGATTTTACAACGGTTCTCGTTGCTGACTTAGATAGCGCTTCAAGCCCACATACCGTTTCTCAGGCATTCACTATTCCATTTTACTCACATAATGTAGATACCCTTCAAACTTATATGAGAGTCCGTATTTGCGACTCATCATGTACTTATACAACCGATTCACTGGGGCAGAAAATTTTAACTTCGACGGGCGTGCAGCCTGCTGGAGAAATTGAAGATTATAAAATTAGTTTACGCTCACCATTTGATTTAGGTGATGCCCCATTTGATGCCAATGTTGCGGACTTTGCAGATGAGTCAAATGGCCCTATGCACCATTTCAGATCCTCTATGTCAAATGATTATTCTGAACCGGCTCTTACTTTAGGCTCTTGTTGGGACTCTGAGGAGTATATGACAGGTAATGCTAATGCTGATGTCGATGATAATTCTGCAGTGGTCGGTGGGGCTACAGGCATTTCTTTTGGTGGCTGTGGTAATGATGATGAAGATGGTGTGACATTACCAGCAACTTTTGTTGCGGGTGAGACAATTAATGTTTCTATTACTTACAGGCTAAATTATTTTACTGCGAGCGAAGTTGATTGGGCGTTGTTTATTGATTGGGATAACAATAATGACTTCACTGGTGACTTAACTAACTACGGTACGATATCTCATTCACTAACAGAATCAGGGCAAGGAGCGATTAGAACAATTAATGTTGCTGTTTCAGTTCCAGAAACAGCAGTATTAGGTGAAACATATTTAAGGGTAAGAAATTGTTTAGGAGGTATTATTGGTGAGGAGTCCTATGATTGCCAAGTACCGAAAGGCAGAGCATTAAGTGGTGAGGTTGAAGATTATAAAATTTCAATTGAAGGACCTAAATTAGATTTTGGTGATGCTCCTGATACCAGTGCAGGTACTGGCGCAGGTAATTATCAAACAACAAGCGGTAGTGGTGGCCCTTCACATAAAATTTCAGATACTGATGTAGATGGAGTGGTTGATTTTCGTCTTGGTACCAATTGGGATGATGACAGCGGAACTCTGCAAAATGCTACAGCAACAGCGGATGATACTAATGGTACAGATGACGAAGATGGCATTTCAATTCAGCAAATATTAGCGGATAACTCTTTACCTGAAGTTACCAATGTTTATGCAGGGGATGCGATTAAGCTAACATTTACTGCTGGTATAGATACTAACTCCGGTCACCCTGCCACTGCTTATATCATGAAAACGTGGATTGATTGGGATCAAAGTGGGACATTTGACACTGACGAAGTCCTTTTTGCTGAACAAAGAGCGTTACCTACAACAAGTGACACTTACAACAAATATTTTCTTAATTACAGAGTGCCACTTTACAATTCGACGGGTGATGTATTTATTCGTTCAAGAATATGTTCAACCGATTCATGTCCATCAGGTGGTAGTTTAAATGCTACTGGCCACCTTGATGATGGGGAAGTTGAAGATAAAAGGATGAACATCCAAAGTAGTGAATATGACTTTGGTGATGCCACAGATACTAATACTTACACCAAAACACAGGGTGATTATGCCTCGATATGGACACAAGATGGCGACCCTGTTCCTATGCACCGTAAAGCGGATAGTGATGGTGATGGTCAGGTTAACATCAAATTAGGAAGTATTTGGAACGCCGATAATGGTACAACGACTTCATTTACTGACAGCAGTGATGATGGATATGCCGGTCCTTTCTATTTACCTAAATGTACAAGACAAGATATAACGTTTACCGTCACCGCTGACAATGACTTTTTATCAACAGCGTATATCAATGCATGGATAGATTTTGACAGAGACGGTGAATTCAATACTAGTGATAACTGGTTCCGTCATACAGAAGACTTCTCTTCTGGATCAAGAGTGAGAGAAGTTACTTTAACTGACCAGTTAATCGTATGTTTTGTAAGTTTAGGAGCAAGTTATTTACGTTTTAGGGTTTGCTCTGTTGAAGATGAGTGTCAATATCCAGAAGGCAATATTACACCTAGTCACCTTGTTGCCACTGACGGAGAAGTAGAAGATTATCCAATTACTATTGGTGAGCAACTAACTGTTTCTGGAAAAGTTTATAGTGATGTTAACTCTGACCAATCACCGAGTGGTGGGGCAGAGTCAGGTATCAGTAATGTATTGATTACCTTACATGATAAAACGACTAATACGTGTCAATACGAATCAACCGATGCCAATGGGCTTTACAGTTTCGATATTACATTCGGTAATGATTATGATGTGTATGAAACCTCATCCAGTGGTACGTCAGCCTGTCCTCCTTCTCCTTCTAGCGAGATAGGAGACAGTAGCGGCTTTATTTCAACCTCGCCTAACAAAGTTGAATTAGGCACTGTTACCTCAGATCAAGAGATTAATTTTGGCGATAAATTGTTAGGTAATGCTTTTTCAACTTGTCCTTCAGAGGCATTTGTTAACCCATATCGTTTCTCTTCAGGTGCAAATAGCTATTTTGCTAAATTGTATCCCGTTACTGCATCTGTAACGGCAACAAGTTCAAGTAATAATGATTACGATGCGTTTGGCTTTAGTGTTCAACAGAACAGAATATTTGGTATAGATATAGCGACTCAACACGTAGTTGCGGTTGATTCGGTTGGTTATAAAATATTCAGCGTGAATGTTGGGTTAGATTCTGCAAGGGATTACGTTGCAGGTGATATCAGTGACGATGATATATTGGTTGTAATCGATGATCAGTCAAATGTTCGCTTCATTAATGTTGATTCAAAAAGTGCTAATTATTTGTCAGTGGTAGGGACCACTAGTTTATCGAGTGCGATCAATTTCCAAGATATCGCATTTCATCCAACCAATAGTAACGTTGCCTTTGCTGTGGGTAATAATAACGATGCTTACCGTTTAACCTTTAATTTCTCTAATTATACGGTTACATCGTCGTTAATTACTTCAAATACCCCAAGCAATGTCACAGGCCTTTTCTTTGATGCACAGGGCGTACTTTATATGTATGACCACAATAATGAAGAAATCTGGCGTTTTCCTGTTTCAAGCTCTTCTGCAACGTCGATTACAGGATACTTAGTTAAAGATAATATCGCGGCATTAAATCCTAATATAGGTAGTGATGCTGCAATGTGCCGTAATGCTCAATTCTTAACTGACTTTGCTGATGCACCAGATAGTTACGCCACATTATTTGCTTCTGGTGGGCCAATGCATGACGTAACAAATGGTGGTTTACCGCAAATTGGTAGTGGAAGTTCCGACCATGAAACTGAAGCTGCTGCATCGACGAGTGCAGACGGTGATGATAATGCAGGTTCAGATGATGAGCATGCGTTAACAAAGCCAACATTTTATGGGTATCTTGATTCTTCTAGTGCTGATAGTTCATTGAACGCATTGTCCTTTAATATTCCCGTTACGCCTGCTTCGTCTTCTGGCCATATCTATGCTTGGATCGATTTTGACGGTGATGGTACCTTCTCTGACGAAACCCTATCTACTTCTACCATTTCAACATCAGCAAGTTCAGTGCAATTAACGCTCCCTGTTCCTGCACATGTTCAGCCTGTTGATAGTTTCATCCGTTTAAGAACCTGTGTGACCAGCTCAGACTGTGACATGCCAACAGGTTTATTATCTGCTTCAGGTGAGGTTGAAGATCATGCCATTTCTTTGATGCCTACAGGGGATATTGAAGTAGAGTTGGCACTTGATCCTGGTCAAACAGTCACTAATGGTATTCCTTTTAATCTTGTTGTGTCTGTCAGAAACCACAGTTCATTTATTGTGCGTGATGTTATCTTACAAATGACAATTCCTGATGATTATATTTTCATAAAAGCTTATCAAGGTGATGGCCAAACTGAATTGGCGCCAGGTATTTATGATGAATCAACTAAACAATTAAATCTCGGTAATGTTGGTGTCGGTTTTGATGACTATGCGACATTAAGGTTTATTACGAAAACAACATCGCCAGCTTCTCTTGTGGGCGAGGTGCTTTCTGCGAAAATACAAGATACTGTTTCTTCAAATGATAGCGACACAGAAACTCCAACAGTAGTTACAACAGTACAGCCTAGTATATGTGTAGCACCCATGGTTGAAGAAAGAGGGGACGCTAAACTCGATGCGGCAACTAACGAGTACATTATTACCGAAGAAACAATAAGTCAGCGTGGTTATCTGTGGAGTTACGACCTCATTGATCTTGGTGTTCCGCAATATTTTGAATTGGCAGTTTACCTAGGAGACAGATCATGTAACAGCGGCTGTAATGCTGGTACTGGAACAATAGAAGCCGGTGCCGATGGCATGACTTTTATCATGACAACGGATTCCCGTGGTTTCAACGCCGTCGGTTCATGGGGGGGATTACTAGGTGTTGGCCCTGGAGGTGATGGTCCAATAAGTCCATCGGTTATTTTTGAATTTGACACTTATGATAATGCAGGTAATGGCTACAATGACGATCTGAGTACTGCTGGCGGTACGCCAAATTATATTGATCATACCGCGGTCTATCTAAATGGTGATTTAAGTTCGGGTAATGATGCTATTACATTGATGGATCCTGTTGCGGTTGGTGGCCCTACTGCGACTGGAGCATTAACCGGTGAACTAGAAGATGGCAGATACCACATCACACAGTTTTATTGGGATCCTGCAACGAATAACTTCCGGTATTATTTAGATGGTGTTGAGATAGGAAACGTTACTTTTGATTTTGTCAGTCACTTTAATAATCAAGATAAAGTGCGATTCGGATTCTCTGGTAGTACGGGAGCGGCATGGAACCTACAAAAAGCATGCTTTACTAAAGCTCCAGTTGTGTTGGGCCCCGATCTTGGTGACGCTCCGGATATTTCTGCATCAACAGGAGTCGGTGACTATACAACGACTTATTCGAATAATGGCGCTGCACATGTTCAGTCTGATGATGACGATAATGGAGAAATTGATTTACGATTAGGGGCTCAATGGGATACAGATTTAGGCAGTTATCAAAATCCTATAGCACTTGCTGATGATGCTACCAATTTGGATGATGAGGATGGCGTCACCTTCTCTGTCTCTGAAATTGATGGTGTACCTTTTGCCGCAGCTGGCGAAGTCATTAATGTGACTGTCACCGTCAATGCAGATACTGTGGCGCAAGCAAATCCTATTCACCTATATGGTTGGTTTGACTTTAATCGTGATGGTGATTGGGATGATTCTGGCGAGAAAGTTATAAGCAGTACTAATGCTAATAATGGAATAAATAACTTTAGTGTCTCAGTTCCTAGCAATGTTACGTATGGGTATTCCTTCTTTAGGATTCGAGTATGTGACTCAAGTGCGTGTGATCGAATCGATAGTACTGTGGATATTGGCGAAGTAGAGGACTATAGATTCCTGTTTTATGCCTTATCAAGTAATAGTACCTGTGACACAGCACTTCAAACGCGTTTTGTTAGCTCAAATTACATTTTTGAGCGACTCAACTTGGCTAATAATCCTTTAGATACCACAGCAATAGAATCACCATTAACGGTGATTAATCAGTCAAATATTTCTGGGCTTAATGCCATAGGTTTTGATACAAGCAATGGCTACATTTACGGCGTGTTTGAGAATACGACTACGCAAGAGTTGCATCTTTTTGTTACCGATCGCTCGGCTACAAATGTCGTTGATTTAGGTTATGTTTACGGTGATAGCAATATTGATATTCAGCTATCTGATGGCAACTCTGTTGCTATTTCTAAAGGGAATCCTTTCAGTACAGCTGCTCTTGCTAGTCCTACTGCCGGTGCGATGTCTTCTGATAACCAATACTTATATGTATGGAACCCTGCTTGGCACTCGATAATAAGGATCGATGTTGCAACACAAGAGATGTCAGTCATTGATTTCAACTTCACGGGAGGTATTACAGGGATCTCTGCTGGCGATGATATTGCGGTTGATAGTATTCGTCATCATATTTATGCCGTAGATATTGTGGCAGGGTATTTATATCAAATAACAACATCAGGAGATGTAAGTCGAACCTCATTACAGTTCAATGGATTGGCGTCACCGACAGTGGATGGAAGTGGTAACTTACAAACACAAGCGTTGGTGATGGATAATATGACCAATTTGTATGTATTTACCAATGGTGGTAATCATGACACGAATAATGATAATACAATAGATAGTTCAGATATATCAGCTGTTTATAGAATTAATGTGCCTACCGCTGCTGTGACATTCCAAAAAGAATTGAATACCAGTTCCCAAGTAAATTCTGATGTTGCAGGGTGTTATCAGTCAAAAGATTTCAGTGATGGAGATAGTCAATACCCGACCGCATCTCATTTATACGTTGATAATATAAATAACACAGACAACTCAAATGTGCCTGATGGTATTGGAGACTTCTTATTAGGGACAAATATCGATCCAGAGTTTGAAGCGAAAGTAAGCGCTCAGGCAACGGGGGATAATTATCATGCATTGGATGATGAAGAGCTTTCTATTCCTTCACCAATTATTGTTGAAACACCAACTAATATCGATGTTCCTCTTGTCGGGGCTGGCTATGTGAATGTTTGGGTTGACTTAAATCGTGATTATGACTTTGACGATGCAAATGAGCAGATTGTTAATGATAGTTATTTTAATGCTGGTGCCAATTCTGTTTCTATTGATCTTGATGCCGCGAGTGCTAATGGGTATAGCGGTGAAACGACGATGCGAATTAGGTTCTGCTCTGCACCATCAAATTGTAATACGCCGACGGGAGAGGCGAATGATGGCGAAGTAGAAGATCACGTCTTTGAATTACTTAATCGTATCGTATTAAGTGGATTCATATTTGATGATAATGGTGTTTCAAGTGGTACGGCTCATGATGGCATTAAAGATAGTGGTGAAAGTGGCCTCAGTGATTTTGATGTAACGGTAACGTTTAATGACAGTGGAGTTGCAGGTATTACAACTGGTGACATCATATCAACCAAAACGACTCGCGGAGATGGATATTACCGTTTTGTATTGGGTGTAGATTATTCAGGTAAGAATTTAATTTTAAATGTGGTGCCTCAATCAAGATGGATTGCGGTGAGTGAAGCCAATATTACAGGTGTAAGTCAAGTTACTAGTACAAGTAATCAAGATGGACAAATGTCAGTGAATGCTTTTGCGGGTGATGATGTAGCAGGGCTAAATTTTGGTAAAGTCGCAATGCCATCGTTGACTGAAAATCTATTTAAAGAGACTGAACCAAACAAAGCCGTTTTATTCCCTCATCGTTTTAAATTAGCAACATCTGCGAATGTTACATTTACCATTGAGAAAGACAGTAGGTACACAGACTCTAGTGGTTGGAATATTACTCTTTATTACGATACAAATTGTGATGGAAATATAAATAATATCGATAATAAAGTTATTTTAAATTCAGCAATACTTTATACAGGTTTGACTGATGTATGTTTAATTAGTCGTGTTTTTGTTCCTGCGAATGCGTATTTTAATACTCAGTATGCATACAAAATAAATGCAAGTGTTGAATTAGCAGGTGTTTCTCCTCAATTAACTAAACAAGTTGTGGTAGAAGATACGACTAAAATAACGTATGCAGGCTCTGGTCAGTTAAGTTTATCTTTAACAGTTAATAATATATCGAAAGATAACTCACCATTATTAATTAATAATGGTGAGCCCGGAGATATTCTTGAATATGAGATAACTTATAGAAATAGTGGTACAGGCCCAATAAGAGATATCGTAATTTATGAGAATACACCACCATTTACGAAACTCTCAGAACCAGTAAATTGTTCTTCTTCTGAATTAAGTTGTGTCGTAAATACAACACACGGCACTAATACCGTTGGATATCAAGGTGAAATTCAGTGGACGCTTACAGGCGACTTATTACCAGGACAAATAGGCACATTAAAATACAAAGTTTCTATTGAATAATAATATTATTTTTTCTTAAAAATGGTATTAATAAATTCAGTTTATCTAATATTATTTATATATAGCTATTAATTTTTTTTCAGGAGGTTATTTTATATATAAAAATAATGTAATTATTCTCAATATGCGAAGCCATTATATTAACTTTAATTTAATTAACTGAAAAATAATGATTTATTTATTGGCATGCGATTAGCATGATGCTTTCCTGACATTGTGTCTTTTATATTTAAATGGAGTAAGTATGAAAAACTTAATATTAATTTTTTTACTTAATTTAGCACTTGCGTTTTCTGCTTCTGCTAATCAACCGCTAACAAGTCAAATGAATGCCTATTTAATAGAAGTTGATAAAAATGGTAAAGAGTTATTAAAGTCTGCTGATGAAGTTTCACCTAAAGATACAGTTGAATATCAACTGGTTTATAAAAATCATAGTGATCAATCATTATCTGGTTTAGTTATTACCGGTCCAATCCCTGAAAATACTCAATATGTAGGTAATACCGGTAAAACCATTATTGCATCTAAATTCTTGGTCAGTATTGATGGTGGTAGCACTTTCGAAACTGAGCCCGTTAAACGCGAAATAATGAAAGATGGTAAAAAAGTGGAGGTCATTATACCACCAGAGAAATATACCGATGTGCGTTGGATTCCTGAAAGTCCAATTAAAGCATCAGAGCAACAGATATACACCTATCGTATCGAGGTTAAATAATCAAAGTTGAGGCCCGTGCGGATGCAAGGGATTAGCTAAGTAATACGAAGATCAATTAACACCTAAAAGGTAAATACTACATGAATACGCAACTAAAACCCATAATGACGTGGTTTGCTGCGGGTTTAATATCAGTAGGTGCAGGTGCTTTGTCTAGTCAAGCCCTTGCAGCCACGGCAGCCGGAACTGATATTAAAAACTTAGCAACCGTAACGTATGAAGATGCCGCTGGTAATACATACAGAGCCTCTTCGAACGAATCAGTTGTAACGGTACAACAAATCTATAGTGCAACAATCGAAACAGATAACGATGTATCTGCAGCTCCAGGTTCTACCATTTACATCCCTCACGTGGTGACTAACACCGGTAATGGTCAAGATGTTTATACATTGACCTTTGCTGATGGTTTACCTGCAGGAGATGGTCGTACCGACACCATAGATTCAGTGACATTAAAACTGTTTGATGACGCTAACACAAATGGTACACCAGATGCAGGTGAAACAGAATTCACAAGCGGCGATACCATTACATTACTCGCTGGTGAAACAATGAACTTGATCGTTGGTGTGGGTGTACCTGCAACAGCGAATATGAGTGATACCTTAGGGATTACCTTAACGGCTGAAGCGCATAATGCTGGGGGTGCAGTTAGTACTCCAGTTACAGATTCTGTAACTGATGTAGGTACAAATAATGACTCTGCTAACGGTACTAACGCCGATGTAATTACAGTAACTAATAATGCTGTAATTGATATCAATAAGGCGTCAACTCACTTAACGGGTCTAGGTTATACAGAAAGTTCATTTGGCTTGGATCTGGATAATGATGCAACCACTGACCATCCAGTAGAGTTAATTGAGTATGTTGTAACGGTAGCGAACAATGGTAATACAAACGCTGATAATGTGACTATTTTTGATGGTCAGCCAGCTAATACTGCCATTATTCAAGGCCAAGCGACATTGACACAATATAACCCGATATCTGATGGTCTCTTTGCTGCATATGGTGATACAACGACCACTTATGCTGCAAATATTGTTGACGAAACGAGTCATGGCGTCGACTTAGACCAAGATGGTTCAACAGAGGCAAGTGGTGAGAGCCTTATTGCAGGCGGTACTGATGTCAACTCTGATGGTGATGCAATAGATGATAATATTCCGGGTTTATACGCTGTCGATGCCGAATTACCCTCTTTCACCTCTGTGTCAATGACCTTCTATGTTGCTTATTCACCAGCGATAGTTGATGGTGATGTGGTCGTTCGAAACAGTGCATATGCCTGTTCAGATTTAAACGGTGATGGTGATACAGTAGATACAGGTGAGTGTGCTGATCCAACAAGTCCTCCACCAAGTACTTCAAATCCAACAGAAGTCGTCACAGAAACAACCACAGGTGTTGATGTGTCCGATACGGGGACAACAAGTACAAGTGGTTTAGGTGGTGATGACGATAACACTGTTGATGATACTCAAACTATCACGACAGCACCGACTGGCAGCGAGTTCTTCCTTTATAACAAAGTGGCGAACAACGGTAACAAAATTGATATGTTCGATGTTACCACACCAGCACCAGGTGACCCAGGTAACAGTTTCCCTGCTGGCACAACGTTTAGTTATTGGAATGCAACAGGTACTGCTCAGTTAGTCGATAACAACAGCAATAGTATTCCTGATACTGGACCTGTCCCATCCGCAACGTGTTTAAATTCAGGTTTACTTGCCGATGCAGCAAGAACTGAAGATGGAATAACGTTGAACTGTAATGAAATGCTAATACGTGTTGTTGTTCGCTTACCACCAGATGCTCATAATTCAACTGCACCATTTAATGCAACAACAACCATTACGTCTACAAATGATCCAACAATTTCAGCATCGAAAACTGAAAGTTTGACTACGGTATCACCACCAACGGTTGATGTGGCAAACCAACAAATTACGCCAAATCCTACAACCAATGTGGATCCTGTCGATGTAACAGATGGCACATTAGATCCTGCTGATATCGCCACTGTATTTAATGATGCAGAACTTGGTCAAACGTTGACAACGACAGTATATATTACGAACGAAGGAGGCAGTCCTGATTCATTCACACTAACCACTGGCGGTAGTTATGACGTAGCTGGTACAGCTTGGCTTGCGGATATGCCAACAAACTGGACTATTGTGTTTAAAGATGCAGGTATCGATACCGATTCAGATGGTACTGTAGATGTTCTTGGTACTAATACTGTCATTACGACCACACCTCCTATTCCAGCCAATGGCACACAAGTATTAACGGCAGAAATAACCGTTCCACTGGATCCAATCTATGCTCGTGCACAAGCAAATGATTCCGCGTTACCGTTTGCTGCTGGTGAGCAAGCAAGTGCAATAGATGCAAATAGTGATGGCGATAATGATTACATTATTTATATCCAAGTAACCTCAGCAGGTTCTGGTGCGACAGACATTAAAGTAGAAGCAATTGATATTCGTACGATTGCGAGCATTGATTACACGCCTACTACACTGTCAAACCAAATTGAAGCTGGTGGTGGTATTGCATATGAACACTTCCTATCTAACACTGGTAACACAAGAGAATACATCACATTAGATTCTGCTAACGATAAAGCAGCAGATGGCTTTGATAATACGTTAACTATATTAGATAACGATACGGGCCAACCTATTGAGATTGGTAACTTGTGTGATACAGGTGATAGAACCATTAATGTTGTGCCAATGGATGGTGGTGCTCCAATCGCTGTTGAAGTGCAATGTGACGCAAGTGACGGTACTGATTTACAGCCAAATATCCAGTTAGAACCGGGTGAAAGTATTCCTCTATTGAATACGGTATTTGCCCCAACTAATGCAACTGCGGGTACTGTGAATAAGACAACACTTACTGCTGTCGTCGTTTCTGCTCCAACTATTACCGCACAGGCTGAAGATAACTCAGAAGTTATTGCAGGTCAGCTACGCTTGTACAAATATGTAGATCTTGACGCAAATTGCGACTCGATTCCAGATAGCGATGGTGGATTCCAACAAAGACATTCTACGCTTGTCGAGCCTGGTCAATGTATTATTTGGAAGCTTGTTGCAGTGAATGAAGGTACAGATGATGCACTTAATGTAGTTGTAACGGACGAGTTAACCGAATACACCACGTTCCTCGATCTCACAGGTGCAAATGTTGGTGAGCTTAAGTCATGTCGTAACTCAATAACTACTC
This sequence comes from Photobacterium sp. GB-36, assembly GCF_003026135.1. Classification (NCBI taxonomy): domain Bacteria; kingdom Pseudomonadati; phylum Pseudomonadota; class Gammaproteobacteria; order Vibrionales; family Vibrionaceae; genus Photobacterium; species Photobacterium sp. GB-36. The sequence continues at coordinate 91,139 of NZ_PYNY01000004.1, read as the reverse complement.
CTGTGTTATTTGGTGCTGGTACATATTCATTAACGTCAGATAACTTAGGTCCTCTATGTAACCCTGATGCTACAAGCCATACAGCAGGTACCATAACTCAAGGAGTTAGTGGTTCTGGTGTTACTTACACCATCGGAACACTTGAGCCTGGTGATAAAGTTATCAGTCACTTCTCAGTAACCGTTGATTAAATCACATTAATAAAGTCCTCCCTACAATTGTAGGGGGGCTTATTAAGCGTATTGCTAATTCGTTTAATAAGCCCTTTTCTTTTTCCCTTGGAGATCGCAATGGCATCCTATTATGTGGTAACTATTTTTAAGTTATTAGTTATCTTCATTCTATGTTGCAATAGTTTCTATGTCTCTGCTCTTACTCCTGCAGGGACAAGAATCACGCATCAATCGCAGATAACATATTTTGATCCAGAATCTGGAACAAACATTTCGGTTATTTCTAATTTTTCGACAATTACTGTTGCGCGTGTTTATGATTTCGAATTAATAACTGATTTTAGTGATGTTGAAGATGAAAATAGCCAAAGGTTAGCAGCAGCAGGAACAACGATTAATATACCTATTACGATTAGAAATACCAGTAATACAAAAGATAGTTATAAGGTTAATGTAATTAACTCTCCAGGAGATAATGGCGATATATACTCATTTAATTCAGGTGAAGTTAAAATATATAATGACTTTGATGGCAATGGTATTCTTGATGCTGGCGAAAATGAATTAAAAAAAGACAGTGATGGCAATTATATAACGTCTATTCTTGGTGTTGATGAAATAACAGCGTTACTTTACGTAATATCGATTCCAAGTCATGCTGTCGAAGGAGATTTTTATAACTTAAGTGGTAATATTGTTTCACTTGGTAATAATAATAAATCAGAGTTTAGTAATATAAAGGTTGTTGTTGTAGATGGTTCAGTAATTAATCTAACTATTCATAATAATCCTATTTGTTCTCAACATGTTGGTCCACTTGGCGATATGGAATATATCGTTCATTATAATAGTATTGGGAATAAATTACCTGATGTATCCTCTGACGGTTATCTCGTTTTTACCAAAAATGAAGCGGGTCAATTACTTTCATCATATGTGACCGGTGTATTAATTACGGTAACACTTCCCGCCAATGTTCGGTTAAAGCAAGATAAACTTAATGATGACGGGACTCCACTAAGAGATCATGCACCTATTAATTTCACTATGCCTAATTCAAACGGCGTGTTTAATGGAGGACTTGTCGTTGTTGGGATTAATAATACGTTCTTACTAGAACAAGAAAATGAAACCTTAGACTGGCATGATTACGGTACTTGGGATGGTGACGGTAATGTAGAAAAGATAGGTTTTCTTGTATCACCAGATCACCTTAAACCTGGGCAGTCGGGACACTTTAGCTACTATCTAGAAGCGAATACTATTTTACCACGTGGTGATTTGAGCCCTCTTCAAGTTTACTCTAGAGCAGAAGCTGAGATCTCTGATTCTGAAAACATTGTGACTCAAAGCAGTAAAGTTTGTAATACCTTGTTTGATGATAGCTCTTCATTTTCGAATGACCCTGATAATAATCAAGTGATTAGATTTCAATTGTTTAACCCTGAATTGTTTGCAGCGAGTCAAAATGTTTTAGTGAGACACTCTGATGATGATCACTATATTGATAACGATTTTTATTTTGTTAAAGAAACGGAAGAATTTCATGTAAAGCTTGATGCAATTAGTGCGCGTATTGAATTAGTAGAAGCCAATATGCATCGTTCGGTTATCGATATTATTGGTCCAGAAAGTTCTCACTATCCAATCATGGTAAGAACTGAAAAAGGTAAAGATTCTTTTCATTGGATGTTTGCTGAAACAGGTGCCAATACAGGCATATTTAGAAGTATTATACCGCTTCATGCATCGTTAATTGATGAAGATTTTCTTCGTGTTAAACAAGATCACTGCCTGGATGATGTCAATAGTAGTGTGGTTCCTTCAGGAGCTGGTTCTGGTTTTTCGGCGCTCTCAGACTTAGTGTCAGGAATAACAGCATTGGTTAATTTTAACGCAGATTTTCTTCAGGGGACTACGGCGGAAAATTGTGAAATTAAATCAGAAACGGATGACGTACTTTACTTAGATGTTATGCGTCGTGGCTCTGCAAAAATTATTTTGGATACCACCGCTAAAATAAGCCCAGAGTTCACTGTGTTTGATACAACGACATTTAAACCTGTAGAAAATGTAGATGTACATTTTTATCAAACAACAAATGGTTCCGCCCCTGATGCTAAAGTAAGAGCGCCTAATGTTGATAATTATAAGGCTCCTATTGCGTCAGTGAGGACGAATGAAAATGGTATTGCATTATATCCTAAATTAACTAAGTCCGATAATGAATATTATTTTATTTCTGTGGATCCTCCTACAGGATTTACGTGGCCTTCTAATTATACAGATATTAATACATTTAATATTTTTAATGTTAAGCCTGAGTCTTATGGTCCTTTTGGTAATGAAAATATTGCTGATTCAGGTATCTTTGAAATTAGAGGTCGTACATTAGTAAATCAATTCGATATTCCGATTGATCCAGGAATTGTCGATAGAAAATTAACGTTAAGTAAAACGGCAGATAAAAAAACAGCTGAAGTTGGTAGCTTTGTTAAATATACAATAATAGTAAATAATACCTTACCTGACGGCTCACTCTATAATGCTAAAATTATTGATAAGATTCCTTATGGATTTAAATATATAGAAGGCAGTGCTCGTTTAAACGAGGTTAAGATAGATGATCCAATAGCGAATGAAAATAAAGACACTTACACATTCTCTATTGGAGAGCTCAAAGGGGTAAACTTTGAGCCTACTTATGGTGTATATACGCTTGATTACGTCTTACAGTTATCTGCAGGTGCGATTGATTCTGATGGAATTAATTACGCCTATGCCGAAGCCTCTTCGATGGCTGGTGGAGGACTAATCACATCAAATGTCGATAATTATCAGATCATCCCTTCTCAAACAGGCGTGATGTCCGACAGTGGTATCATTTTTGGTCGTGTATTTATTAATGCCAAATGTAATAAGTTAATGAAAAGTGATATCTGGCCGATTGGTGGAGTAAAAATATATTTAGAAACGGGTGATTATGTTATCACAGATGAAAATGGTCAGTATTCAATGTTTGGTATTAACCCCGGAAATCACGTACTAAAAGTTGATAGAGAAACATTACCAGATGATATTGAACTATCAGTAAATGGAAGTAGAAATGCTGGAGTACCATTTTCTCAATTCATTGATCTCATGGGGGGGGAAATGCACAAGGCAGATTTTGTTAGCCCATGCCCTACAGATAATCAAGAAGAAATTTATGAGGAACTTAAGAAGCGAAATGAAAATATTAATGGCGACTGGTTATTTGAAGAACAAATAAAAAGTAATGGTAATAAAAAGACAACGTCGAAAAAGGTAAACACGTCAGATTTAGTATCTGGTGTTGTCAGTGGGCCTAAAAATAAGGGTGATAATAAAAACGAGAGTGTATCAAAATTGTCTTCATTTAAAGGTTATGCCCTGCAAACATTTGAAGGCAATCAGATAGAAGCTGAAAATTTCATCAATAAACTGCCACGTAATATAAAAAAGAAATCATATATTTATCCAGTCTCTAATGATGTTGTTGGAGTAAGAATTGGTTTTAGTCACAATCAAGAAAATTTAATTAATTTACGCCAAAAGTTGATTGAAAATAATATTGAGAATAAACCAAAAGAAACATTATATGATCGTATTTTAGATGACGATAAATTAAACATTGATAATCTTATAGAAGATAAAGTACCTCTACCTCAGGAAGAAGTAAAAACGATTACTCAGTCTGAAGCAAAAGAAGGTACATGGTATTGGCCAAAAGGCGAATATAGTTATGATGGTCGTTTTATTGTTGTAATTAGAGGTGATGTTAACCCTAGCTTATACATTAATGGTGATCTAGTTGATGACACCCAACTTGGTGAACGTATTATCAATAAAAAGGAAAGGGCCCAAATATTAGCTTGGTATGGGGTAGAACTTACTGATGGAACAAACCTTGCCCAAATAAAAACAATGGATAGTTTTGGTAATGAAAGGATATTGTTAGAAAAGGAATTTCGTCACCCTAAATCAGCGAAAAATATAGAATTAATTTTAGATGAAACATCATTACAGGCTGATGGTGGACGATCTGCAATACCAATAACATTAAAATTAACCGATGAGTTTGGAAATTTAGCGCGGGGTATTTACTTTGTAACGTTAAATAATGATATGGGATTGCCTTGGTTAGAACCAGATATCCAAGCGTCTATTAATGGTCATCAGGTTCGAGTAATTAATGGGGTAAAAACGATCTATCTGCGTAGTAGTAACGAATCAGGAAAAATAAAAGTTAAAGCAGAGCTCAATGCGCTTGAAGATGTTGTAGATATTTATCAAGTCGCAGCAAGTCGACCTTTATTTGTTAACGGTATACTTAGTTATACTGGTAAATATGGTAAATTTTCAGGTTTAGTACCGTCTTCACAAAAAGAGGGTTTTGAAAATCAACATTATTCTGACGATGAAAGAGCCGCTATTTTCATGAAAGGTAATATTAAAGGAGATTTACACTTAACATTAAGCTATGACTCGGCAAAAGAAGATGTAGCGTTACAAAGAGAAATTTCACCTGATAGTTACTATCCTGCTCCCGGTGACGCAAGTATCAGGGGTTATGATGCAAGAAGTGATTCAAAATTATTCGTTAAACTCGAAAGAGATCGCAGTTATGCAATGTGGGGTGACTTCAGTACATCTGACGGTGTATATGAATATGATTTAGCCAGAACAAGCCAAATACTTAATGGTTTTAGTGGCGTATTTGATAAAGGTCCCGTTCGCCTTCAATTATATGCCTCACAAGCAGAAGATTTGCATAAGGTCGAGGAAGTACCCGGTAATGGTACAGCAATGGATTATACCTTAACTGATGGTCGATTAGTTCGTCACTCTGACATTGTTTCCCTTATTACTTACAGTAGAGATAACCCTGGTCTTATAATAAAAGAGACATCTCTCAAACGTTATTTTGATTACACAATTGATTATTTTACAGGTGCTATCAGATTCAATAGGGTCATCCCGATGTTTGATGAGGATTTTAATCCAGTTAAAATTCGTATTGCTTATGATTTAGATGGTGACGGGGAAAAGTATGAAGTCGCTGGTACGCGCGGGTTTTATAAGTTTAATTCATACTTTGATTCGGGCTTTAGTTATGAATATAACAGCAGTGATTCTACTGGTTATCACTTAGGAGGTATTTGGGTAAATTATAATATAAATAATAAAACTGAGATCAAAGCATCCGTCGCATCCTTATCACACGATAGGCTGTCTGAGGATGAAATGCTTGGTTCAATATCATCAATCGATGAGACTAAAAAAGTCTCAAATGCAATGGCTTATAAATTAAAATTAAAACGCGATTGGAGCCCTGGCAGCTTCTCTGAATTAGAATACTCATATGCAGATGATGATTTCTCTAATTCTGCAGCACCAGTAGTAGCTGGAAGGCAGGAGTTTAAATTACTTCATAGACAAAAATTATCTGGATTAATGAATTTAAATATTAATGCTAGCCACTCAGAAAAATTATCGACTAAAGATTATCAACAGTCTGTGGCAGTAAATATCGATTCAAAAATTTTGGGTTCTAAGTGGACAACGACATTAGGTAGTCGATATATAAAAAATAAAACAGAAGAACAAACGGAAAGTTATACAACGGCTATTTTAGGATTAGGTCGAACATTTGATTTATTTAATAAGCCCGGTCGTATTGATTCTGAATATGAACGAAGCTTCGGTCATAAGAGCAAACAGCGTTTTAATATAAAAGCAGATTGGCAATTACACAAACAGGCAAGCGTTTATAGTCAATATGAATACATTGATTCACTAACGGGTATTAATAATTTAGGTAGTGGAACAACAAGTCAGTTTACAGCTGGTATTGATATAGATTGGCTGCATGGAGGCAGTACATTTAACGAATTTAGGCAACGTGGCGTTAGCAACGGAAAAATGATGGAACTGGCTAACGGTTACCGTGGACAGTTTGAAGTTATTCCAGGTATCAGCGTTGACCCATCTGTTGAGTATGTAGAGGTTTTAAAAGGGGATAAAGAGTCAGGTTTTGCCGTTTCTTTGGGGGTAGCTGATATACGTAACCCTAATTTTAAAACAACAGGGAGAATGGAATTTAGACGTGGTGATCAGGAAAACTATTACGGTTTCCTTGGTGCGTGGATCACACGCTTAAATCAGGATTGGAGCGGTTTAGTAAGGGAAGAGTATCGATACGTAGATAAAAAAGAGACAAAGAATACTTGGGATAACCATTTAAGTATCGCTGCTGCTTACAGACCAAGATTAAAGAATAATTATCACCTTCTAACATCCTATGAATGGAAAGTTGAGGATAATGAAAACAAAAGAGAAGCCCATATCTTTTCTGCTCATCAAAATCTTGAGTGGTCAAATGATTGGATATTATCTGGTAGGTTGGGAGTTAAATTAGAAGATTTTTCATATTACGATGATTATTATAACTCTGTATCCACCATACTTGATGCGAGATTAATTTATAACTTTAGTACACGTTGGGATTTCGATGTTCATGGCGGAATATTAGGAACTGACTGGTTTGATAGTCGACGTTATTCAGTTGGTATAGGAGCAAATTATATAATTTATAGAAATATTCGTCTTGGCGTTGGATATAATTTTATGGGATTTGCTGATAGTGACTTAGACCCTCAGGGTTATAACTTAGATGGATTTTATTTCGATATTATGTTCGCTCTTGATGAGAGTCTGTTTGGTTGGCTAAGTGAATAATGAGGTAATACCTGAATGAAGAAGTTATTATTTCTATCAGTTCTTTCTTCTTTTCTCCTAATTCAAAGCGGTTGTGTTAAGGAAGAAGAGATATTCGTCGACTATGGTGATTTATCTCAATTAGATTCAGATTTATATAGTGTTTACTACGAATGGCCCAGTGTGATTAATTTTGATTTTGATGATTTTCAATTAGATTATGGTGATAAGTTAAAGTTAGATAAAGTGGCGCAAACATTGCTTAGTAATATTGAGTTGAAAGTTGCGTTAATTGGATCAGCTGATCCTGAAGGCAGTAAAAATTACAACAATAAATTATCACAAAATAGAGCCTTATCGGTGGCGAGATATCTAATTGATAGTGGCGTTATGAGAACTCGAATAGTAGTAACTTCATCAGGGGTTAGTAACAAATACCTGAAAACGAATGATAGAGATGCCAATTTTGTTAATCGGCGTGTTCAAATTCTTTTACTTGGCACTGATTCTAATCCAGTTGAAATGATGTATGAAGTAAAACAATCTGACTAATTTTTACAGAGGACGTCATATGCATTATATAAGGTACTTCTTTGGTCTAATTGTAATATTTTATCTTTTTGTGAGTCCTCTTAGTTATGCATTGACCGAGTCTGGTACGATTATTAAAAACCAAGTAGGTGCGACCTATAAAGACAGCAATAACATTACTCGTTCAACAGCTTCTAATATAGTTGAAACATTCGTTCAGCCCGTTGTTTCTGTAACGGTTAGCGCTGATCAGACTAAGTTTGTTGCCCCCTCTGGTACAGTAAGATTTAATCACATTATTACCAATACGGGTAATGATGAAGATTCTTTTACATTATCCACGTCTCTTTCTAGCACAGCAATGACGAGCATTGCTATTTATCCTGATGAAAATAATGATGGTATAGAAGATGAGTCCTTAGGAATAATATCTTCTATTGGTCCTTTGGCGCCGGGTGAAAGCTATCATGTTGTTCTTTTGGGTGCTATTTCACCGAGTGCATCAAATGGAGATACGGGTACCGTTTCTTTTACTGCAACAAGTCAGTCATTTGCTAATAACGCGACAACGGTGCTTTCTGGTGGTGCGAGTTCTGCGATTAATACAGATACAGTGACAGTAACAAATTTACCGATCATAGAAATGACCAAATCTATGAATCAAAATGAGGGGGCTTCTCCAAGTGGTCCATATGTGGTGACATTGTCTTATAGTAATGTCGGTTTAACCGATATGTCATTGACTCAGACAAACGGCATTATGCTAAGTGATGAGCTTCCAGTTGGAATGAGATTCAATGGGAACGTAACTTGGAGCCTGAGCAGCGGCATAATTGGTGATATATCTAGTGGCAGTGTCAGCGAAGGGGATAGTGATTTATCATTCACATCATGTATAGCAGGTGCTCCATCTTGTCTTTCGCAAGATAAAGTTTCGTTTACTCTAGATGGCTTATCTTCAAATCAAAGGGCGACGATAAGTTTTGAGGTAATGATAGATTCTGGCTTAGTTGCCTCTAGATTAACGAACCAAGTAACGTTTGGCTACGATGAAGACAATGACGGTATTGTGGGAGCAAGCGAGCAACATAAATATAAAACCAATACCGTCCCATTTACTATCACACCACTTCATGCAGTTGTTGCGAATACAGGGGGATGTGGTGCCAATGATACGGCTTGTAATGCAACCGATAATATTAACTATGAACTAATGACTGTTGCCAATGCAGCGCAAGGTTCTAGAGTGTCATTTACAAGCTATATCTGGAACTTAGGTAATGATGAAGATACATTTAATCTTGAACTCTTACCTTCATCCACATTCCCTGCGGGTACAAGTTTTATGATCTATGCCGGTAACGGTGTAGTACCTTTACTCGATAACGACGGTGACAGTAAAGTCGATACCGGTGTTATTCCTGCCGCTGGCTCAACCTGTCCTTCTTATTTGATTACAGCGGCTGGTAGCCAATGTGGTGCTAAAGTTATCGTTACAGCGACATTACCACCGGGTTCATTTGGTGGTGGGCCCTATTTTGTAGCACTACAAGCAACTTCTTCGAGTGATACTTCTCAGTCGGATACAGTGGGTAACCAATTAACAACGATTGCTCAAAGCACTGTCGACATTACAATAAATTATCCTTCTGAAACATCATCAACGACACAGAATAACTGTGATAATGTGAATGACGGCTGTGGGTATGGAGCCGGTGTCGAGGGGGCTGCTGTCGTTACGAATACAGCTAACCCGTCTACATCCACAACGTTTACGATATTTATTACCAATACCTCGACTGTTGCAGATACATATGTATTAGATTTTAGTAATGTTATTCCTTTCTCTTCAAAGGTATTAACAAGTGGTTTTACCGTTGTGTATACAGACACGAATGGCACACCAATAACAAATATTCCTCTTCTCTTACCTGATGAAAGCATTGAAATCAGAGCGCTAGTTTCTATTGACCAAACGGTAGGTATCTCAACTGAAAACCTCTATTTTAAGGTGAGTTCCCCTTCTACTGGTGCTGAAGATACCGTTTTCACTGCGGTTTCCGTTGAGTTAATTAATATTGTTGGTCCAGGAGGTGGAGGAGACCAATGTTTAGTCATCGGTACACCAAATCAATCTGGCGTTACCCAGCCAGGGCGAGCAACCATCTATAAACATATTATTGATAACAATACAGCAGAATCATACACAGGCGTCTCATTCTCTCTATTGGATTCAGAGCCCGGTTTTACATCAATGATATATTTAGATAGCAATGGTAATGGTGAGTTCGATGGTAATGATACTAAGATTGATTCCACAGTGGACTTTGCCCCTTTAACGGAAGTCACTATTTTCTTAAAAGTCACAGTTGATTCAAATGTCCCATTAAACACAGTCAATAACTCGTCGATTTCGGCAACAGTAAGCTGTGGGGATATTTTAATGGTTGACTCCACAACTGTTGCCAACATAAGTATGCGAATCATCAAAGAGCAGGCTAAGGATGCCGGCTGCGATGGTATAGTTGATGCAGGAAGTGCTTATTCATTAAATTCGTTCTCTGTTGCGCCCGGTGAGTGCATACTTTACCGCTTAACTGCTGAGAATATTGCAATAGAAGATGCACATGAAGTTGTATTAACTGACGCGACGCCAGCTTTTACAACGTTTAAAGTGGTTGGGGGAATTCCTAATATAGACAAAGGTTCAATCAATATTATCAGTGATGGAAGCACTGGCGCGATAATTGGTAATGTAGGAACCGTCGCGCCCGGAGAAAGAGCGGTAATGGAATTTGCTATAAGAGTTGATGATTAAAAACTAACGTAATATTAAGCGAATAAAAAAATCCATATTTTCTAAATATGGATTTTTTATTTCATCTTATGTCTTTGATAATTTTTAACTATGTGTGTACTTAGTTAATACTATTGATTACTTCAATCGCTTTTTTATTACCATTTCGGGCGGCTTTATTTAGCCAATATTGGGCTTTTTCAATGGATTCACTTGTACCATCGCCATTTGCATACATACTTGCCAAGTTATACATAGCAGTATTATTTCCTAAATTGGCTGATTTAATATACCAAAATAAAGCTTTTTTATAATTTTGTTGAATGATAGTGCCTTGGTCGTAGATACGAGCCAAATAAAAACTAGCATCTGGATTGCCTTTATTATCCTCTTTCTCAAGTGCTTTAACTAAATCATATTCATTGTTTTTAATTAGAAAAGGATTATCGATGCTTAGGGTGATTGATTTAAAGTGAGCATTAGGTATATTTTGTTTTGCTGCCATTTGATAGTGTTTATGACTTTTAGCGATGTTTTTCTTCTTGTTATAAAGTCCACTTTGATAAATTTCGCCTAATGTAAAATGTGAATAGCCATGTCCTTTTTTGGCTGATTTTTCAATTAAATCAATGGCTCTTTCAATTTCAGAACGAGTATTAATCAAAGATATTGCAAGAAGGTAGTCACTGTATTCATTCCTTTCGAAGTCATCAACTGAGAAGATTTCAATGCAACGTTTAAAGTTATTTTTAATAAAATACAAGTAACCTAATGTGTACGTTGATGGAGCATGCCCTTTAGCATTTGTTTGTAGAAGTAGCTCTTCTGCATAATTTAAGTCAACATCTCCTCCTCTGCCATCAATTAACATTAATGCCAAAGAGTATTGAGAGAAAGTATGATTATCATTTGAAATGGAGATTTTATAGTAAAAACGCGCCTTTTCTTCAGATAACTCAACCCATTCTCCAAATTCATACAGATGACCTAAATAGTATGCAGCATCAGAATCGCTATTGGCGAGCTCTTTTAACTTATTGATAGCCTCTTGTTTATCATGACTGCTATAAATAGGATGTTCAATGATGGAAATAAACTCTTTAATTGTAAATTTTTTATTATTATCAAATGACAAATTATTTATTGTTTCTTTTTCAAAAGGCAAATCTTTATTATCATTTTGAGAGTTTTTTTCTTTATTTGCAATTTCATTGTTTTTTAAATCATTATCAGAGCTGCAACTCATTAATAATAAAATAATGACGATACACTTCCTCATTATTGATTTCTCCTTTCCCTGTACTATTTTTAATTTTAGAACATAAGTGAAGGGATGTATTATGCGTTATCTATTTATTTTATTATTAAGCAGTCTATTAACAGCGTGTGCGTCAAGTAATATTACGTCATCTTGGGTGGACTCGTCATATACAAAGTTTCCAATAAAAAGCACGATGGTTGTTGCTATGTCTGACAACTTACGTGTAAGACGGATCTTTGAAGATGATATGGTCAAACAATTACAAGCTCATGGGGTGGATGCGATCCCAAGTTCGCAAATTTTTCCTAATGAATTACCGTCTAAAGGTGATATTGCGGCTTATGTGAAAAAACATAATACCCAAACCGTTTTTGTCGCAAAATTGATAAATATTGAAGATAAAGAAGTGAGATATCCGGGTAATACCGGTTATGGCTATAATCGAGGTATTAGTTTTAACAGCTACTACAATACGTCTTATAGTTATATTTACGATGATAGTTACTCTGTTTCTTACGAATTTGTAAACGTTGAGTTCACCTTATTTGATACGCAAAGTCATATCCCGATTTGGTCAACATCATCAGAATCTGTTGATCCAAGTGATATGAATAATATTATTGATGAATTAACGGGAATATTAATCACGAATATGAAAGACAATAACGTGATCAGATAGAAATTTAAAAATAGAACTAAGCCCTGCAATAAGCGGGGCTTTTTATTGCTTGCGAATAGACAATAATAAAGAGTATGAATAAATATCATACAGATAAAAGCAAAAACACTTCATTAAAAAACAAGCCTAATATTTGTTTGTTATACAAATTGATACTAGTCAATTACTAATATCCGAAAGTTTATTACTATCACCTCAAGAATTTGATGATAAACGTTTATAAAGTAATGGCTGCGTATTCATGTCTCAACATACGCAACAATTAATATTTTATCTCAATACAAATATTATTCACTTCAATTAGGTCGTAGTAATGGTCTCACAGCCTCATAATGTAGAAAAATATCAAGCCGTTATTGGTTTGGCTGGTCATGTTGATCACGGTAAAACCGCTTTAATTGAAGCACTCACAGGTATCGTCACAGCGCGTCCACATGAACAACAATTAGGTATGACACAAGATTTGGGTTTTGCCTATTTTAAAGATGATAACAATAATACCATTGGGGTTGTGGATGTCCCGGGACATGAACGTTATCTACGTAATATGGTATCAGGTGTATGGCACCTTAACGTGCTATTGCTGGTTATAGCGGCAGATGAAGGGTGGATGCCGATGACCACCTCACACTTACAAGTTGCACATGCGATGGGAATAGAAGATATCGTCGTGTGTATTAACAAGCGCGATAAAGTCACGGCAGAGCAACTCAGTGCGGTAGAAGATCAAGCGCTAGACAATGTGATGGAGATGACGGGCTTATTACCTGAGATTATCAGTGTATCAGCCTTAAAAAATGACAACATTCCTGCGTTACGTGATCGACTGATTGAGGCGGTTAAAGCCAATATTGATCGTAAAGCATCGACGGATATTGCAGATGATCAGGTCGTAGCCCCAATAATGTATATCGATCGTTCATTTGTCGTAAATGGCATGGGCACCGTACTTACAGGTACATTGGCACAGGGAACATTGAGTATTGGCGATAAGGTTCGCTGCTTTCCTAGTAACATCATGGGGACAGTTCGTTCTCTGCAAGCTTATCATCAACAACATCAGCAATTATCTGCCACCTGCCGTGTCGCTGTGAATGTTAAAGGGATCAGCCGTAAAGAAGTAGGGCGAGGGCACTTATTAACATCTGCGACAATAACCCCGCCATTACATAGTCAGTGCATCGTTCGTATCAATAAGACGTCAGACAAACTCAAGCAACGTAAACAACGCCATGTTGAAGTTGCCATGGGGACTTGGCATGGCTCAGCATTGTTAAGTTATATTCCGAATACTCAATTAGCACGACTAACCTTTGAAAAGCCCATCCCAATGATTTTTGGACAACGATTAGCAATGATCCAAAAAGGTGGCTGTGGGCTACAACACGGTGCTGAAATTGTGTGGTCAACACCTGTTATGGGTTATCAAAAACGCCGTTTATACCAAGCATTAGATAATTTACCGGTACTTTTAAAGCCTGAATCACAACGTGAGATGTTACTCGCTCTACAAGGTTACTTTGAAACGACCGAAGCAGGTTTTGAATCGGCACAAGGACAAACTTATTTAACGCCTTATTGTTTTGAAGATAGCTGGTTAGCTGACAATGTTATGCAAATTCAGACGTTACTGTCTGATGGGATCTCAATGTCATCTGCCGAAATAGCAACACGTCTACGTATTAATGAAGCAGTGATTGATATCTTAATGCAGCAATTAAAGCTGCAAGAAAAAGTACATGTTAGTTATGGTAAATGGTGCTTAGGGCAAGGTGATAACGAAGATGAATTACCTCCTGTGGCACAAGAGATTCTGCAACAAATACGCGAGCTAGGTAAAGCAGGACTAGAACTGAATAAAGTAACGGTTGCAGGGGGGAAAAAGTGGCTTAGACAGCTCAGCCATCAAAAATATATTACCGCTTTGGATGATACCATTTACTTCGATATGGGTTTATATCTTGATTTAGTTAAAGCCGTGATAGCTGAACATCAGCCTCAAGATCGCATATCGATGGGAGATATTAAAGATCGGACAGAATTAAGCCGAAAATACTCAATCCCATTAGCAAATAGAATGGAAAAAGATGGTTGGGTACGTCGTGATGGTGATGAGCGTATTATCCTAAAAGCGTGGGATCAGTAGTAAATCTAACGATGATTAAAGTGAGTGTTGAAGTTACCCGTAACAATCAATGTTAGTCGCTATTTTAACTTACTTGATATTACGGGTTATTAAACTCGTATTAGCTAGCTATAACTATTAACATAATGCGTATTATTGTTAATTGATTAAAGAAGTTGTGATTATGTCTTTACCGCCGTGCCCAAATTGCCAATCTGAATATGTGTATCAAGATCAAGCGAACCTAGTGTGTCCTGAATGTGCCTATGAATGGAACCCTGCTGAAGTTGCAGAGGAAGAAACCATAGTAGTGAAAGATGTTAACGGCACATTATTGCAAGAGGGCGATAAGGTCACGCTAATTAAAGATCTGAAAGTCAAAGGCAGTTCACTGGTGCTAAAAATAGGAACGAAAGCGGTTATTAAACGTATTGCTGAAGGTAAAGACCACCAACTAGACTGTAAACTTGATGGTGCTGGTGACATGATGGTTACTGCAAAATTCGTTAAAAAAGCGTAATACATCATTACGCAATTTTATTAACAAAGTTTGATTGATCCCGTCACGTTTGACTGAGCCAGTAACCACTAAAATCTCTGTGGCATCGAGTGATAAATCACACACAACATTAACCGCAGCGACTGTCTGTAACGGACCGATTCAAATGGGTTGCGAAATAACGGGCATGTTTCACGCCCCTCAATCACTTTCCAATTAGTAAGATCGTTGGTATCAACATGCAGTGTGTCTTTTTCGGTTTCGCGCATTTGCCATAATTTGACAAAAATCGTTGTACCTTGATGGCTAAAGTACAAGTGTTTCGTGATTGGTTGCATCAAGAAGTGAAAGGATGATTTTTATAGGAAATAACAGCCAATAAAGGGTTTTAAACGTACTAGCACTGTGTTTATTAAATAAGAACAAGTGATGCACAAAAAATCCAATTTACCCGCTAAGGTGTGTGTGGTTTGCCAACGGCCATTTACTTGGCGCAAGAAGTGGCAACAATGTTGGGATGAAGTGAAGTATTGCTCTGAACGTTGTAGGCGCACGCGCCAACACATGGACTCATCAAGAAAGAAAGTAGGCTGACACATAACGAAAAATGCGTCAGCCATTGTCGTTTTTGCGGTGTTATTTAGGCTTTAAAAATCTTCAGCGACTTCAAACACCATATGCTCGTTAGTTGTTGGATGGTTGAATGCCAAGTATTGAGCATGTAAGCATAAACGATCGCCTTTTTGCCCGTATAAATCATCACCGACAATAGGCATGTTCATCCCTTTAACATGGGCGGAATGGACACGAAGCTGGTGTGTACGACCTGTTTTTGGGTAGTAATAGACCTTGGTTCTTCCATTCTTACGCTCAAGCACTTCCCATGTGGTTTGTGCGGGTTTGCCGTATTGATAACACACGATTTGACGAGGGCGATCGTCTAAATCCACCCGGATTGGAAAATCAATCTGCCCGCTATCACTGTCACTGTTACCTTCTAATAGGGCAACGTAACGTTTTTCGACTGTGCGCTCAATAAACTGTTTTTGCAGTGCTTTGTGGGCATCTTTGGTTAAGGCAATGACCATTAAGCCAGAGGTCGACATATCTAAACGATGGACAATCAACGGGCTATCGCTATCTGGGAACATGGCTTGCATTCGGCTATATACTGAATCGGTAATGGTTTTACCGGGTACAGATAAGAACTCTGCAGGTTTATTAACAATCACCATCGCATCGTCTTGATAAACAATACTTAGCTCTTTGCCTTCGGCTGGGTTTTGCTCTAGTGGATTCTCGTCTATCTCAATGCCAGACAACATATGGGCTAAAATAGGCTCACATTTGTTTTTTGAGGCTTCATAAAAGTAAGCATGTTTTAGCATTTGTGGCGCGGGGGACTTACCCCACCAGAAATTTGCCATTGCTAACGGTGTTAATTGGTGGTTAAACGCATACTGAAGCAGTTTGACGATAGCGCAATCGCCCGCCCCTTGTAATGGCTCATCAAACAACTGATTGAGATCTTTATATTCCTCAAATTGGTTCACAAAGCGGTATTGGCGATGAATACTTTGTTCTAATTGTGTTGCTAATTTATCTTGCTTAGCTTTCAGTTCAGCAAGCGCAGTGGTATCTGCTTCAAGCTGTTCGCTTAGTGATTGCAGCGTTTGTTGCCACTGTTGGCGCAAGGCTTTTTGCTGATGTTTATCGTAAGCGCTTTCACGGGCTAGGCGATGAAACACGTCAGTTTTAACGTTTTCATCCTCACTTTGCTCGGCAGCTTTGCGTTGCAATTTTCGCTGTTTTCGCTGTTCAATCATCTGTAAACGAAAGGCTTCAGATTCTTGCTCAGCTTGCGTTTTCGCTTGAGTATATTGCTGTTGCAGCGCAATGAACTGAGGCGAAGACGCAATAGATTCAATGTCAGATTCTAGTGCTGTAAGCGCGTGTTTAATCGCTTGGATCTCAGGATCGGTGTTAAGCGCATCAAACACAGGTGGAACAAAATGGGGTAACTGTGTTTGCCCTGCGATAGTGCCTGAAAATGCCGATAGATAACCGATGTCACCTTGCTCGTTTTGTACCACTAACACACCGAATATGTTGCCAATGGCGTGATTATCGCTGTCTTCATTTAAGCCATCTAAACCAAAATCGTGTTGCCATTCGGTTTGTGTTTCTAGGTGTTGTTGCAACTCTTGCGCGGCTAACACACTCAGTGGATGTGGCTTATAACAAAAAGGATAAGTAAAACGTTCAGGTAAGGCGATAGCCTCAATCGATGAGCGAAATGGAGTAAAAAGGGAATCGTACATGGCTTAATCTATCGCAAAATGGGGCGTGGATTTTACCACTCTCTGGGGGAGAGTACGAGTGATTGGATTTAGCTACAGAGATAACGTCTCTTATTGTTACGTTAAATGATGACTTCATAAGAGAGGGCCCAGAGTTTCAACAAAAAGGCTATGAATATATATTGTGTCCATTATTTGGTGTTTTCGCTTCGTTACATATGACTTTTTTAAGGGATGTTTTACTGCATCACAAAGACAATTTATCTAAACATATGTATGACTCGTTAAAATCAGAAATGAAAGAATATAAAAAGCAATATTCTGATTACTTAAAACAGACGATTAAAAATCAAAGAGAGGTATTGGAAAAAGACCGTCCTCCTGTAGGGCAACATCGTACTGATACTTACAATTATTTTTTTTCGTCCAGCACTATCGCTGTAAAATATTGCGATGACTTTATACAAATGTTTGAGCAAATGGATATTGATGTTAATCCAAGATCATTTGTATTGGACTCAAGTAAATTTAATGACATTTACTCTCCAGCTTACGGCACTGCGGATGATTGGGATCAAGAGTGTAATGAGGTTGCCCATGGTGGAGGAGGGGTGATAGGAGGAGTATATAGACAGCCAACGCTATCTTTCACTTCACTGTATCTTGATTACTTCGATGGGCGCCCAGTAAACTTAAACGTTTATTATCCTGATGGTAAGGGGCCTATTAATAATGATGGTCAGAGAGTAAATAAAACAGATGTTATTGCTTATCCAGCATCAGGGGTTGAAACAAAAAATGTCACGATAGAGAGTATTGAAGATGAAGAATTTCCAATATCCTATGCGATTATAAAGTCTCAGAGTCTCCCTTCACATTTAACGCTGTATGATATTCATGATAAAGATTATGAGTTATGGGATAGTTATGAGGCTCAATTCCAACAAGAACATAAAGTCGCATTTTTTCCTCGTCGACTTTCAACGATGACAGCTTGGACTCATAGTGCCTATTTTCATCAGGCGATAGGTTGTTTAATTTTGGGCTTTACTTGGGTACCTCCTAAAAATAAGAATGAAGAGTTTCTTCAGCAACATTACATATCATCCATTGAAGAGCCAGATCTTGACGTGTTAAGTGAAGTTCATCAATTAGATGCATACTCGTGTATAACATCTGAACATGAGGCTGCTCGTGATGAGTTTTGGGCTTATGCAACAGATGGGAACGATGATAGAGGTGATAGGCGCGGTGGCTCTATTGATGCATTGCCGTTAGTTGGGCTGGCAGGAGCGGCGCTTTTAAAAGAAGCGATGAAGAAATAAGATTATGTATTCGGAGAGTCATCCTTATGACTCTCTTGATATTACTAATAAAAAAACCACAAATACTGCTATCTATAAATGTGTAAAGTAAAAAGGCTGCTTGGCAGTATTTATGCTGTAAGATTTCCTAATCTTGCGTTTTAATCTGTTGTTCTTGTTTTTCTTTATTCTTCAGTTTTCTGTCTTGGTCGAAGTGCCACTTGATCGCAAAATATCCAGCAACCATTAACGCAATGACTTTAATCGCCATAGCGACATAAGGGAAAAAGTCTGTCCAGTGATTCATCGTAAATCTCCATTCCAACCGATATCAGATTAATAACAAAGAATGTGTTATCAATGAAATTCAATAAAATCTGTCATCGTTAAATTAATATCAAAAAATCGCATGCAAAATATCAAAATATATCCAATTACACATAGGATATGGTGCACAGATATAAAAATGGGTTGTATTTAATTGATATAAAAAGCCCCTCTAGTCACATATTTGGAATGAGGGGCAATGGTTATGATGAACCTAGACACTTGCATATAAATTTATAGTTACGCTAATGCTTTTTATCAAGTGCATTTATCAAGTTGCACCTTCAATCTACTTTTATGTCTTACTTTTGATTAACTCGACAGGCACTGTCCCATAATGATAAATGAGCAGCCGATTGCTATCGTCCAAGCGATGGAACGTAAAACACCGAGATTTATTAGATACAGTATGTGGTAGACAACTCTAAAGCTAATGTGGAGAAGTGCCAATAACTGAATTGTTTCATTTGTGGTGCCTGTTGCGATTGCTAACAAAACGGCCATGGAAAAAATAATCAGTGATTCAAAGGCATTTTGATGTGCTGCTAATGCTCGCGCACCAAAACCATGCAATTTTGCTTGTTGGTCTCGGGGATGGTTATTATCGTAGCCTCCCACTTTATGCATTGCGACGGCGAGAGGTATTTTGGCTATGTAAGGAAGTAATGCTGCGGCAATTAAACTATAAATTAAAATATCCAATGAATCGTCCCTGATTTTATCAACTCGCCATTTGATTTTATATTAATAAGTATACTTGTTCTTTACCGTGATCATCAGTCAATTAGGTATATGAAGGCAGAATCTATTGCTAAATGAAGACTTTTCTTGAGGACGTTGAAATAAGTTTTTAGCTGTTTTTCAATCACAAATACTGTTCATCCCTGACGATTTATTGATAGGGTATATATTGAATTAGGATTTAAGAATGCGAAGGAGTTAACGATGGCACAACAAAAAGCGATACTTGCTGGCGGCTGTTTCTGGGGGATGCAAGATCTTATTCGTCGTCAAACTGGGGTGATAACAACCCGCGTTGGCTATACGGGCGGTGATGTGGCAAATGCAACTTATCCCAATCATGGTACTCATGCTGAAGCGATTGAAATAACTTTTGATGATGACCAAACCAGTTTTGAAAATATTTTGGCGTACTTCTTTCAAATTCATGATCCAACAACGACCAATCGCCAAGGTAATGATATCGGTACTTCTTATCGCTCTGCGATTTTCTATACTTCAGAGGCGCAAAAAAACACGGCCCAAGATTTGATTAAGCGTATTAATGCTTCTGGCATTTGGCCGGGCACGGTAGTAACAGAAGTCGTGCCAGCAAGTGATTTTTGGCAAGCAGAGCCAGAACACCAAGATTATTTACTTCACCGACCTAATGGCTATACCTGTCATTTTCCGCGTCCTGATTGGGTATTACCTGAAGAATAAAGGTGAAGCGAAGTCATTTTTTGAGTATTAATATTACTTTTTTAGGATGAGACTTTTTTTATTTTTAGGCTTACATTCAGTGTCAGATATTTAAGAGAATTACTGAGGTGTATCATGAGCTTAAAAATCAAATGTGAACATATGGAACTAACTGATTCAATCAAAGCAGTAGTATCTGATTATATTGAAAAGATGATGGTTATCGATCCTGAATTTAAACATCTTCATGTGGATATCATCAAAGAAGATACAGGCTATGCTGTTGATTTGAAAATGGATACTGAAGTATTCCATAAAGTGAGTGCTAAAGCGCATAACGTAAATTTAGAAGAATGTATTAAAGAAGCATTTTTCCATTTTGAAAAAGTGGTTGAGAAGAAAGCAGCGCATCAATAATTTCATGCGATTGCATTTCTTGTCATCAAAATTAAAGGCTCGTAATGAGCCTTTTTTATTGTCTGCCTATTACGGTTATTGCTCTTAAATGTATGCAATACCCAATCACATAATGATAAATTTAATTCTATGTTTATTGTCAAAGCCCTTATACTGTTTGAATAGTAAAGGTTAAATCATCTATCGCGTTAAATATTCAGCTTCAAGTCATTGTTTAGCGAATAAGATAAGATTGTTATCTCTTTTATAACGTATATTTTGGGGAGTTATATGATGAAATCACTATTATTGGTTGCGCTATCTATTCTCGCTTTTCAAGCACATGCACAAGATAGGTATGTGTGTAAAAGTGATCATTCTGAGCGTGTCATCGAAGTTGTTTATGCTAATCCAAATAGCAAAGTACCGTGTGAAGTTCGCTATACTAAGCCGGAAGGCACTGCTGTATTATGGGATGCGAAACATGAGGTGGGTTACTGTGAAGAAAAAGCGAAATCTTTTGCTGAAAAATTAACCAGCTTAGGGATGTCATGCTCTGGCGTCGATGTCGCATCAAGTACTCCTGCTGCAACAGCGCAGCCAACAGAAACCCAAACCCAACAAGATGCCGCTACACCTTTAGCAGCACCTTTAATCGATACTCCAACATCTTCAACGCCAGAATCTACCAATGCAGCGCCAGTTGTAGAATCACAAACGCATGCTGACTCACCAACAGCAACGCAAATTCAGCAAGATGCGGCAGCACCCTTAGTTGATACTCCAACCTCTTCAACACCCGCATCTGCAACAGAAGCAGCACCATCTCAAGCGGAATAGGTCCGTTATTCATGGTTGATATAAATTGAGTGGGTACTAACTTTCTCGCTCATTTTATTTCAATGTGATAACGGATAACATGGTTAAACTATTTTAGAAATAAATAACACTGTTTGAGATTTATGAGTTTTGAAGAAAAACCTTACCTACGAGAAATCGCTTTAAAGCGCGAAAAAATTGATAATTACGATCAATTTCCGTTTTGTATTCCAGCCCTCAAAGAGTTATATGTCATTGAATTTCATCCTGATGTTACTTTTTTTGTCGGTGAAAATGGTTCAGGAAAATCTACGCTAATTGAAGCGATTGCAGTCGCGATGGGGCTTAATGCGGAAGGGGGGAACAAGAATACCGGTTTTGCTACCGCGCAAACGCATTCTGAGTTAGATCGCTACATTAAAACCGTGAAAAGTTTTAAACGCCCGAAAGACTTCTATTTTTTAAGGGCTGAGAGTTTTTATAATGTTGCCACTTATTTAGATCAGCTTATGCCGCCACCGTTGCAAGGTTATGGTGGGCAATCACTACACCATCAATCTCATGGTGAATCTTTCATGGCAACGATCTCTAATAAGTTACGCGGTAATGGTTTATACATTATGGATGAGCCCGAAGCTGCTCTCTCACCAGCTAGACAAATGGCTGCGCTTTCAGAAATGCATCGTTTAGTTGAAGCAGGTTCGCAATTTATTATTGCTACTCACTCACCGATTTTATTGGCCTACCCAAGAGCTAAAATCTATCAGTTCAGTGATAGTGGCATCGATGAAACAACGTATGAGGATACCGAGCATTATGAGATCACTCGAAACTTCCTGAATCACCATCAGCAGATGATGAAAATCTTAATGGAAGAAGAGTAATTGAGCTTAATATTGCTCGATGAATCGCTTAAGTTTACCTATTCAAGTTTACTTTGAATAAAGTTAATAAAACAGCGAGTCTTGGCGGGTAGTAACCGTGTTTCGGTTATGGCGTATATCGGCACAGGAGAACTTTGCCAGTCCGGTAATATGCGTTGTAATGTTCCTTGCGCTAACTCAGCTGTGATCATTTCTTGTGGAAGTAATCCCAATCCCATATTGAGCACTATTAATTGCTTGATCATGCCAATACTATTTACAAATAGCTTACTGTTTACCTTAATATCTGCCGATTTATCTTTGCTATGTAATGCCCAATGGGCTGACTTTACGATACTAAAACACTGATGTTGAGCAAGTTCGTCTGGTGATTGTGGTTCGCCATACTGCGCTAAATAAGCGGGAGAACCATAAACATAGTGATGGAAGTTAGCGAGTTTACGAGCAATTAAGCTTGAGCTTTCACTTTCACCTGCTCGAATTGCTACGTCGAAATATTCCGATGTCATATCCACACGCCGTGAAGATAAATCAAATTCCAATTCAATATCGGGATATTGTTTTGAAAATTCGGGTAGTAATGGCGCAATGAAGTGGGTCGCAAAATCAATAGGGGCAGACACGCGAACCGTACCACTAGGATTTTCTGCTATATCACTCAATTGTTGATGGGCGAGTTTGGCTTCTTCAACAATACGACGACAACGCTCGTAATACAGTTGACCGGCCTCTGTGAGTTCAATTTTTCGTGTTGTACGGTGGAGCAAACGCAGCCCAATGGCTTTTTCTAATGCACTGATGCGTCTTGAAAGGGTGGAATTAGGCACTCCAGTAATCTCTGCGGCTTGGCGAAAGCTCATTACGTTGGCGACTTCTACAAATAACGCCATATCATCGAGTGATTTCATAATTATCCCATTTTTGAACCAATCATTTCCATTTTATAGTATTTAATCCAAATATAGAATTATATAACATGGCTTCAACGTCAGAGATTAACGAGAAAATGATTATGCAAACTCAAAAGAAGAAAGTACTTGTTGTTGGTGCCACAGGTTTCCTAGGTCGTAAAATTTTACGTAGTTTAATGCAGCATTCAAACGTCGATATTAAAGCGATGTCACGCCGTGGTGCACCAAAAGGTGAATTTTCAGAGCTAGAGTGGGTACAGGCTGACATGATGGATCCTGCTTCTTTAGATGCTGCATTACAAGGTGTGGATGTTGTGATTAGCTCTGCTAACGGTTATATGAAAGAGAGCCTTGATGCCGATTTCCAAGGCAATAAAAACCTCGCAGAAGCGGCAGCACGAGCAAACATTGAACGCTTTGTTTTCTTGAGTATTGTTAATAGTGATGAAGCGCAGAGCGTGCCACATTTTCATGCTAAAAAAGTTGCAGAAGATGTGATTAAGCAAGTCGGCATTCCTTATGTATTTGTGCGTGCACCAGCGTTTTTAGATCAAACGTCTGATTACATTGCGGATGGCTTTAAAGCGGGTCGTTTTTACGCAATTGGCGATACAACGACCAAGTGGTCGTACATTTTGACTGATGATTTAGCTGATTATCTTGCTAAAGCTGCCGCATTTGAAGGTGATGAAATCAATAATAAATCGATTGATGTAGGTTGGAGTGATGGTGCTAAAAGCCAAGCGGAATTGGTGCAATTAATTAGTGAAGTGACTGGTAAGAAGTTATCAACATGGACTGTGCCATGGTTTGTTTTCCAATTACTTGTTCGCCCAATCAAACTATTCAGTGAGCTTGGCTATGACATGCTTGAAATGTTCTTGTTCTTCAAAAAAGGGCGTTTTGTTGCTGATATTAGCGATCAAGAACGTTTCTTTGGCCCTGCGCCATTAGCAAAAGAGGTGATCACTCGTTGGGCTAAGAATAATAAGTTCATTGATTAACATACAACGTTTTCAATAGAAGCTGACTTAATGTCAGCTTTTTTATTATTGGTTTTATTCACTGTCATCAAAGGCATAAATCCAACCAATAATGAAATTCAATTTTGAAAATAAAGATTAAAGAAAAATATGCATGATTTCTATTTTAATACGGCAATTTTTTCTGAGGAGTAGGATAACCACTCTCCGTTTTATCATTTTTTGATTATTTTTATTATTAGTCAATTTCGTGAAAATTAAGCTGTTGATAGTAGTTATATTATCCATTTTCAACGATGTTTATTTTTTCATAACTGCTCATACTAAGTAAATTTTTCTCTTATTTTGTTTGCTTGTTTAAATTTAAATGTTAATAGAAAGAGAATTTATTTAAATGTTAATGGTTTTATGTGCTTTATGCATAGACTAAATGCAGATGTATCATTTTACTGAGAATTACCGCTGTAGTAATTTCATTCAATATTAGTTAATTGCCTTAGTTCTTATTTTAAAAGCTACTTAAATTTAACTGCTTATTTAGTGATTTTTAATATAAGTATTAATTATTATTGGAATATGAATCAGTGAATAAATTAACAGATGAAATTCAATTAGGCTTATCACAAGCCAAATTCAAAAACCGCATTGTTATGGCACCAATGACCATTCAATCTGCATTTTTTGATGGTGGTGTTACACAAGAAATGATCGACTATTATGCCGCTCGCTCTGGCGATGCTGGCGCAGTCATTGTTGAAAGTGCGTTTGTTGAAAATTACGGTAGAGCATTTCCCGGTGCATTAGGTATCAATACCGACAGTAAGATTGCTGGGCTTAAGAAGTTAGCATCGGCAATTAAAGAGAAAGGCTCAAAGGCTATTCTTCAGATCTACCATGCCGGCCGTATGGCAAATGGCGAATACAATGGTGGCCATCAACCTATATCGGCGAGTCCTGTCGCTGCGCTTCGCGATAATGCAGAAACACCACTTGAAATGACGAAAGAGCAGATTGGCTTCATGATTGATGCTTTTGCTAATGCTGTTCATCGTGCAATTGTTGCGGGCTTTGATGGTGTTGAGATCCATGGCGCTAATACATACATCCTTCAACAGTTTTTCTCTCCGCACTCAAACCGTCGAAATGATAAGTGGGGCGGTGATATTGAAAAACGTACGACATTCCCTCTTGCTGTTTTAAATGAAGCGAAAAGAGTTGTCGCTGATCACCAACGCGATGATTTCATTATTGGTTACCGTTTCTCTCCTGAAGAAATTGAAGAGCCTGGTATTCGTTTTGAAGATACCATGTACTTGCTTGATAAGTTGGCTGCGAGTGGTCTTGATTATTTCCACTTTTCGATGGGTAACTATACTCGAAATTCGATTGTAAACCCTGAAGATAAAGAACTACTTATTCGTAAATACCATGCGCTTAAATCTGACAATGTTGCCAAAATCCCTGTAATAGGTGTTGGTGGTATCGCTCAGCGTTCAGATGCTGATCAAGCGTTAGCACAAGGTTACGACATGGTGAGTGTGGGTAAAGGTTTCCTTGTTGAGCCAACATGGGCGACTAAAGCGATCAATGGTGAAGAATGTGCCGAGTTCGCTGATATTGAGCAACAACATCAACTGAAGATCCCAACACCACTTTGGGAAATCATGGATTACATGATTGTTGATAGTAAAGCTGAGGCATTAAAGCACCAGCGTATTAAAGAATTACAAAACGTTGAGATCACCTTTGAGCCTGGTGAGTACACCGCTTATGGCTACGGTCATAATGGCAAATTACCTGTAACGGTGACGTTCTCTGAAGACAAGATCCTCGATATTATCGTTGATTCATCAAAAGAGTCAGACGGTATTGCTAACCCTGCGTTTGAACGTATTCCACAACAAATTATGGAAGGCCAAACGCTAAATATTGATGTGATTTCTGGTGCGACAGTGAGTAGCCAAGCGGTTATTGACGGTGTATCTGATGCTGTTGATTTAGCGGGTGGTAACTCGGAAGCGCTTCGTTGTAAAGCACGTGAAGCGGTTGAATGGTCTACGGAAGTTATCGAAAAAACTGTCGATGTTGTTGTTGTCGGTGGCGGTGGTGCAGGTTTAAGTGCAGCGCTTACTGCTTTAGATAATGGTAAATCTGTTATCTTGCTAGAAAAATTCCCTGTTGTTGGTGGTAACACTGTACGTACAGGCGGTTGGGTGAATGCAGCAGAGCCTAAGTGGGTAAAAGATTTCCCTGCTATTGCTGGTGAAGTGGATTATCTTAAAGCAATTGCCGATACACCTGAATCAGACATTGCAGAAGAATATCTTGCAGATTTCCGTAAACTGAAAGATCAACTAGCTAACTATTTCCTTGATACTGAAAGTGGCAAAAATTACCTGTTTGATTCCGTTGAACTGCACCTAATTCAGACATACCTAGGTGGTAAACGTACTAACCTTGATGGCGAACCAATTCACGGTCAATACGATTTGGTACAGACGTTAACAAGTCGTGCAATGGAATCGATTGATTGGTTAACGGAAAAAGGCATCGACTTTAACCGTGGCATGGTGGATATCGCTGTTGGTGCGCTATGGCGTCGAGCGCACAAACCTAATCGCCCTAAAGGTGTTGAGTTTGTCGAAAAACTGCAAAAGCAAGTAATTGCCCAAGGTGGTCATATCATTACGGATGCGCGAGCTGAGGAATTGATTGTTGATGATGGAAAAGTGGTCGGTATTAAAGCAACGCATTCAGACGGTACAAAATATGTGCTAACCACTCATTGTGGTGTTGTACTGGCGTCTGGTGGTTTTGGTGCTAACACCAAAATGCTGCAAAAATACAACAACTACTGGAACGAGATTGCCGACGATATTAAAACAACCAACTCACCTGCGCTTATTGGTGATGGTATTGAAATCGGTGAAAAAGTCGGTGCTGATTTAGTGGGCATGGAATATGTTCAGTTAATGCCGATTGGTGATCCTAAATCTGGTGCGTTATTAACGGGTCTTATTGTTCCACCTGAAAACTTTGTCTTTGTTAACAACCAAGGCAAGCGCTTTGTCGATGAATGTGAAAGTCGAGACGTGCTTTCTCGTTCTTTCTTCGACAATGGTGGTGTGATTTATATGATTGCTGATGAAGCTATCCGTCAAACAGCAGCGAACACCACAGATGAAACCATTGAGCGTGAGATCGAAGAAGGTATTATTATTAAAGCGGATTCAATTGAAGAATTAGCGCAAAAAATTAATGTACCGACCGAAGCGTTAACAGAAACGATTCGCCGTTATAACAGTTACGTTGATGAAGGCCGTGATCCTGAATTCCACAAAGGCGCACTTGGCTTAAAAGTGGAAAAAGCACCGTTCTATGCAACGCCACGTAAGCCTTCAGTTCACCATACAATGGGTGGCTTGAAGATCAATACTCAAGCGTGTGTATTGGATAAAACGGGGACACCAATCTCTGGGCTATATGCAGCCGGTGAGGTGACTGGTGGTATTCATGCTGGTAACCGTTTAGGTGGTAATGCGTTGATTGATATCTTCACTTATGGTCGTATAGCGGGTGATAGCGTATCTAACCGCGTTTAATTAGATATATACCCAAGCATCTTGAAGTTACTTGGGTACAAAGGGAAGCCATGTGCTTCCCTTTTTACTATTTAACGAGAACAGAGTTAATGGCAAGTTATAAAACGCGTTTTCCTATGATGGGAACCTTTATTGATCTTGTGGTTCATCATGAACGTGGTGAAGCATTGATCAAAGAATGTTATCTGCAACTTCAAGAATTTACTCAACGTTTTACGGTTAATCAGACGCAATCTGAACTGATGCGCGTCAATAACTACGCAGGGATTCGAGCTGTCCGTGTAAAGCCGGATCTTTATGCGCTGATTAAGAAATCAAAAGCGATCAGTGTCGATCCTCAAAATCCGTTTAATGTGGCGATTGGGCCACTAGTTAAAACATGGCATATCGGCTTTAAAGATGCCAAGTTACCCACCGATGCGGAGCTTGCGGAAAAATTACAGCTTGTCGATCCATCAAACATTATCCTAGATGATGACTATCAGTCGGTATACCTTTCTCAAGCTAGTATGCAGATAGATTTAGGCGCTATCGCTAAGGGATATTTTGCTGATCGGATCAAAGATTTTCTTACCGCTAACGGGGTCGAGCATGGCTTTATTAACCTTGGTGGTAATGTACTGACCATTGGTTACTCGCCTGAGAATGCTTCACAAACATGGAATGTCGGTATTCAAAACCCGCTGGCAGCTTCGCGTGGCGATATCTGCCGAGTTGTGCCTTTAAGAGATTATTCAATGGTAACGTCTGGCATTAATGAACGTTATTTTGAATACCATGGGCAGCGATATCATCACCTTCTTGATGGGCAAACGGGCAAGCCTATCTCAACCAATATCGCGAGTGTGACGATTATTTCAAAGCTCTCTGTTGATGGTGAAATATGGAGCACTGCTGGCTTTTTATCATCCATTGATGATGCGCTTGCTTATCTTAATCGTCAGGCAGGCATTGAGGCAGTATTGATCTCAAATCAAGGTGACGTTGTTATCACCGACGGCCTTACTGATAGCGGTACAGTTATTCAGATGCGCTAAATAGCAATATTTGACTAGTAAAGAGAAATACAGCTCTATATTTTTCTGTTTTCACCACTTAAAACGACAAAAAATGTGTAAGTTGCATTTCCTACATTGCTCCATGATGATAAGTTTCTCACACAGATAGATGACTGGCTGGTATTTGAGTTTGTCAGTGTTTGTACAAATAAAACGATATTATTCAATTGCCAATTATTCGGTATGGAGAAATGAACATGGCGTGCTCAGCGATCAAAACAGCGGTTATTGGTTATGGCTTTTCTGCTCAAACCTTTCATATTCCATTTATTACAAGCCTAAAAGAGTTTGAGCTAACGGCGATAAGCACAAGTAAGCAACAACAACTTCAACAAGATTGGCCATTAATTCAACATTTTGATAGTGCAGAAGCGCTGATAACTGCTTCCGATGCTGAATTAGTGATCATTACCGCGCCAAATGATGTCCATTTTCAGTTAGCTAAAGCAGCCTTAGAGAATGGTAAACATGTCATTATTGAAAAGCCATTTGTCACCAAGGTTGAAGATGGGGAAGTGCTGATCGCATTAGCAAAAGAAAAGGGGCTAATGCTGAGTATTTACCACAATCGACGTTGGGATGGTGATTTTCTTACCGTGAAAAAAATGATCGATGAAAAACGTTTTGGAGAGTTAAAACATTTTGAATCTCACTTCGATCGCTTTCGCCCTGTGGTTCGCGAACGTTGGAAAGAGCAAGCCGCAGATGGTGGCGGCATATTGTTTGATTTAGGCTCGCACCTACTAGATCAATCAATCACCTTGTTTGGATTACCAGACGCGATCACGGCAGATTGTAGAGTCACGCGTAAAGGCTCTAATAATGTTGATTACTTCCATTTACTTTTACATTACTCAACTCACCTTGTTGTGCTTCATGGCGACATGATTAGTGCTGGCGAAAATAAGCGTTTTACCATTAAAGGTACGGGTGGCTGTTATGAAAAGCTGGGTATTGATCCGCAAGAGCAATACTTAGTTTCTGGTATTAAGCCTGTGAATGAAGATTGGTCAGCAGAATCACCTTCTCAATATGGTCACTTTTATGATGAGCAAAACGGTATTCCAGTGCCAACAGTGAAAGGGTGTTATCAGGAATATTATCATCAAATAGCTAAAGCCATTCGCCAAGGTGCGACATGTCCTGTTAAAGCAGAAGACGCATTGTTAAACATTAAATTAATAGAATTGGCGTTGGAAAGCAGCCGTTTAGGTAAGAAAATTCAACTTAAAGATGCTGTCTAAATATAGCCTCAATAGATATTTAAAATGTTAATCAGTTTTAAATAAAAGCCAAACTTAACTTTTTAAGTTTGGCTTAATTTTTGGGTTAATAAAATTAGATTGGTCTTATTACACCGTTTTCATCTGTACTCCAGTCGACCATAGCATTATTTTTACCCACTAATCGACATATGCTACTGACAAAATGACTTTCATCTGTGTTGGTATTATGACTATAAATTAAACCATAGAATTCATGAGCAAAAGCGTCAACGGTTTTGATACCATTATCATTTGAGAAGGTAAAGGTACCACTTAAATACACTTGGTCGGATTCGACTTCTTGACTATTGGTTTCTTGATCCGTTGATTCTGGTACTTTAATAAAGTTGGTTTCTGTTTGTGTGTTAGCAATATTATTTTGATTGAGTTTAAAAGTATTTGTGTTTTGATTAATTAAAGGTGCATGAAATTGTATGTCTTTAACAGTACTTATCTGAATCTTATCAGCTTGCTTTTGAACAGATAAAGTCCCTGATATCTCTTCAATACTCAAACCTTCGTTATGATTGCCACTATCGATAACGGCACAAGTATTATCGGTTTCGCCAATGTTAAGATCCTTTGCACAATTTAGAGCGCTTTCAGTAATAACTAAAAAAGTATCGTAGTTAACTTGTGCGTATTGCTTTTTAACATCAGATGTTAAATTACCAAGATCAAGGGGTGTAGCCTTGTCGTTACCACCGCCACCACCGCTATTATCGTCATTACCGCCGCCACCGCCACAACCAATTAATATTGTGGAAATGAGTGCGAATAGGCATAACTTTTTCATATGAAAACCTTTTTTAAAATGTGGGAAAATGTCATGTAATAGATATATTTGATGACCTCAGAATATAATCAGCAAATAAATATGAATAATTTAAATATAAGCGACTGATTTAATAGAGTTATCATTGCTTTATGTTGGATGTATTTTATTGTTATCTATTGTCATGATATATAAACAAGCATTTATATAACCCATAACGAAATATTATGTTTTATATTTCTAATTATTCTTGATAAGAAAATAAATTAGTGGTTTTTTAAATGAAGTCATGAAAATGCTTAATAAGCTTAAAAATATAAAGGTTATTAGTAATGGTTTTTTACCAAATTTATTTTTACGGCAGTATTAAATAATAAAGGCTTTTCTTTTGGTGGAGAGTATATATAAATAGCCGACATTACATCGGCTTTTAAATGTATTATTCAAAAAACGCTGGATGATAGTTTACTTCACCTGTCGGAATTGAACCTTTAACAGGCAGAGCTAAGAAGTATTCAGCTGGCACACCTGTAAGGGTTAATTCTGGTTGGGCTTTAAAGCCAAATCGACCATAATATTCAGGCTCACCTAATATTACGAATCCCTCTGCACCATGTTCTTTTAACTGGGCTAATCCTTCGTTAATTAACGCTTTACCAATCCCTTTTCCTTGTTGTTCTGGCAATACTGATACAGGTGCTAAACCGTACCAGTTTGTAGCTTCACCATTGATCAGTACTGGGGAGAAAGCGATATGACCAATAACTTGATTGTTTACTTCTGCGACTAACGACAGTGTTAAAGCGTTAGCATCTCGTAGGCGGTTAACGATCAAGTGCTCGGTTGGCTCTGCCCCCGCTTCATGATGAGGATGATCTTTAAAGGCACTGTAAGTTAGCGTTTCAATCACAGTAATGTCTGACTCTTTTTCTGCTCGAATGATCATGTTTAACCTTTTTTCTTTAATACAAAGAATTGATAGCCGTATTGATCTAAATAGTGCTCATGGACATGGATTTCGTTCTTAATATCTTTAATGGCATTGGACGTGAAATGTTGATTATCCAATTGAGCGATCTTGTTTTGTAATGGCACTAGGTAATTTGTCCATGACTGATCACTCTGGGTAAAGTGGTTAATCGCTTCAAAACCTGCTTGCTGCATTTGTTTGATTCGCTGTGCGCTGGTGGTCATATCTGGATAGTTTTGTTGCCAGAAGTCGACCGCTTCTTGGCTTGGATTATCGGTTAACCACACTAAGTCGCTGATCACCAAATAACCATGAGTCTTAATTAATGACTTCCATTGTTTTAGTGCTTGCTCAACACCCATGATGTAAGCACTGCCTTCAGCCCACAGCACATCAAAACGTTGTTCTTCAAAAGGCATTGTGGTCATACTGGCGCAAACAGAAGTGATGCGATGTTTAAGCCCGTTTTCAATAGCTGCTTCGTTTAAACAACTTAAGTTATATTCATCGTTGTCTAATGCCGTGATATGAAAATCGCCATGTTTAGCTAATAAGGTAGTAACAACACCTTTACCACAGCCGATATCTAACACTTCACCAGATTTAATGGGCAATGTTTCAAGTGCTTTTAGAGAGTCTTCATCACAACTAGGGCCAAGTCGTTCTAAATCATCAAAGATCGCTTCAAAGTCTGCCATGTATTGCTCATGTTCGTTCATATCTTTTGATAGCCATTTTAATCGTAAGGCTTGTTTTTCACTGAAACCTTGCTTCATTAGCCACTCTAAGTGAGCCGAGGGTGCTGCTGATTCCATTGATTGATGCCATTCTTTCATCGAATTTATACCCAGCATGGCAGAAAGCAAATCACGGGCTTTCTGTTTTTGGGCGATTTCTTCATCAAGAATATTTAGCCGTTGAAGTAGCAGATCTCGATCTATTTGGGCATCTAAACAGGATTGGCACTCTTTCAATGAAAGCCCGCCTGCTTGCAGTTGCCGTAACAGTTTTACCCGTTGCACATCTTTGTCGGTATAGCCACGATAACCATTGCTTAAGCGTGTGCCAGTGATCAGTTTAAGCTTTTCGTAATAAAGTAATGTGGAACGACTTAATCCCACCTTTTGCGCTAACTCAGAAATACGGTACATGGCAGCTTTCCCCTTTATTGATAGGCGAACTATAAACTATGAAGCTTTAGACAGGTCAAGGGTTTTGAGATACAAAAAAGCCGACATCACGTCGGCTTTTTCGTTTTATTGGTTACTGTAACTATTAATCATCCGCAATTTCATGGGTCCAGAATAAAATGCCTGTTGCAATTAAGCTTAAGATGATCGGGAGAAGTAATGCATATTTGAAGGAGTAATCCATCACTTGTGTTCCTGCAATTGCGCCAAGAAAGATGGATAACCATAAGCTGAAATGGCGAAAAAACGTGCTACGATCGCCTTCACCCATTAATAGCATGGCAATAGAACGTCCAGTATTAACCAAAAAACCTGTTACGTAAGTGAGTGCGGTTGATTTTTCAATGGTTAATCGCAGTGCGATATTTTGAATACCCATAGCAAAGCTTAAGAAGAAATTGGTCACAATTGGTTTAGCGATAGGCTCAACAAACAATGTTGCTGATAGCACTAATGTGACTAGCGCCATGATCATACTGCGATAAAAAGGTTTGTTAGCTATCGCGATAGCTTCGCCGACGGCAGCACCTAAAACAAATAATACAATAACCCCAATGTAGTGCCACGCTTGTGGTGTATTGCCTGAGGTTAACAGTATGCCCACATGGGTTGTGTTACCACTCATAAAAGAGATAAACAGGCCATTTTTCAGATGGATAAAGCCAATAGCATCAACAATACCTGCAATAAAAAGCAGATAGAAGGGCATGGTTGAATGAAGGTGTTTTTTCTTAATCATTAGTCATATTCATAAAGTTAGGTGGTAAATGTCCATCGCATGAAGCTCAATTATAAAACAGTTTTTTCTTGTTTGTGGTTTTGTGTCGACACTACTGTCGAAATAAGGTGTCGATAGCAGTGTCGATAGGCGAACATCCTATGTTTATTTCCTTTTAGTAGTAATAAAAAGTGAAGAGTAGGAGAGCGCGCTAGGTATAAGTGAATGATCTTTAGCTAATAAAACACAAAGATACCTTATTGGTATGATTATTGCTTTTTGTGATGCTTTTTGCAATTAACTGGAAAGATCATGAAAAGCTTTGTTGTTGCAGATCCCGACAAATGTATCGGTTGTGGCACCTGCATGGCAGCGTGCTCCGAAGAACATAAAAAAGTCGGACTGCAAAGCCATCCTCGTCTTACCGTGGTTAAACATGACAATGCTACGGCACCTGTTATGTGTCGTCACTGTGAAGACGCGCCTTGTGCGGCTGTATGTCCGGTACAAGCTATTTCTAAACAAGCAGATCGTGTTGTTCTTAACGAGTCGCTTTGTGTTGGTTGTACATTATGTGCAGTCGCGTGTCCGTTTGGTGCTATCGCTTTTGATGGTAGTCGACCAATTGCGATGGCAAACAGTTACGATACCTATATCCCTTCTACTCCTCGTTCTAGTAACCCATCAACGTCAATACCTAGCACTTTTGGTCAAGATATTTTGGCATGGGAACCGGGCGTGAAAAGTATCGCAGTGAAATGTGATTTATGTGGTTTTCGTGAACAAGGGCCTGCCTGTGCACAAGTCTGTCCTACTCAAGCAATTGTGTTGATTGATGAGAGTAAAGTGATGAAAGCACGCCACAGTAAACGTGAAAGCGCGGCTGACAGTGCCGTTTCTGTGAAATCAGGAGCTATGAACAAATGAATCCGTTAGTTTTAGTTTTATTTGCTGTGATCAGCTACGGTGTAGCAGCCCTTATTTCTTGGCTTGGTCGTAAGGATGAACGTGATAGTTTACGTTTGGCGGGTGTGATTAGTGCATTTGGTGGCGTGTTTGGTGTTTTAGCGGGTGTGTCTACCATTGTGGGTCATTATGACTCAGCCGATTTTGCACTGGCGACGCGCTGTATGGTGAATATGGATATGCTTTCAGCCTTAATGGTGGTGGTAATATCCATAGTGACCATGGCGGCGTCTATTTATTCGATTAATTATTTAAAAGAATATCTGGGTAAATCGGGTTGGAAAATCAATATCCTATTTAACATCTTTGCTGCGGCAATGACGGTATTAGTGATTTCAGCCAATGTGATCACTTTTATGGTGTTTATGGAAGTGGTCTCAATCGCATCATGGTTGATTGTGATCAGCGATGGTAGTTTGGCAAGTCGTAAGGCTGGTTTGAATTACTTTATTGTCGATCATATTGCTAGCTTTTTGATCATGGCTGCATTTTTGATCCTATCGATAAATGCCCATAGCTATGACTTTAGTGCGTTCACTACTACACCAATAAGTGCTGGCTTTGCATCATTAACCTTCCTATTAGCGTTAGTTGGTTTCGGTATTAAATCAGCGGGTGTTGGTTTACACGGTTGGTTAATTAAAGCCTATCCTATTTCGCCTTCGTACTGCTCTACCTTGATCTCATGTGTGATGGTGAAGATTGGTATCTATGGCATCTTAAAATTCAGTATTATTTTCCTTGGCGCAACCCAGTTATGGTGGGGTTTCCTTGTTCTGATCTTCGGTGCGGTATCGTCTGTTTTAGGCGTAATGTATGCGTTAGCAGAACATGATATTAAGCGTCTATTGGCTTACCACACGATTGAAAATATTGGCATCATCTTAATTGGTGTCGGTGTCAGTATGATTGGTATCGCAAGCCATCATCCAGTGCTTGCGCTATTGGGCTTACTGGGTGGTTTATACCACTTATTAAACCATGCGATCTTCAAAGGCTTATTGTGTTTAGGCTCAGGCTCTATTGTGTACCGTATGCATACCAAAGACATGGATAAGATGGGCGGTTTGGGTAAGACCATGCCAAAAACAGCCATTGCGTTCTTAATTGGTACCTTAGCGATTTGTGCGTTGCCACCGTTTAACGGTTTTGTGTCTGAGTGGTTTATTTATCAATCACTATTTAGCATGGGTAAAGTAGGAACCGCAGCAAATATGTTGTTTGGCCCGTTCGGTATGGTAATGCTGGCACTAACAGGTGCATTAGCTTGTATGTGTTTTGTGAAGGTTTACGGTATCTGCTTTACTGGTGCACCGAAAACAGGACAAGCGGCGAATACTCGTGAAGTGGGCGCTGGCATGACAACAGCAACAACGATGTTAGCGATATTATGTATTGTATTAGGTGTGGGCTCGCCTTGGATTGCACCTTATTTCTCTGATATTGCATCTTCAATTCTTCATCTTGGCCCTGTTTCTGTTGCAACAGGCAGTGCGGTTTATCCAGCAGTGGCTGATCAAGCGATCCTCTCTACCCCTGTAATTGCGATTATGCTAGCGCTATTAGCACTGGTTCCAGCGATATTGCTTTATGTGTTCCGTCAACGTCGTTTGGTACGTCGTCAACAAGGTGATCCTTGGGCGTGTGGTTACCAATATGAGCAGCGTATGACAGTTTCTGCCGAAGGTATTACGCGTCCAATGCGTCATATGTTTAGCCTTATTTATGACAACCGTCCAAAGCAATCTTTGATTGATCGTCATGTCTTACCACATTTATTTGCGGTAGCTGACGGTAGTCAACTTGATGGTCGAAAAGTCTGCATTATGTGCTGTGCGGCTGCGCTATTTGTGGTGTTGTTCTTTCCTTTCATTTCAGGAGTGAGTTGCTAATGTCCCCACTTGAAATGCCTTCTGCTAGTTGGATCACGCTAGCTGTTGTTCAGGCTTTATTGATGCTACTGCTTGCCCCTTTAGCCACCGGATTTTCCCGTGTTATTCGCGCTAAAATTCATTCTCGTAAAGGGCCGGGAGTACTCCAAGACTACCGCGATATTTATAAGTTATTGCAGCGCCAGTCGGTATCACCGTCAAATGCAGGCTTTATTTTCTGGATCACGCCTTGGGTAATGGTGATCACTATGATGTTGATCGGTATGGCATTGCCAACCGTGACGCAAGTGTCACCTTTCCCTATTTCGGGCGATATTATTACCGATATTTACTTATTGGCTATTTTCCGTTTCTTCTTTGCGTTATCAGGTATTGATTCAAACAGTATGTTTGGTGGCTTAGGTAGTAGCCGAGAATTGACTCTTGGTATCTTGGTTGAGCCAATGCTGATCCTGTCGATTGTAGTTGTTGCATTAGCAATGGGTACAACCGATCTTGGTTATATTAGCCATGCGATGGCAAATGACAGCTGGCATTCGCCATTAGCGATTATCTTGGCAGGTCTTGTGTGTGCATTTGCACTGTTTATTGAGATGGGTAAATTACCGTTCGATAGTGCAGAAGCAGAGCAAGAGCTACAAGAAGGCCCTGTGACTGAATACTCAGGTGCTGGTTTAGCGATGGTGAAATTAGGCCTAGGTCTAAAACAGCTCGTTGTCGCTCAGTTCTTCCTTGCGATTTTTATTCCTTGGGGTAAAGCCCAATCATTAGGTTTCGGCAGCTTATTTTCAGCAACCGTGATCTTATTCATCAAGCTTTTTGTGGTTTTCTTCATTGCAGGTATTGCGGAAAACACCATGGCGCGTTTCCGCTTTATGAAAATCCACCGCGCTATTTTCCCTGTATTTTTAGTGGCCGTGTTGGCACTTATCTTTTTAATTTTTGGTTGGTAAGAAACAGTAATGACAAACAATACATTTGAACAATATGCCACTAAACCGCAATCAAATCGGATTGGCAAACAGTATGTCGATGGTGTGAATCATTTCTTTCCATCAGCCATTATTGATGAAGAGTGGCAAACGGATAATCAAGTGACCATCACGGTAAAAATGACCTCTTTGGTCGAAGTGATGAAGTGGCTTTATTACGATCAAGGCGGTTGGCTGACCGTTACATTCGGTAATGACGAGCGTACCTTAAATGGTCACTTTGCGGTTTATCACGCGCTTTCTATGGAAGGGGAAGTTAAAAGTTGGGTAACGGTAAAAGTACTGGTTGATGCCAATAGCCAAGAGTTTATTTCTATTACGCCAACCATTCCTGCTGCTGTGTGGGGCGAGCGTGAAGTGCGTGATATGTACGGCTTACGTCCAGTAGGTTTACCTGATGAACGTCGTTTAGTCCTTCCTGATGATTGGCCTGAAGATCTCCACCCACTACGTAAAGATGCGATGGATTACCGTCAGCGTCCGCAACCTACCACAGAAACTGAAACTTATAATTTTGATAATCAGTTAGGTGATGACAGCAACCGTATTGTACCTGTTGGTCCATTACACATTACCTCTGATGAACCGGGCCACTTTCGTTTATTCGTTGACGGTGAAGACATTATTGATGCGGATTACCGTATGTTCTACGTTCACCGTGGGATGGAAAAACTGGCAGAAACACGCATGGGTTACCACGAGGTCGCGCAGTTAACGGACCGTGTTTGTGGTATTTGTGGCTTTACCCATAGTGTGGGTTACAGCAACACGATTGAAAATGCGTTATCGGTTGATGTGCCATTCCGCGCCAAGATGATCCGCACTGTTTTACTTGAAGTTGAACGTCTACACAGCCACTTACTAAACATTGGTTTATCTAGCCACTTTGTTGGTTTTGACTCAGGTTTCATGCAGTTCTTCCGTGTCCGTGAAAAGACTATGGAGCTTGCTGAGCTACTAACAGGTGCCCGTAAAACTTACGGTATGAACTTAATTGGTGGTGTACGTCGAGATTTTCTTAAAGATCAACGCTTAAAAGGTATTGCGATGGTCAAAGAAGTACGCAAAACCTTTTCTGAGTTGGTGGAAGTGCTTCTAGCAACACCTAATATCGAAAGCCGTATTGCAGGTGTAGGTATTTTATCGAAGCAAGTTGCTCGTGATTACAGCCCTGTTGGGCCACTTATTCGTGCTAGCGGCTTTAAGCGTGATGTACGTATTATTCATGGACAATCTTTAGAGTCTTACGGTGATGTTCCAATGGAATTACAAACCATGGACGGCGGTGATGTGCAATCACGTGTGATGGTTCGTATCCGTGAAGTATTTGATTCACTAAATATTGTTGAATACGGCCTTGATCACCTACCACCGGGTGCAATTCTCACTGAAGGTTTTAACTACGTACCGAATAAGTTTGCGTTGGGCTTTACTGAAGCGCCGCGTGGTGAAAACGTGCACTGGAGCATGACAGGGGATAACCAAAAACTATTCCGCTGGCGTTGTCGTGCAGCAACGTATGCGAACTGGCCTACGTTACGCTACATGTTACGAGGTAACACCGTTGCTGATGCGCCGTTAATTATCGGTAGTTTAGATCCATGTTACTCATGTACTGACCGTGTCACCATTGTCGATACGAAGAAGAAGCGAAGCAAAACTATTCCATATAAAGCGATTGAGCAGTACAGCATCGACCGTAAAAACTCACCGTTTAAGCTGTAGGAGGCGTTGTGTTTAAGTTATTAAAGACCGTCTTAAAAACCGGTGAAGTCACAACCAAATACCCATTCGCACCATTGGAAGTGAATGAAGACTTCCGTGGTAAGCCAGAGCTAGATGCAGATCAGTGTCTGTCTTGTGCTGCGTGTATGCGTGCTTGTCCTGCCAATGCGTTGGTGATGGAAACTGACGAAAAAGCCGGTACACGCCGTTGGGAATTGTCGATGGCGCGATGCATTTACTGTGGTCGCTGTGAAGAAGTCTGCCCAACGAAAGCCATTAAGCTTTCGCAGAACTTTGAATTAGCGGTAACCCGAAAAGAAGATCTGTACGAACATGCGGTGTTCCAACTGGCGAATTGTCGCCAATGTGAGCGTCCGTTTGTAGCGAAAAAGCTATTGGACTATGTGCTAGACACTTTGGCACAAACGGGTGTTTCAGCTGATCAATTAGAGTTACGTCGCCAACAATTAGAAACCTGTCCTGAGTGTCGTCGCAGTAACAATATGCTAGATAGCGAAAACGTTAGCCATCTACGTTACCTTGAGGAGGAAATGTGAAAGGTATTAAACAGCTAAATGGTACAGCTCATACCCAAACTGTTCCTGTTCCATTACCGCCTAATAGCCAGAAATTAAAAGACGCGCTTATTAAGCAGATTCGTCGCTCGGCGTATGTTTACCGTGTTGACTGTGGTGGTTGTAACGCCTGTGAAATCGAAATTTTTGCAGCCACAACCCCTGTATTTGATACTGAGCGTTTTGGTATTAAGGTTGTTGCATCGCCTCGCCATGCCGATATTCTTCTCTTTACGGGGGCTGTGACTCGCGCAATGCGTGCACCCGCGCTTCGTGCTTATGAAGCGGCGCCTGATCCTAAAATTGTGATTTCTTATGGTGCATGTGGTTGTGATGGCGGTATTTTCCACGACTTATATTGTGTTTGGGGCGGTACTGACAAGATTGTACCTGTTGATGTCTACATTCCGGGCTGTCCTCCAACACCTGCGGCAACGATTTATGGTTTTGCAGTAGCATTAGGCCTACTTGATCAGAAACTGAAAGCGAAAACACACAATCCTGATGAGCAAAAA
The DNA here is from genome assembly GCF_003026135.1 of Photobacterium sp. GB-36. Taxonomy (NCBI): domain Bacteria; kingdom Pseudomonadati; phylum Pseudomonadota; class Gammaproteobacteria; order Vibrionales; family Vibrionaceae; genus Photobacterium; species Photobacterium sp. GB-36. The sequence continues at coordinate 50,747 of NZ_PYNY01000004.1, read as the reverse complement.
GCGAGCCTTAAACATACTGAAATTCCACTGGATATTAAGGTGATGATTGAGCGTCAAGCCCGCTTACTTGCCGGTTATGTTCAAGGCCAACGTATTGCAGATGAAGTGATGGATGTATTGGCAACCTGTAGTGCGGATAACGTTGATAGCAAGATTGCTGCTTACTTAGCGGAAAAAGACGATCCACGTTTAACCGAAATCGTGAATATTCTGCTGAGCAAAACCATGGCTGCATTAACGGGACAACCTGCGTGCGGGGCAGAGCAAAAAGCGTGCTGTGGAGGCGAAAATGCCTAATAGCAAGATTGCCGATTTACCTGAAGAGTTAACGCAATCTCGTCACCTTGAGCAGAATGTGTATTTCTACAGCTTGGGTCGCAAGTTTGTTGATGAAAGCTACGATGTACCAGAAGAAGCCAAGCAAATTATGTACTACAGCTTGGCGATTGGTCACCATCTTGGTGTGGTCGATTGCTTAGATGCGGTATTGAAATGCTCAGGTCATGAGTATCTTGAATGGATCAGTGGATTAGACCAAAGCGGTGAAGCATTTCGTAAAATGAAAGGTTTTCTAGTGTTTGGTGAAATCACGATTTATCCCGAGCATTTAAACATGTTGGCACTGGCGTTTGATGGTATTAATAGTACGACTCAAAGTGAGAAGTCAAAGCAGTTAACCCATGGGTTTATTGCAGCCTTAGGGGATATTCATCGCGAACCAACCATGTACATGATGATCCGAGGAGGACAGTAATTGTGCTAGAGGAAATTAACCTCTCTTCTGTCATGGGCGTAACGGTGTCGAATGACGATGTCGATCTGTCGGTCAGCAATATTGTATTGACGGTTGGTAACAGCATGATGGCAGACGATGGTGCTGGTCCATTACTCGCAAAGATGATGAAAGAGAATCCGATAGCGGATTGGAGCGTGCTGGAAGGCGGCTCGATGCCTGAGGATTGCTTACACCTTATTCGTAAAGCAATGCCGAAACGGGTGCTGGTGGTTGATGCTGCAGATATTGGTGAAGAAGCAGGGGAAGTACGAATTATTGATCCTGAGACTATCGTTGATATGTATGTGGTGTCGACCCACAGTTTGCCGTTGAATTTCTTAATCGATGAATTAAAGACCTTTGTACCAGAAGTGATCTTCATTGGTATACAGCCTGCGATTGTTGCTTTTTCATTCCCTTTAACGGAAATGGTACAACAAGGTGTTGAGCAAATTTATCAACAATTACCAACTTGGCAAGGCTCGGGCGGATTCACCCACTGTTAGCAGTAAACTGCGACAGTGACGATGCTTAATCGTTGGCCTGTCGATAAGGTGTCGATGAGATGTGACGAAGTGTGTCGATGATGGTTATCGATACATATCAGACATGTTCATTGCTATAAATAAAGCCTGATTTCGATCAGGCTTTATTTTTTTGTCTTAAATATTAATAGTTTGCGTTTTTGCTGTTCAAGGTGTAAAAACTGGCATAGCTCATGCTTATAAGGTATCGCAATGCGGATATGTATTGCGATGTATCGACATCAACAAGGGATACACCATGAACCGATTTGTTTTTGCAGATCCAAATTTGTGTATTGGATGCCGAACTTGTGAAATCGCTTGTGCGTTATCGCATCAAGCAGAAAATACGGTAGCAGGAATGGCACCATCGGATTTTGCACCACGTTTAACCGTCGTGAAAAATGCCCATGTAACTACGCCTGTAATGTGTCGTCAATGTGATGATGCGCCGTGTGCTCAGGTTTGTCCCAATAACGCCATCGTATTAGAAGATGGTTTTGTCAAAGTGATTCAATCTCGTTGTATCGGTTGTAAAACCTGCGTTATTGCATGCCCCTACGGTGCAATGAATGTGGTGACAACGATGGTTGAAGAGACAAAAGGTGCTGCGTTGTTTACGCGCAAAGTACCGCAAACCCAAGCATTAAAATGTGATTTATGTCATCACCAAGAGTCAGGCCCTTCTTGTGTTCAAGTTTGTCCTACTGGTGCGATTCGAATCATTGAACCTGAGACGTTGACTGAAACTAGCCAACAAAAACGTGAAGCAGCGGCAATGAGCGCTGTAGTAGCAACAGGTTGCTAAGGTGATTGTTTAATCACAATGCTATTGACGTTTATTATTACAACCCAAGGTTAGTATGAAAAAATCAATTGTTGTTTGTCCCTACTGTGGTACTGGGTGCAAACTAAAATTGGTTGTCGAAAATAACAAAGTAATTGCAGCAGAGCCTGCAGATGGCCGTACCAACGAAGGTCAACTGTGTTTAAAAGGTTACTATGGCTGGGATTTCCTTAACGACACCAATTTATTAACTCCACGCTTGAAGCAACCGATGATCCGCCGTACACGCGATGCCGCGTTAGAAGCGGTTTCATGGGAAGAAGCTATTGATTTTGCCGGCGAAAAGCTAATGGCAATCAAGAAGCAATATGGCCCTGACGCGATCATGACAACTGGCTCTGCGCGCGGTCCAGGTAACGAAGCTAACTATGTGATGCAGAAGCTCGCACGTGCGGTGATAGGGACGAATAACGTCGATCACTGCGCCAGGGTGTGACACGCTCCATCAGTCTCCGGTCTGGAGACAACAGTAGGTAATGGCGCAATGAGTAACGCCATTCCCGAAATTCAAAAAACAAAATGTTTACTCATATTCGGTTACAACGCGGCTGATTCTCACCCAGTTGTAGCAAGGCACATTCTTAAGGCTCGCGCTAATGGTGCGAAGATCATTGTTTGCGACCCACGTAAGATCGAATCTGCACGTGTCGCTGATCAATGGTTAGCGTTGAAGAACGGTTCAAACATGGCACTGGTTAATGCGTTAGCGAATGTCATTATTGAAGAAAACTTATACGACAAAGAGTACGTTGCAAATAACACTGAAGGCTTTGATGCGTTCCGTGAACTTGTATCTCGTTATACACCTGAAAGTGTTGAAACAACAACAGGCTTAAAAGCGGAAGATATTCGTTTAGCGGCACGTACTTATGCGGCAGCACCTGAAGCGATGATCCTTTGGGGTATGGGTGTTACCCAATACGGACAAGCTGTTGATGTTGTGCGTGGTTTAGCCGGTCTTGCATTATTAACCGGTAACTTTGGTCGTGAAGGTGTAGGTTGTGGTCCTGTTCGTGGACAAAACAACGTACAAGGTACCTGTGATATGGGTATGTTGCCACACCAGTTCCCAGGTTATCAGTCAGTAGAAGATGCCGACATTCGTGCAAAATTTGAAGCGGCTTGGGGTGTACAATTATCTGGTAAGCCGGGTTACCGCTTAACAGAAATTGGTCACAAAGTTGAGGAAGGGATCTGTAAAGCATTTTATGTTTTCGGTGAAGATCCAGCACAAACTGAAGCCGATCTTGCAGCGATGCGTGAAACCATGCGCAAGATGGAATTGGTGATTGTTCAAGATATCTTCATGACACAAACAGCAGAATTTGCTGATGTGATTTTCCCTGCGACAAGCTGGGGTGAGCATGAAGGTGTATACAGTAGCGCCGACCGTGGTTTCCAACGCTTCTATAAAGCGATTACACCACCGGGAGACGTGAAACCTGACTGGGAAATTTTCAGTTTATTAGCAACCCGTATGGGTTACCCAATGTCTTATCAAAATACCCAAGAAATTTGGGATGAGATGCGTCACCTTGCACCACTATATACAGGTGCAACGTACGAGAAGATGGAAGGGTTAAAATCTGTACAGTGGCCATGTCCAACTGAGGATCATCCGGGTACACCTTTCTTGTTTGAAGGTAATAAATTCAGTACACCATCAGGTAAAGGTCAGTTCATTGCTGCGGAATGGCGTGCGCCATTAGAGCAACCAGATGCCCAATACCCGTTAGTATTATCTACTGTGCGTGAAGTAGGCCATTACTCTTGTCGTTCAATGACGGGTAACTGTTCTGCATTACAGACATTGGAAGATGAACCGGGTTATGTGCAGATGCACCCGGATGATGCACGTCAGTTAGGTATTGACGATCAACAATTGGTTTGGGTTTCATCACGTCGCGGTAAAGTAATTTCACGTGCAAACTATAATGAGCGTGTAAATAAAGGCGTGGTATACATGACTTACCAATGGTGGATTGGTGCATGTAATGAATTAACCATTGAGCATGTGGATCCGATTTCAAGCACACCTGAATTTAAATATTGTGCCGTTAAGGTAGAAAATATTGAAGATCAGTCATGGGCGGAAAATTACGTACAAACAGAGTACAGTAATTTGAAAGCACGCTTGAAGAGCCATGTTGTTAATGCTTAATAACAAAAAATGAGTGTATTTGTTTATTTTATTATTCAAATAAACCATTAATGAAAATAAGGTTTCCAAGATAGAATATTGTATATTTTAAATTTGGAAACCTTATATTTCATTGCTTTGCTGTATATTGCTACTAGTCATTCATATCGCTCAAATAATTAGCATTTACTCTGTTTTTCATCATTAGTTTGCATTTATATTTATTGTTTATTGATTGATATCAATACTTGGTTACTAAAATGGTTGAGAATTGTATAATAAATGCTTGAATTATTACTCTCTATTCGAGCGACATTATCAGCAAGAGTTAATGCCAACATGGAACGCTTTGAAAGTGATTTGATGACTTTTTCTAAAGCCTTATTATCAATCAATGATATTTCAGGCGTAATGGATTTTCTTAACAATGAAGATCTATTATTTATCAATGTTGAACGTGTGAATCTACTTTTAAAAAATGATCTTGATAGTCAACCAAGCCTTTACTACCTTGATCAAGATAAACAATGTCAGCAATTTGATTACACTGGCTCAAGTATTGGATTGCATGGCGCTACCATGCGTGATTATTGCCATCAGATGGATGGTGAAACGCTATATCAAACTTTTCCTCAGCTAGAAAGTCATCCTGCGTATGACTCGGTTTTTAATTATTGCAAAATACCGCTATCTATTTGTAATCAACCTTTAGGTGCGATTGAATATATTAATCTAACTATGCCTGATGATAGTGAGAGCGAGAAGCAATTCAAATTATTTAATAATATGATTTCAGCAATGATTGAACATATTATAGAGCACCAAACGGCATCAACATTTACTGAAAAACTAACAACTGAAAAAAACAATTTTCAGGTTCTGGTTGATGTGACGAATACTGTTATAAGTCAAAGTACAAAAAAAGAATTGATAGGTTCATTATTACGCTTTTTATATCAGCATTTTGGTATGACTGATCTATCGATTATTCAATTACAAGATGGGCATTACAATCAACACTCTGCTTGTTTTATTAATAATGAAATTGATTATCAATGTCATTTCTTTACCAATGATAAACTAATTAAAAATGCAATTAAGAATAAACAGCCTGTATTTTTAAATGCGATAGATATTAAGAAAATGCAGGCTGATAATAATAGCCCGTACTTTCCTCGTAGTGTTAAAACTGCTTGTGTTATGCCACTCATATTTAGAGGCATTGCAGTGGGTTATATCAGTTTTATGAAGCCTATTGAAGCGCCATATCAAAATACGGATCTTGAGTTATTTAAACAGATAGCTGCGCGTGTTGCGTTAGCAATGCATAGTATAAAAACACATCAAGCGAGCATTCCTAATCAACCTATTACAAAGTTTGTAAACATCGATGAAGGGATGGGTGAACACGTTATTTTTGACGATATTATTAGTCAAAGTGAAGTGATGAATAAAGTCCTTGAACAAGTTGCCCTTGTTGCTTGTTGTGACAGTACGGTGTTGATTTTAGGCGAGTCGGGGACGGGAAAAGAATTAATTGCTCGTGCTATTCATAAGTTAAGCCTACGCAGCAAAACGGATATGGTGAAGATGAATTGTGCCGCCATTCCTGCTGGTTTATTTGAAAGTGAATTGTTTGGTCATGAACGTGGCGCCTTTACTGGCGCGATTAGCCAGCGTGTTGGTCGTTTTGAACAAGCGCATAAAGGTACGTTATTTTTAGATGAAATTGGTGATATGCCGTTAGAGCTTCAGCCTAAATTATTACGTGCATTACAAGAAAATGAAATAGAACGTGTGGGTAAGAACGCATTAATCAGTGTTGATGTGCGAATTGTTGTCGCCACGAATGTTGATTTATTACGCCGTGTAGAAGAAAAGAAATTTCGTAATGATCTTTATTACCGTTTGAATGTTTTTCCTATCCAAATTCCGCCACTGCGTGAACGTGCCGAAGATATCCCATTATTGGTTAAACATTTTACCCGTGAATTAGCCAAAAAAATGGGCAAAACGATCACCGTAATTGCAGCAGAAGATTTAGCGGTTATGAGCGCATTTCCATGGCCGGGCAACGTTCGTGAATTGCGTAACTTTGTTGAACGCTCTGTGATTTTAACGCGTGGTAATGTGCTTAATGTTCCTGTTCATGAGCTAAAAACAGCGTCTCATTCTGCCTGTGTACCAACCGAGAATGCGCCTTCTGTCGGATTGGTTACCCCTGAAGCTACTGGTGTTATCAATACGCCAGAATCAACAGTGAAAGGTGACGTAGTTAAACCCATTATTAGTAAAGCAGACGTGATTAAAGCATTAAAGGCTTGTCATGGTGTGGTCGCAGGGCCGAATGGTGCGGCAAACCAATTAGGACTGAAACGGACAACCTTGTTATCTCGAATGCAGAAAATGGGGATTAATAGCCAAGATTTTCGAGGTGGTATCTGATGCGTTTTATACCAGCCTACATTTTTATTTAATTATAGGATCACTATTTTGACCACTCTTGAGGTGCAATCAACCGATGCCGTTAGTGATGCTTGTCAGCGTCCGATCATTCGCTATCGCAAAGGAGAAAGCGATTTTAGAGAGATGGATTTCATTATTGAAGAAACGCCTGTTGCTCTTGCGTTTAATGGCGTTGCGTACACCGTGATGATGTGTACTCCTCATGATTTAGAGCCGTTTGCGATAGGCTTTTCATTGTCTGAGGGAATTATCGATCATCACCGTGATATTCACGATATACTGATTACCCATCATGATAATGGGATCAATCTTGATATTACAGTTGCAAATCGTTGTGCTGAGCGTTTAAAGCAGAAACGTCGTTCATTAGCGGGTTTAACGGGCTGTGGTATTTGTGGTGAAGAAAAATTGGAAACCGTATGTCGGATGCTAATGCCATTGCCGATGACAGTTGAGTTTGATTTAAGTCATTTAGAACAAGCGTTACAGCAATTACTTCAACACCAAGCACTTAATCAACTCACAGGTGCAGCACACGCGGCAGCATACATCGATGCCAATGGTCAATTACTCGCAACATTTGAAGATGTTGGTCGCCACATCGCGTTAGATAAATTAATTGGTTATATCCATCAACAGCGTTTATCTGGCGGTGCTGTGTTAGTCACCAGTCGCGCTAGTTTTGAAATGGTACAAAAGGCGGCCTCAGCCGGTGTTGAAGTGTTACTTGCCGTATCTTCTGCAACAAAAATGGCTGTCGATTTAGCGGATCGTTTAAATATGACGTTATTAGGGCATTGTCGCCGTGGTCGAGCCGATGCTTATGCTCACCCAGAACGTATTTTTGGCATGATTTGATCTCGTGCTTTCATCGTACTTTACGCTTAGTTATCGCGTGAAGTGTTTTATAACCCTCCGGATTTCCGGTTACTTTTATTAAGAAGATATTAATATGAAAATGAAACATCTAATGTTGGGCTTGCTAACTACTTCTTTTTCTCCTCTTGCTTTAGCACACCCTGGTCACATTGGTCCTCACGCTTCTGCGTTCATGAGTGGTTTTGTTCACCCATTTACTGGCATGGATCACCTAAGTGTTATGGTGGGTGTGGGTCTATTAGCAGCAATGATGGGGGGGAAAGCGATTTCACGTTTACCTCTTGCTTTCATCTCAATCATGATTGTAGGTGCTGCATTAGGTGTATCAGGTGTTGTGATCCCAGGTGTTGAGCTAGCTATTGCAGTGTCTGTGATTGCGATGGGTGGCATGCTATTAGCGGGTGGTCGTATCTCTGCAAAAGTAGCGACAGGTGCAGTAATGGCATTTGCATTATTCCACGGTATGGCTCACGGTATGGAAATGCCTTTAGGCGCTACGGCTGTTGAGTTCTTTATCGGTTTCGTACTTGCAACGGCAATTCTACACGCGTGTGGTGTGGTATTAGGTAAAGCTATCGCGTCTTCAGCTGCTAATCGCCGTGTTACTAATGTCCTAGGTGTCGTTATGGCGGCATTTGGTGGCATCTTAATGCTGTCTTAATTCAGGGCAGTTAGCGTGACAGACAACATTGCACGACAATATATTCATATTACCGGCATTGTACAGGGGGTCGGTTTCCGCCCCTTTGTCTACCAACTAGCGACACAACATGCGCTAGTTGGTTCGGTGATCAATGATTCAGAAGGGGTGAAAATTGATGTGCAAGGCTCTCTTGATACATTAGCTATTTTCACTTCGCAGTTAATTGACCAAGCGCCTCCTTTAAGTCGCATTGATGATGTGGCAGTTCGCACTTTATCGCTATGGTCTGAATTGGAAAAGCCGAATACTTTTGATATAGAGCAAAGTCAGTGCGGTGACAGCACAACGGTATCTATTTCACCAGATCAAGGGCTTTGTGATGCTTGTAAGCGGGATATTTCCAATCCAGATTCTCGATACTTTCAATACCCATTTACCAACTGTACCCATTGCGGTCCACGTTACAGCATTATAAAAGCGCTACCTTATGATCGTGCAGCAACCAGTATGCAGGATTTTTCGTTGTGTTCTGATTGTGCCGAGGCATATCAAAATCCAGTCGATCGTCGTTATCATGCTCAGCCCATTAGTTGTGACTGCTGCGGCCCTTGGGTAACGCTTTATGATGCACAGCAGCGAGTAAAATCTAGCGCAGAATTACCACTTGTTGCAACCAAACAAACAGCGATTGAGCAGCTTGCGCAACAGATTAAAGACGGCGAAATTGTTGCAGTTAAAGGCATCGGTGGTTTTCATTTAGTGTGTGATGCCACGAACGCTCAAGCTGTGGCGAGTTTACGTAAGCTTAAGCATCGGCAGTCAAAACCGTTAGCCATCATGGCGGCAAGTGATGACATTGCTCAACAATTCGTTGCAGGCTGTGATGCGGAATGGAGAGCATTAGCAGCGCAAGCGAGACCGATTGTTCTTATGAATAAGCGGTTAGATATTGTGGCAGAAGAAGTGACACGAACAGATGGCGTATTAGCTGAAAATGTTGCTCCGAATGTACCGTATCTTGGAATCATGCTGCCGTATACGCCATTGCATTATTTGTTGTTTGATGAATTAAAAGCAATCGATGCGACAAGTACACTTGTTATGACCAGTGCGAACTTATCAGGTATGCCTATTGCGACTGAGTTAGCTCAAGTCTGTACTCAATTTTCAGGGAAAATCAGTGGTGTTTTAGATCATAATCGTCCGATTGTGAGTGCGTGCGATGATAGCTTGGTACATTATGCTGGTGGAAAGCTCCGTGTGCTACGTATGGCAAGAGGCTATGCGCCTGTGAGTCATTTCGGTACAGGTAGTGAACAAAGTACAGGTAATATCACCGTTGCTTTAGGTGCTGAGCAAAAATCAACCATAGGGTTAGCATTACCTCAGCAATGGCTAATATCCCCTTATATTGGTGATTTAGACGATCTCGATACCGAGTTACGTTATCAAGAAACCTTTAACCATTTAACAGCGCTTTATAATGTTAAGCCACAGCAGTTGGTGTGTGATAAACACCCTAATTATCATTCCTCTCAATTTGCTGAAAAATACCAAACCCAAGCCCATTTGGTCACACCACTTTTAAAGGTGCAGCACCATCATGCCCATGTATTAGCTGTGATGGCTGAGCATAATTTAACGGAGCAGGTTTTAGGTTTTACCTTTGATGGGACTGGTTGGGGTGACGATCACACCGTGTGGGGAGGTGAAGTCTTACTTTCTACACCACAAAGTTATCAACGTGTCGGACATTTACGTCAATTTCGCTTAATTGGAGGCGAAAAAGCGATAAAAGAGCCAGCTCGTTTGTTATTTGCCCTTTTATTGGAATGTTACTCAGTCGATGCGATTAAAGCGATGCAGTTATCAGCCTTTAAAGAGTGGAGTGATATTTATTTTAATAATTTATACCAATTATGGCTAACAGGCAGTCAATCGCCTTATACCTCATCGATGGGACGTTTAATTGATGCGTGGGCAAGTTTGTTAGGTTTGGTTGATCGCGTTGATTATGAAGGTGAATGTGGGTTGAAACTCGAACAAGCGGCAATGAAAGATCGATGCCATCAACCTATTTCTTTTGCTGTTGATGCTAATGGTGTGATTGATTGGCAACCACTTTTTGAATATGCATTACCACTGTTAAGTTTAGTTGCCGATGATTATCGCCCAGCATGGCGAAATTGTTTGGCGCACAGTTTTATTAGTGCCATTGCTGACGTCATTGTCACCATAGGACAAACGTATAAGCCATTACCGATTGTTTTAGGCGGTGGGGTATTCCAAAACCGTGTATTAGTTGATGAAGTGTTTGAAAAAGCCAGCGCGCACAGTTTATCCCTTTTTTGTGGTGAATCACTTCCTGCTAATGATGCATCTATTTCAGCAGGTCAGTTGTGGTTTGCCATACATCAAAAATAAGAATGAAGAGATCTCGTCATGCATGAATTATCACTGAGTATGAATACGGTAGATACCGTGGTTGAACAGGCGAAAAAGCAAGGCTTTCATCGTGTAACTCGAGTGACATTATCGATTGGGACATTATCGTGTATAGAGCCCCATGCATTGGCAACAGGATTTGAATTTGCAACACGAGGAACGATTGCAGAAGGCGCGAAGTTAGCCATTGAGTCTGTACAAGCTCAAGTTTGGTGTATGGAGTGTCAGCGCTATATCGAAATGGATGAGCGTGGTGTCTGCTGCCCTCATTGCCAAGGTTATCAGCTTAAAGTTGAAACCGGTGACGAATTAATGATTAAAAATATTGAGGTAGAGTAATGTGTAATGTATGCGGCTGCGGAGATAGCCATGTAGAAGGTGTCGATCACCATCATCATGGTTCTCACCACCACGATCATCATGGGCATAGTCATCACAATGACCATCACCATGATCACGCGCACTCCAATGTTCATAAAGCGAGTAATGAACAGCCTGTTGTGATCCATCATCACTACTATCATCAAGGTGATGTTCATCATCATGTGCATTACACGTTACCTGCAACATCGCACCATGAACACAGCCACCCACATCATCAACATTCTCACCATGACCATGCATCGCACGTACATCACAACCATGCTCATGATAGCCATGACCATCATCAGCCTGAAACCTTAGATAAAGGTGATTTGCACTACGGTAAAGGCGAAGCTGAAGTGCATGTGGCTGGGGTTTCTCAACGTCAACTTCTGACGTTAGAGATGGATATTCTAGGTAACAACAATAAACTGGCTGAACATAATCGCGAGCATTTCAAAGCCAATAAACAGCTTGTGCTGAATCTAGTATCAAGCCCAGGCTCTGGTAAAACGACCTTGCTTACTGAAACCCTGATGCAGCTAAAACAGCAGTATCCATGTGCAGTGATTGAAGGGGATCAGCAAACCTCTAACGATGCGGATCGTATTCGTGCTACCCAAGTGCCCGCTATTCAAGTTAATACAGGAAAAGGCTGCCATTTAGATGCACAAATGGTGCACGATGCTTATCATCAATTAGCAATGAATGAGCCAGGTTTCTTGTTTATCGAAAACGTGGGTAACTTGGTGTGCCCTGCGAGTTTTGATTTAGGTGAGGCATGCAAAGTCGCGATTTTGTCTGTTACTGAAGGGGAAGATAAGCCGCTTAAATACCCTAATATGTTTGCTGCCGCTGACTTAATGCTGATCAACAAGGTCGACCTATTGCCGTATGTTGATATCAACATAGAAGATTGTATTGCTAATGCACGAAAAGTGAATCCCAATATTCAGGTCATAAAACTTTCAGCTAAAACGGGTGAAGGGATGGATGCGTGGTTAAATTGGCTGACTGAGCAACTTCAACAACATCAATAGTTATTACGGTTCAGTAGACATTTAAAACCACAGGTTCATGAAAAGTGCCTGTGGTTTTTTATAAAGATGCGCACAAAAGTATGCATTAAAATGTAATGCCCCTTATTTACCTTCCTCTCAATTCACATCCTCTGTGTTTAATTTTGCTATAACTAATCGTTTCATCAATAGTTTACAAGTTAAAGAAATGAGGTGAGATGATGATAAGTGCTACAGGTATTGAGTATCGCTATATAAAGCATCACAGTGCTAAAGATTGTGTAGTGATTAATACGGGAGCTAACGTTACCATTGAAGATAACCGATGGTTACAAGACGAGTTAGCAAAGCGTTACAGTGTACTTTTATTTAATCGAGGTGGTTATGGCAGAAGTCCACTCAATACAAAGGTAAGGACACCAGAGGTTGTATCTCAGGAGTTGCATAGTTTACTTATAGAGTTAGATATTAAAAACGCCATCTTACTTGGTCCGTCCTTGGGGGGACTTTACGGTCGATATTTTAACTATAAATACCCTGATTTAGTTAAAGCCTTGGTGGCTGTTGATTCGCCAATTAGCTTTATTTTTGAGAAAATTGAAGCGCGCCTTCCAAAAGATATTAAGCAATTTGTTCAGCAAGAACTTTCTCTTTTAAAGCCAATAAATCCCGTTGTTGACTCTGAGCTGCTGGAGGTAACTCAACTGGAATTTACGGATTTTTCTTATCACCAAAAGCCGGTATTAAATTTTTATAATACCTATTTAGGCGATGGCGCAGAGTTTGTTAGTCAGTTGATTGTTGATGTTGCTAAGCAAGAAGCAGAAAAAGAAGGTTGCGTTAGATTGGCATTTTCAGCAACAGGACATGATATTATTTCTAATGATTTGGATTTTTTCTTGGCAACATTTCATCGTTTTATCGATGATATAAATAGTGACTCTAAATTTTAAATAACACAGTGAGGTTAAGTATCGGCTTTGATTGAAGCCCTGATAAACAGGGCATTATTGCTTACTTTTTATAAATAACAGAAATGATGTCTTCAGGTTGCTGATGATTTAATTGTGCTATTTGTACAATGGACTGCTTAGGATCATCAATCGTAAAACCAGCCAATTTTATTTTATCTACTAAGTTATTAATGGGTTGATGAGTTAGCTCTGACATCAACGTAATTGGAGCATTATCGATAGAATCAAACAAGGCGACAGAGACATTGTTAGACTGTTCGACTTCTTTATCACTTTGGATCATTGCGATACCCAGTAATAAAATAGCCGCCATCATGACAATGTTATTCTTACGTGATAAGTGCTTGATAATTGAGTTCTTATATAAGAAAGCATGCCCGAGAACGGCAATGACCATTAAGATACCAATCCATTCATGCATAAGAACAATATTTTTCGAATTAATATCTAAAAATAGGAGAGAACCAGAAGTTAGCACAAGTAGTGCACAAACGAGTGTTAGTGGTGTCCAGTATTTTTTCATTTGATCTACTTTTAGTGTTTATAAAGACAGAGCAAAAAGTAGCATGATTAAGCTTTGCTCATTTTCGTTTGAGCGCCAATATCATCATTCTTTACGCCATTCCTATGAATAAAGACATTCTCTAAATTGTGTATCTCGAATAAGGTGCAATATTCATTAGCCTGTTGCTAATTGATGCAACTAAGCAAGTTGCGTTAGATTGTTTTTTTTCGATAGGACATGACACAATGGCTAATGATTTGGGCTTTTTATTGGCAACTCTTCATTGTTTTATCAGTGGCTTAATAGCTTCTTAATAGGATATTGCTTCGATAATTAATTTCAGCAATGTTAAATTATCATATGTATTCGTTAAGCGTTATTTTTACAAGGAATTAACGTAATGCTTTATGAGAGTGACTGTCTTCAAAAGAATGATGATGGAGGTTAATTAACACTACCAATTTGTTTTTTTATCTATACAATTCCGCGCAACTTCGCTAATGGCATATCGTTGATATTCATTTTTCGCCTGCAATTAGTGACACATTTTGATGCTATGAATAGTCTACGATGAAAACTAAAATCTTACTGCTTGCTCTACTGCTTTCTGGCTGTGATATGACAGCAACTCCTTTTACTCCACCTTCTACCAATGATATCGAGCAGTGCCAAATTTTGGTAACGAATAAAACGCAATATACTGCTGAAACCATTATTGCTAATGATGTTGATAATCAATCTGAAAGTAATCGAGGCTGGGTGTTTGTCGATCATATAAAGCCGGCACATCGTGGTGATATTAACTTTCGTTGTAATTTAGAGAAAAATAGAGTGGAAGTATGGGCGCCGGGTGCCGCAATGTGGAATGAATTGTAATACTTTCATTGCTAGCGCTTAAAGTGAAGCCTAGCTTTTTGCTTGTATAGTAAAAACAACAGTAAAAAAACGGCGATACCCCAATATCGCCGTTTTTTTTAATCGTTATTTGCCGTTTTTAATCGGTAGTCAACACGCCCAAATTTTTTCTCTGCACTTGCTGTACGCCCAATCATCGCCGTCGTAATTAACATGAATAAAGACGGTAATAACCAACCTGCATGTGCGTTGTAAAGCGGTAATGTATCGCTGAAAAAGTCACCGAGATCTTTTGGCATCTTACCTAAGATATTAATCGCATCAATAGTACCGAAAAGCGTCGCTGTGATCAGAACCGCACTGTGTGTAAGGCGTGAAACGGTAAATGTTGAAGCCGCCAATGATGCTAATACTAATGCGATGGCAACCGGACAAAGTACAAGGATGGCAGGTAAACTTACTTTCAGAATATCGTTTAAACCAAAGTTTGCGATAACCCCTGTTAGCACAACAATGACTGTTGCTGTGAAACCAAACGAAGCTTTAAACGTATCTTGATAATACTCAGCACATGCATTGGTTAAACCCACTGTGGTGGTTAAACATGCCATTAAGATAATAGCGGCTAATAACCATTGACCATAATGACCAAACTCACCTGCAACGTAACGAGTTAAGATCACGCTACCATTAACACCATGTTCAGCAATCGTTGATGATGTTGCGCCTACGTAGCCCATAATGATGTAACAAGACGCCATTAACGTGGCGTAAATTAATGCGACTTTAATAGAAGTTGATGCAATACCTTGTTGTGTTGTAACACCCTTAGCTTTTATTGCATGAATGATAACCCAGCCGAAACCGACAGCAGCAATGGCGTCCATCGTCATGTAACCTTGGATCAAACCACTTGTAACAGCACCGACTTGGTAATCACCAGATGGAGCAGCAGGTGTACCGAGAGGGCTAAGAAATGCTGCTAAGCCTAATCCACATAGTAAAATAATCAGTGCAGGCGTCATGATCTTACCAATGTAAGTCACAAGGTTTCCTGGTTTAAATGCAAGAAATAGGGTAGCGGCAGAAAAAATGATAGAAAAAGCAACTAAATGGTCATGAGTAAAAAATGGTTGAATACCCATTTCATAAGCAACAGTAACGGCGCGAGGCATACCAAATGCAGGGCCAATAGCGGTAAAAAGTAATACCCAAAAAGTTGTACCTAGCCACTTAGGTAAAGCCTTGGTTAAATTATTGGTATTACCAATTCGACCTAGCACAATAATAGTAAATGCGGGTAAGCCTACGGCAGTAATTAAAAATCCGGCCATTGCGGAGGTCAGAGAAGTCCCAGCATCTAATCCCATTGCTGGTGGAAAGATCAAGTTACCTGCACCAAGAAAGAGGGCAAATGTTGTGAGACCGAGTACGAAGATGTCTTGTGTTTTCAAATGTAGTTCCTGCATTTTTGAAGTTATAGACAACCATCGCGATTAATGCGCAATGCGTTAAACGTCCATGATTGAAATCGTATTCCGCAGGTTTGCTGAAAGAAGATATTTGACTTGATAGTATCCTCCGCCAGCTCGGCTGACGGAAGCTTGCCCGCCAGCCTAGCGAATAATCACTAGGATAATAGCGGTAATAATTCGTGTTGTATGTTTTATATCAACAACAGAAGCCTCGCTCCAATTAGTAAATTGGCTCGATGCTAAGTTTTTTCGTGTTTTATGTTCGCAAAGTGCTGAATACATAACTTAACAACTTCTGTTTTGTGATTGAATTAACGCTTACAACATATAAAGAAAATATAGAGTTGTAAACGATTTTTTTATGGTATGCGTTTTATTGCGACTAAGTAAAAGCAATTAACTAAATAAAATCATATTGATAGTTAAATATGTGAGTGCTAGTGCCAGGTTTTGTATTTTTATGCTTCGATATAATAATTGAAAGCAGTGGTAACGCTGATATTGAAGCTATACCAATGGCATAGCTTCAATTTTAGTATCAGTAGGTAGCAACTGTATTTCGATTACGTTGAATAATATGGGTCACTTTACTGATACAAATGGTTACTAGAACAGGGAGTAGCCATGACGCATGAGCATTAAACAAAGGTAACCATGCCGTTAGATCTTGATGCATAGCGGAAGGGATCTTACCTAAAATGTTTAGTGCATCAATACTGCCAAATAACGTGGCGATAATGACGATCAGTGTTTGGCTCATCGAGAATTTACGCTTTGCGTTACTCACAGTGTTCGGCATAAAAATAATGGCGATGATGAGTGATACTGCGATAGGGCATAAAATCAAAATAGCAGGTAGGCTGACTTCAATAATCGTTTCTAAGCCAACATTAGAGATAATGGCTGTTAAGCTCATGATCACAACAGCACTGATTTTAAAAGGGATGTTATAAGTATTTTTGTAGTATTCGCTATTTGCATTGGTTAAGCCAATAGTTGTGGTTAAACAAGCCATTAAAGTAATCGTTGCTAATAAAATTTGTCCAAATGTACCAAACTCACCAGCAGCATAGCGTGTTAGAATTTCACCGCCATTGGTTGAGTTGGGAGCAATTGAAGAGGACGTCGCACCTAAATAACCCATAGCTAAATAACACAAAGACATCAGTAATGCGTAGATACCAGCAATACGTAATGTGTAGTAAGAAATCGCTTTATTACAGCTAATACCCGTACTACGAATCGTTTGAATAATCACCCAACCAAATGCGACCGCTGCGATAGCATCTAATGTCATATAACCTTGGATCATACCGTTAACCGTCGGTGCTGCTTTATAAACAGCAATGGCATCTGTCGGAGAGCCTAATGGGTTAATCAAAGCGGCAATCACTAAGACCGCTAGCATCACGATTAATGCAGGCGTCATTACTTTACCAATATAGCTAACTAACTTACCGGGCTTCAGTGCCAAAATTAAGGTTAATAAGCAAAATAGCACTGAAAACAGCATTAACCCGTTACCGTGGTAGAAAGGTTTAACACCCATTTCATACGCCACAGTTACCGCTCGAGGTAGAACAAAGGCTGGCCCCAGAGTCGTTAATACTAAAAACCAGAAAGTACGATCCATCCAATGTGGTAATGAGGCAGTGAGTTTATCTGCAGATGACAGTCGACCTAAAACGATCAGTGTTAAGGCGGGTAAACCAACGGCGGTTAGTAGGAAGCCTACTATGGCGATTAACCAGTTTTCACCGGCTTGTTGTGCCATCATAGGGGGAAAAATAAGGTTTCCTGCCCCTAAAAATAAGGCAAAAGTCATAAATCCAATGGCGGCAAGTTCTCTTCTCTTCAAACGGCGTACCTTCTACATGAATGGTCAGTTTGGCCGGAAGATAAAAAGGAGAGTTAACATATCCGCCAGCAATAGTAACTGACGAATAAGCTTAAACGTCAGCGTTATTTGACGACGACGACAGAGACAAGCGCAATAGTATTCATAACAAATACAGTAGAAGATACTGCTAAATTGTTGTGCTTAACTGAATACATAAGTGATGCGCTCGAATGAAATAATTGACCTAAAACTAAAGCTATTTAAGATGATTGTAAAGTGATATTCGGTAATTATTCGTATTTAATACGGAATGTATAATGTATGTATCGCGAATATAGAATAAAAATTCGCGATACATATCCGTTATTAGATTTAACCTGTTGTTTTTAAGCTAATATTTTTTCAAGTTCAGCCAGTGTTGAAACTTGATAAGTTGGCTTTATAGTATCTGGCAATAATTGATTTTGATGATTAAACCAGCATGTGTCTAAACCTGCATTGATACCGCCTAAGATATCTGATTGCGGGTTATCACCGACCATAAGTACAGAAGTAGGTGCAGGGTTGCCCATTTTTTCAAGACTATAATCAAATATACGGCGATCGGGTTTAGCGACGCCGACCTGCTCTGAAATAACGAGCAGATCAAAATAATCGGCTAGTCCTGTTTTTTCTAAGCGGATTTTTTGCAGTGCAGTAAAGCCATTAGTAATGATGCCTAATTTAACTCGACCATTAAGAGATCGAATCAGTGATGTTGTCCCCGGTAATACTTCGCAAATATCAGCCATTGCTTGCATGTAATCATCATTAAGCTGTTGTTCTGTTGTTTTTAGTTTTTTTGCCCACTCCCGAAAACGTGTTTGCTGAAGTTCACTGGCTGAAATATCGCCATTTTGATATTGCACCCATAGCGGGCGGTTAATTAATTCATATTGTTTGAAGTCAGCGTCACTAAAGGCGATATCATAACGAGAAAACATGAGCTGTAGCCCTTTAAAAGCATCAAAATAGAACAGGGTCTCATCAGCATCAAAAAGAATCCAATCGTATTTCATATGTATTATTGCCTTATAATATCTATCTATAGTCATCGAATAGCGCGCATATTACACTATAGTGAATGAATAAAAAGAGTGATTTTAGGTGAGAGTAATTTAAACGATCTTATGCCCTCAAAGTTAATCTAATCATATTTGGTATATAAGTTTCTTATGATTTTATAAACTTCCTGACAAAGAATTGAACTTCGTTAGTGGATACCTGTCTACACTTACCAATTATAAGTATTTACTATTTTTAAAAGTATAGGGGCTCTTAATGGGTATTTTATCTTGGATTATTCTTGGTTTAATTGCTGGTGCATTGGCAAAGTTTTTAATGCCTGGTAAAGATGGCGGTGGTTGGATTGTAACAATGGCATTGGGTATTGGCGGTGCATTTGTTGGTGGTTTTGTGGGTAAATTTATTGGTTTAGGTCATGCAACAGGTGTAAACATTGGTAGCATTATTACCGCTACCTTGGGTGCATTTATTATTCTGTTTATCTATAACCGTTTTATTCGTTAATCTAATGTAATAATACATTATAAAAGCGAGAAATTACCGCTAATATGACGGGTGATTTCTCGCTTTTTTCATTTTAGCTACTTAATGCTAAATGCTGCTCCGCCCCCCGAAGCATCGCATGTATTAATTCATTTGCTTCAAATTTTGTCAGTGCTTCTTGAGCACCAACTTGGTGTGCTTGAGACACACTTATTTCACTTGAAAGGGAGGTGTGTAAAATAATATAGGTTGAGACGAGCGCATCGGTGTTTTTGACATTGAATGCCAGCTCATACCCATCTAACCCTGGCATTTCGATATCACTAACCAAAATATGGAACGGATCGTTTGCTTGCGCAGCCGTTTGCATCATATTAAAAGCATCTTGCCCATTTTTGGCAACAAAGTAGGGCACACTGATACTATCAAGTGCTTGAGTTAATTGTTTTCTGGCGACGGCTGAGTCATCAACTAATAAGATTTTTAACGGACGTAAAATCTCACGTTCAATATCGGTAAGAGTAGGCAATAACGTTGAAGGATCATCTGGAAATATTTTAGAGAGAAGCAATTCAACATCTAGTAGTTGAATCAACTTATCGGCATCGCGCATAACACCAGTGACAAAAATATCGCTACCTAAATGTTGGGGAGGTGCTTCAATATTTTGCCAGTTACACTCGGTGATCCGTTCAATACCTCTGACTAAAAATCCAACTAACTTACGACGACAATCTGTAATGATAATAAAGCAACGTTGGCGCTCTTCAAGACTGATAGCGGGATAACCAATTGCTTTGGCCATATCAATAACAGGGACAGTGTCGCCACGTAATGTAGTGGTGCCAAGTACGGTTGGGTGAGATTTTGGGATAACACTTAAATTTGTATAGGGTACGATTTCACGGACTTTAAGCGTACCAATCGCAAAGCTTTGTAGTGTGGACAGCTTAAAAAGTAACATCCCTTGTGATGCATTCGTTGCATTCTTTATCATACCGAATCCATTGCATAGATAATTTATGTTAATAATTCATTATAATAACACTATCGTAATTTATACCAAACGTTTATAAATAAAAATTCACAATTAATATATTAGTAAATTTCGATATTGATTATCTTTTTTCTGTCTTAACTGGTTTTCTATGCGTTCGAAATAAAGGACATCAAATTGTTTTTATCAATGAAAACTTGAAGCATGAGCTGATTTTTCATATTAATGTTGATTAATTAGGTATGACGTATAAAGAAGTGATGTCGAATAATATTCTTTCATCCGATTTTATAACTTACCTTAACCATCATAGTTTAGCGACTGATGTGAGTGAAGATTCACAGCAAAGATTACTGAATGAAAATAAAAGGATAATACTCTCTATTTTGATATCATGGAATTTGACGCAATTATAAACACAGAAACTTTTTATTATACAGTTGAAAAGATATTACTTGCCTTTATAGAGAGAAAAAGCAATATCAGCATATCTCATTAATTGGTGAATTTAGTGGTTTATATAATAAGCGATTTATCAATAACCATTGTTTAACAAAAAAATCTTAATTATCATTGGTTTATATAGATTTAGGCGTGCGAATTATAATCATAACGATATAAAAGTGATGAATTAATTAAAAAATCATCTTCATTGTTGTGTTCAACTTTTTATTCGGAGGGCTCAGCTATTCGTTATGGTGGAGTGAATTTGTTTTCATTACTGAAAAAATAATTCCTTGGGAATTAAATACATAATTAATTTTATTAATGAAAAATAAGTTATGATTTTAGTGACTGACTATTTAGTTATGGTGCTGAAAGTTATCAAGGTGAACTTATTAAGATAATGAATGTTATAGATAAAAAAATGTATGAGAATAAGAAAGCAAAATTGTAAAATAATTTACCTTGAATGAATTTAATTATTTGAGGTCTTGTTCATCTTCGATTAATTTAAGAGACATAATATATCTGTTACAGGTTATATGCGTGGTCAACCAGTATTTTTGACCTTTTAAATTATGTCACTGTGCATAGAGGATATTTTATGAAACGTTCTATTCTAGCATTTGCAGGTATTGCCGCTGTAGCATGTATGAGTACTGCTGTGTGGGCTGCTAATAATACCACTGAAACTATCAAGCTATATCAAGAGCCTAATGTATCAGCTAAGGTAATTGAAACGATAAAAACAGATGTACCTTTGATCACTATCTATAAAAATGAGGGTTGGTCAAAAGTCGGTGATCCAAGTAATGGTCAAACGGGTTGGATTCAAACAGTTGATTTGAAGAATGTAGATAGTGCATCAGCTAATGTGCAACCAAACCAAACGACAAAAACGGTAAAAACCGATAATGGTGAAAAAACGGTTACTAAAGGGACAGTGCAGACTCCACAGGGCCCAATGAATTATGAGATTGTTCAATTTCAATCCAAAGGTGATAACGCCAAAGTAGATAAAGCATTCTTTAAACAGTTGCAGCAACAACAAATTGAAATGAATAATGTATTTGCAAACTCATGGAATGATATGGGGGGGATGCAAATGAATATGTCTAACTTAATGGCAAAACAACAGCAGCAAATGATGGAAATGCAAAAACAATTTCAGCAACTTACGCAGCAAACAACCGTGCCTTCCAATCATAAAATTGAATTAAAAGATGCAACACCAGCGCAGGTACAGCCAGCAGCGAAATAAGCTTATTTTTAGTTAAGCAAGAAAGCCTCCAATAGCTTTAACTCATAGAGTATAAAGGTTATTGGAGGCTTTTTTTTACTGAAATTAACAAGCCGTTTATGCAAAGCTCAGGTTTCAGATTGATTGAGGTGCTTGATTTGCTGAAATAGTTCATCAGCTTCTGCTGTTAAGCGGGAATAGGTTCTGATGTCGCCATTCCTTTGAGCATGCATGGCTTCTTCAAGTAGCATTGAGTGGCGTTTCTTTAATTTTTTAGCGGGATTATTTTTAAACCAAGAAAACATGTATATAACTCCAATAATTATATTTATATCGTATACGCAGTATGCGTAATAAAAGATTAATTAAGCTAGAGAGACTAACTTTAATTATGTTAAGATTTTGAATAGTAAGCGTTATTATGTTTTATTGTTTGTCTTATCTCGATTGGGAATACTACTGTGTTAATTGATATTCACTGCCATTTAGAAGGTGTATTAGCGGTCGATAGGGAGCGGTTTTTTAAGCAAAGCGGCAAAATAGGTGCCGTATCTATGACCAAGGCAAGTGCGTTAGAGTTGATACGCTTAAAACAACAATATTCAGAGCAGATTTATCTCTTTCTTGGTATTCACCCTGAGAAAGATGTCAGTGAACAAGAGATCCAAGCTGTTATTGATCTGATATACCAACATCGTCATTTATTATCTGGTATTGGTGAAATCGGCATTCCTTTTTTCTACTTAGACGAGAAAACAGAGCAAGAAAAACACCTTATTAAACAGCAGGGAAGTGAACGCTTAGCCCGTTTTGTTAAGATTGCAGCAGAGCTAGAACTACCTGTCAATTTGCATGTAGTAGAAGATGATATTCATTATGCGCTGCCTATTTTAAATACCTATCAAATCAAAGGGGCGTTGTTCCATTGGTATGAAGGCAGTGACGAAGACCTCGCCTTACTTCATCAACAAGCGCATTTCATTTCAGTAAGTCCTTGGATCTTTGTCGATCCTCATTACTTAGAGTTTGTTAAGAAAATTCCGCTTGATATGCTGTTGGTGGAGTCTGATTCGCCGTGTAAATACAATGGTGTGCAGGGGGAGCCAAATATGATCAATCAAGTGATTGACGTATTAGCAGAGCATCATCAATTATCACGGGATGTAATGACGACACTAATCCATGAAAATACCCAACGCTTTTTGAGAATTTGAATCTGATGGTTTGCAGGTTGTTTTTGAGTGCGGATATCTAGTTGACATATGAAAAGCAAAGCCGCCTTTAATATATTAAATCATGGAATATATGAAAGGCGGCTTTTATTGTGCTGTGTTTAGCAAAGTAGAGGGTTGCGCTTGGTCGCTTTAAGTACCCCAAGTTTGCTCAATAACTGTTTTTCAATACGATTCGGTGAGCGTCTGAAATAGAACAAATACTCGGTCATAACAGTCAGTTCTGCTTTTTCATTAACCGTTAACGCATCTACGCTTGCTAGTAACAAATCAACAGACTCAAGCTCTGTTATTTCACATTGTTTCTTTTTATGAAGTTGCTCATAGAAGAACTCTAAATTGATATCACACTCTTGTTTATAGCTCTGTCTTACCGCAATTAAACGGAGTAAAGCAATAATGTAAGCTTGGCTCATCTCTTTAGCTTCAAGTTCTGCTAACTGGTTAAGTACGTACACGCGTGCCGAAATACGTAATCGCACTTCGCTAAGGGCTTTTTGTTGTACCCATGCGTCCCAAAAACCCGTAATTAAGGTAGAAACCAACGGAATGTAAACACGCACGCTACTACGTGATAGTGATTTTTGTAGTAATGCCTTGATAATAAAATTACTGAGTATGTCTTTACCGGTATACAAGGCAACTTTGATATAGCGAAATTTACTAAACTGTTTATAAGGTTTTATTCCATGTATATTCTCAACGGGCTCTGACAGCTCCATAACCGCACGCACTAATGATGCTTTCATTCTGTCACAAAACTGGTATTTAGCTGACGCACGATTGATGAGAATTGCGGTGGTAATAAATCCAACCTCAAATAGTAAAAATAATTCTAAGCTGATAAAGACAATGTTAATAACAACGAGTCTAAGTAGGTTATCTAAGGCTAACCAGTTTTCTCCGAGTAACTCTAAATAGATTTCGAAAGAAACGATAAAAAAGGTTGTGATGAATCCAATAAAAAAAGAAAGCACAACACATAACTGACACAGTTTTTTATCATTTATTGTTTTAAAGAGACCCTGAGTTATGGGTAAATAACGCTCAACACGTTTGAGTCCCCAGTTTTCAATTTTTGCTTCAATCATGTTGAATATATCAAGCTCTTATAGAACATAATAATAGGTGAGCATTTTAATTTGTTGAGGGTGAAACACATAACTAATTTCTATAAGCGGATTAAAAATACGCAGTTAGAAAAAATATCTAACTGCGATTTAAAATAATGAGTTGCTTTTAACGCATAATCACACATGAAAAAGAATACAATGAAACAATGTTTATTGTAAGTGCTGCGTTAATTGCTACTTAGCAAGAAAACCAACGTGTGATAATTGTTTTTTTGCTGATTGTTCTGATGACTCATTTGATGATATTGGCGGTGTTTGTTCTGGCGTTTTCGCTGCTCGAGGAAGTAGACGGAACACGGGTTGACCATCTTCTTTTCTCACAAAAGCAACATCACGATAAAGTAGCTCGTTATCACTTTTAATGGCATCTAATTGTTGATCTTTAATCAGTGATAATGGGCCAATCATGGCTGTACAGTGATAGATTTTATGCTCGTAGTTATTAAATAATTTACAAGGTTGATCGAGTACAAAAGTTTCACCTGGTTCTAAATGACGGCTGTTTTCTACTGCGCGGTTGATGTCCGAGATGCTAGCAAATACTGTTGTTGATAAGCTTAATAACACAATACTCGCTAGCCTTGCTAAGGGATATTTCGATTTAAAAGTAGGCATAATGATTATCCAAACAAAAAGCCAATACCTTATTCATTTCGACTAAAATATTGGCTTTATTAGTATGATGGCTATTAAGACGGGAGTGTACTTCCGTCATGGGAAAATAAAAAGACAATTATCACAACGTCGTTTTTATTTACCACCGAGTGTTTGTTCTATAATCCAAACCCCGCCTAATTTTCTGAGTCTACAGCCCGTGAGATGCTAGCAAGTTATGGGTGTACATTGAGATACTAGCCCAGATTCGGGTGAACCAGCCGCCTTGCTGAACACTGTTGAGCGCGACAAGTGGTTCGGTTTTAATAACTTTGCCATTATAAGTGACAGTCATTTCACCTAACTTTTCACCCTTATCAACCGGTGCTTTGATGTCATGGTCAAATTGGAGATCAGTTTTCAGACCTTTTTCATCAACACTTGAAGGAAGAACCAAGGTTAATGGCTTCTCAAGACCTAAAGAGACTTTATCTTGTTTTCCTCCCCAAACGTGTTGTTCAGAAAGTTTGCTGTCTGCTGCATATAAAGTGTCTTGCTTGAAGAAGCGGAAGCCATAATTGAATAGCCCTTTGCTTTGCGCTGCGACATCATTCAGTGATTGCGTGCCCAGAACAACCGCAACCAACTTCATTGGGTTATCTGGCATTTGAGCAGAGCTTACCAGAGAGTACCCAGCGGCTTCTGTACTACCCGTTTTCATACCCGTCGCATATTGATAAGTGAACAATAAGCGATTGAAATTTGGTTGGCGGATATGATTGTATTCAAAATACTTCTGACTGAAAAAATGAAAGTATTGAGGGTAGTCGTTCATGATGTGCTCTCCGAGAAGACCAAGATCATAAGCGGTTGAGAAATGTGCAGGTGCTGGCAGACCCATAACAGTGGTGAAGTGGGTATTGTGCATACCTAACTTCACTGCCGTCGCGTTCATCATCGAAACGAATGAAGATTGCGATCCCGCGACGTAATTAGCCAGTGTTACAGCGGCATCGTTCCCCGATTCAACAATCACACCCTGAATAAGATCTTTCACTGACACATAAGAACCGGGCTTCAAGAACATTCTTGAACCACCAGTGCGCCACGCGACTTCTGGTACGAGTACTTTTGAGTCAAGTGAGATTACACCGTCAGCCAGTTTTTGCTCAACAATGTACATTAGCATTAACTTCGTGGTGCTGGCTGGGGCCATACGCATGTTGCCATTGTTGGATGCAATAATTTGTCCAGTGTTGGCATCGATTAAAATGAACGCCCGTGCTTTAAGACTAGGTGGGAATACGCCTGTCTGAGCCCACTTCTGTACCATAGTTTGTGGGATCCCATTCGCACCGCCGGCTTCTGCTGGAGCAGGAGGCACTTGCACATTTTCTGGGATATTGACTTTTACGTCGATAGCACCAAAGTTATTGAGTGGAGCTTTTGCTTCTTTGTATTGTGTTGCCGCATAGTAATCACTATCAGGCATGGTGTTCGCCGCATCGTTGCTAGGCGTGGCAAATACTGTACTGGAGGAAAATAATGCAGCGATTGCTACTGCTAAGGAAAGCTGTTTAATAGTTGTCATAAGGGTTTTAAATTTACAGTTATTCACAAAAAGCGCGATATAAAAAAGCGATTAGATTGGATACTGACTTCAGCAGGTAATTACTGCCCGTTGAGTCTATCCATCACTACCACGGCAATGGTGAGTGCTTTTCCGTTCTATTCAGCTTTACGATGACTTTGGTCACGGACCGCATTATCCATAATGATGTCCTGAGCGAGTGACCTGAATACTGTTGATAGCTATAACCAATCATGGTGCTTAAGCCCTGCCTTCTCAGCAAGTCATGCGTTCCCCGTATTGGTTATAGCCCTCGTATCTTGTCTACTTCTATCCTACCAGCTGAATCATTATGGAAACCTGAACGATAATGATGTTTATGCAGCAGCAAATTCGGCAAGTAGTTCTTTTTGACGTTCACTTAGGTTTTGTGGTGTTTCAATGACTAATTGAACAATTAAATCGCCAGTGTTGCCTTTACGATCTGTGACTCCTTTGCCTTTTAGGCGGAATTTACGACCGGTTTGTGTCCCTTCAGGGATCTTAAGGCTAATCGCACCATTTAAGGTATTTACTTCAATCTTGCCACCTAATGCAGCAGTCACAAAGTCGGTAGTCGCTTTACAATGTAAATTATTACCTTCGCGCGTGTAACGTGGATGAGGGCGAATATTCATTTGAATAAATACATCACCTTGCGGGCCACCGTTGATGCCAGGGTGACCTTTACCACTTAAGCGAATTCGACCGCCATCTTCAATGCCTGCAGGGATTTTGATATTCAGCTTTTTATTTACTTGGCTTGTGCCTTCAAATACGGGTAAATCAATAACACGAGATGCACCGCTAATTGCATCTTCTAAATCAATTTCCATGGTGTATTGAAGATCTTCGCCTTTTTGTGGGCGAGTGGAATGACGGCTACCAAATCCTCCACGACCACCGCGAGCATTTGAGAACATATCACCAAATGCGCCACCAAAAATATCTTCAAAATCACCGTAACCGCCACCTTGGAAACCACCGTGATGACCGCCACCATGATGTCCACCGCCCATACCTGGGTTATCAAACGCAGCATGACCAAATTGATCGTAGGCTGTGCGCTTTTCTTTGTCGGTTAAAATTTCGTAAGCTGCTTTTACTTCTTTAAATTTGTCTGCAGCCGTTGGATCATCCGGATTTTTGTCTGGGTGAAACTTCATTGCGAGCTTTTTGTACGCTTTTTTAATTTCCTTTTCTGATGCCGTTTTGGCGACACCTAGAACTTCATAAAAATCACGTTTTGACATTAGTAACACCTCTTATCTCAACTGAGATAACTATCTGGAATATTCTTTGCTAATCATACCTAAAAACGATAGCTGATTTAAGCGTAATCAACGATTAAAGGCACAGATAGTTAGCCAAATTAGATTTACATTTTGTCTGTTGTTATTGTAGAAAAGGGCGAGAGATGTTGATCTCTTCGCCCGTCTCTATTCATTGCGATTGATTGCTACCAATGATAGCAAACTATCGTGAGTAATTACTTCACTTCTTCAAACTCTGCATCTACAACATCGTCGTCTTTTGCATTGCTCTGAGCATCAGCTTGTTGCTGAGTGTTCGCTTGAGTTTGGGCATGCTCCATTAGCTTTTGTGCTGCAGTCATCAATGCTTGAGTGTGTTTTTCAATGGCGTCTTTATCATCGCCAGATTTCACACTCTCAAGTGCAGAGATAGCTGCTTCAACGCTTTCTTTATCTGTTGCTGGTAAATTATCGCCTGCTTCAGTTAACTGTTTGCGTGTGCTGTGGATCATGTGGTCAGCTTGGTTACGCGCTGTGACCAGTTGTTCAAATTGCATATCAGCGTCTTTGTTCGCTTCAGCTTCTTGAACCATTTTCTCAATCTCAGCCTCAGTTAAACCACCTGATGCTTGAATCGTGATTTTTTGTGCTTTGCCTGTCGCCTTATCGGTTGCTGATACATTCAATATACCATCAGCATCTAAGTCGAATGTCACTTCAATTTGTGGCATACCACGAGGTGCTGCTTGAATACCTTCAAGGTTGAATTGACCAAGTGACTTATTGTGCATCGCTTGCTTACGTTCACCTTGTAGTACGTGAATGGTGACCGCACTTTGGTTATCTTCCGCCGTTGAGAACACTTGTTCAGCTTTGGTTGGGATCGTGGTGTTCTTATTAATCAATGCTGTCATCACACCACCCATGGTTTCAATACCAAAGGATAATGGTGTTACATCAAGAAGAAGCACATCTTTCACATCACCCGCTAATACACCACCTTGAATTGCAGCGCCCATAGCAACTGCTTCATCAGGGTTTACATCTTTACGTGGCTCTTTACCAAAGAAATCAGCAACGGTTTTCTGTACTAGTGGCATACGTGTTTGACCACCCACTAAGATAACGTCAGTGATATCACTTACATTCAAGTTAGCGTCTTTAAGTGCTGATTTTACAGGGCTTAAAGTACCTTGTACTAGCTCATCAACCAGTGATTCCAATTTTGCACGTGTGATCTTAATATTCATGTGCTTAGGACCAGTAGCGTCCGCAGTCACATAAGGTAGATTCACATCTGTTTGTTGTGCAGAAGAAAGCTCAATTTTTGCTTTTTCAGCGGCTTCTTTTACACGTTGCATTGCAAGTGGATCATTGCGTAAATCAATACCTTGATCTTTCTTAAATTCATCAACAAGGTAGTTGATCATACGAGTATCGAAATCTTCACCACCAAGGTGTGTATCACCATTGGTTGCTAATACTTCAAAGGTTTGCTCGCCATCAACGTTATCAATTTCGATAATAGAAATATCAAAGGTACCACCACCTAAGTCGTACACTGCGATAGTGCGATCGCCACCTTTTTTATCTAAACCATAAGCAAGCGCTGCTGCTGTTGGCTCATTGATAATACGTTTAACTTCAAGCCCTGCAATACGGCCTGCATCTTTAGTTGCTTGACGCTGTGCATCATTAAAGTAAGCAGGTACTGTAATTACCGCAGCAGTCACTTTTTCACCTAAGTATTCTTCTGCTGTTTTCTTCATTTTTTTCAAAACTTCAGCAGAAACCTGAGGTGCCGCCATTTTTTGACCTTTTGCTTCTACCCAAGCATCGCCGTTGTCAGCTTTAACAATTTTGTATGGCATAACAGAAAGATCACGTTGAATTTCTTCGTCTTCAAAACGACGACCAATTAAACGCTTAATAGCAAATAACGTATTTTCAGGGTTGGTTACTGCCTGACGTTTTGCAGGTTGACCAACTAAGGTTTCACCATCTGTATATGCGATCACAGAAGCTGTAGTACGTTCACCTTCCGCATTTTCAATAACACGTGGCATGTCGCCGTCTAATACAGAAACACAAGAGTTAGTTGTACCTAAGTCAATACCGATAATTTTACTCATAAATCTTTTCCTCATTGTATCGCATTGATTAGTTATTCTTATCTGAACTATGTTCGATATTTTATTGAGGATAAGAATGTTGTTGGTTGAAGTACTGACTTCAAGCCAAAGATCAATGCAATTTAAATATGATTTCCCGATAGGGGATGAATATAGTGAGCTATCAACCTGTCGAATTTAGGTCGAAAAAAGGTGATAGCTCTAAATATGTTATCTACTCAAGGCTAATTAATAGCGTTGAAATTATTCTTCAGTTGGCAGTGTTGCTGCTTTACCGATAGAAATTTTACGTGGTTGCATTGCTTCAGGTACTTCACGTTCTAAATCGATATGAAGTAAACCATTCTCTAAGTTTGCACCAACAACTTTTACGTAATCTGCAAGTTGGAATTTACGTTCAAAGTTACGCTCAGCAATACCTTGATAGATAAAATTTTTGTTTTCTTCAGGAGCTTTAGTTCCTGTTACAACAAGCATATTTTCATTTTGAGTAAGATCTAAGCGATCTTCAGAGAAACCAGCCACCGCCATTGTAATGCGGTAATTATTCTCGTCAGTTTGCTCGATATTGTACGGAGGGTATCCGGTTGCCTGTGCTTTGTTGTTGCTTGCTTCAACGAGGTTGAATAAGCGATCAAAACCAATAGCGTGGCGGTATAGGGGAGTGAAATCTACATTACGCATAATAACTATCCTCAATAATAAGCAATAGTCTTAGTGTCGACAGAAGGTATATAAAGTTGTCGTTTATCACTAAGTGGATCTGTCTAAGATCCGTAAAAACAAAACTAATAAGGGTTTCCCTAATAAGGCGAATCCTATTAGCATTTCGAACTCCATTTGGCAGTTCGTGTAATTAATATATGCTTCCGTGATTGTGCGGTCAATACTTTTTAATAAGTTTTTCTAATCTTTTTGTTGGTTGGTGTATAACTGATTGATTTCACAAGTTAACCATAACTAAAAAAGTTTAGCTTCTCTCTCAATATGTACGATTTACAGCTTTAATAAAGGTAAATTGGTTTATTCAAATGGTGTCTCTAAACAAGAAATAAGGGTTGGAAAGTGATTTTCAAGGGGCTGTAATGCGTAAAGTTCAACCTTTAATTACTTGGGTTAACGTTTTAAAAGTATGGTGTGTGTAGATAAAGTAGTAATGATAGATCACATAATTAACGATCGGATGTATAAATATTCAAAAATAAGAATGACATAGTGAACAAACTCACACTCTATTACGTACGGTTTAATGTTACGTTTCTACTTTTGAGCATTCATCTATGCTCTACAATAGAAACAAGATCTGATTATTGAAATGCGCTGATTAGGGATTAAAAGCATGCATGTAATGGTAAGACGATTACTACCTTTGGTTATTATCGCAATATTTATTGTGGCGTCAGTGTTGTTGATAAATACCAAAAAACGCCCAGAGCAGCAAAAAGTTACAGTGCAGCCTCCTGTTTTAGAAGTGATTAAAATACAAAAACAAGATGTGCAACTCACCGTAGGTTCATATGGAATTGTTGAACCCAAGCAAAAAGCAGAAGTTGTCTCTGAAGTCGTCGGTTCGGTCAAATACATTTCTCCTGATTTTGCTGTGGGCAAGTTCGTTACAAAAGGAGAGTTATTAGCACGTTTAGATGATAGCGACTATCATGCCGATCTTGCTCAAGCTGAAGCGACATTGGCACAAGCACAAGCGAAATTAAAAGAAGAAATTGCGCGAGGGAAAGTCGCTAAAAAGATCTTACGTGATGTATCTGTGAATAAACAAACCTCTCTTGGTTTACGTGAACCGCAACGCAAACAAGAAGAAGCCAATGTAAAGTTTGCACAAGCGGCTGTAGAGCGTGCTAAACGTAATCTGACTAAAACAGAAATACGTGCTCCTTTTGATAGTTTAGTGACAGCGAAAGAAATCAATATCGGTAGTTATGTAACGAAAGGTAAGTTAATTGGCGAGTTGTATGGTACTCAAACGGCTGAAATTCGTTTACCTATCACGCCGCAATCGATGGCTTATCTTGATTTACCCCGTCTTGAAACCACAAAGATCACCTTAGAATCTCAATATAACGAAGTGAAAGTTATTCATTGGGCGGCACAGTTAGTACGTAATGAAGGTGTAATTGATAAAGATAATCGAATGATTTATCTCGTCGCAGAAGTCAACGACCCTTATAACCGTCATACATCCCCCGTTAATAACACATCCTCTTTTTCATTACCTATTTTGCAATTTGGTACATTCGTAACAACAAAGATCCAAGGGCGAAAAGTCAGTGATGTGATTAAGTTACCGCGCCACGTTGTTCGTTCTGAGCAGGTCATTGTGGTTGATGCGGATAATAAAACCACAACTCGAAAGGTGCATGTAGTCCGTTCAGATAAAGAAAATGCTTATATTATCGGGGGACTAAAAGATGGAGAGTTAGTTTCCTTAATAAGCCCTGATAGCTTAATTGATGGTACTGAAGTTATAACGGTGATGAGTAAAAGTTATTCCCCTGATATTTCACCACTAATGGCTGCCGATAAAAAAGTGGTAAATCCTAACGTCGTGAATAAGGGAGAATAGCGATGAAAGAAAAAGGATTAATTGCTTGGTTTACCCATAATCATGTTGCTGCCAATCTACTCATGTTGCTTGTTATTTTAGGTGGCTTATTTTCTATTAGTTTAATTAATAAAGAAATTTTCCCCGCTTTTGCTTTGAATCGCATTATGATCACAGCAAGTTATCCTGGCGCGTCTCCTGAAGATATAGAACAAAGCATCAACATTAAAATTGAACAATCGCTCGATAATGTAAAAAACATCAAGCGGATTGAATCTGTCGCTTCTCAAGGCTTGGCTTCATTGACTTTAGAGCTTGATACGGGAGCTGATCTTGAGAAAGTGCTAGATGATGTCAAACAACAAATTGATGCCATTACGACGTTTCCAGTCAATATGGAAACGCCATTGATCAAGCGGGCTGAATTTACCAGTAATGTCATGTTCATTTCGCTTTATGGCAATATCAATGAAAGACAATTAAAAGAATATGCTAAACAAGTTCGAGACGATATTTTACTCGAAAGCAGTGCTTCTGACGTTGTCGTTTCAGGCGTAAAAGATTATGAAATAGCGATAGATGTCTCTGAAAATGCGCTAAGAAAGTATGGTTTAACCTTTGAGCAAGTCGCGAATGTTGTTCAACAGCGATCCATAGATTTACCCGGTGGCATTATTAAAGCTAAAGATGGTGATTTATTGGTTCGAACTAACGGTCAACTGTATAGCGGTGATGCGTTTTCATCGATTGTTTTACGCACGCGCTCAGACGGTAGCCGATTATTATTATCAGATGTCGCCACTGTTTCAGACGGTTTTGTTGAAAATAGGGTTTTAAATCGTTTTAATCGCCAACGAGCCGCAGTTATTCAAGTACGAAACTTAACGGATGAAGATGCGACTAAAATCTCACATCAAGTCAGTGAGTATATAGCCAAAAAGCAAGCTCAATTACCTTCGGGTGTTTATCTCGACACTTGGGGAGATATGTCACATTATTTGGAAGGGCGTTTGAATATGATGCTTTCCAATATGCTATATGGTGGCATATTAGTCTTTGTTATTCTTGCTCTTTTTCTTGATATACGCGTTGCGTTTTGGGTCATATTAGGGATCCCATTTTGTTTCCTTGGTACGCTTTTGTTTATGCCAACGCCGTTTATTGCGGTATCAATTAATCTTATCTCGCTGTTTGGTTTTATTTTAGTGCTAGGGATAGTTGTTGATGATGCAATAGTGGTGGGAGAAAGTGTTTACAGTGAAATTGAAGACAAAGGGCAAGGTATTGATAACGTTATAGCTGGGGCGAAGAAAGTCGCTATTCCTGCAACATTTGGCGTCTTAACGACCATGGCGGCGTTTATCCCCATGTTGATTTCGGATGCGCCTCGCACTGAGTTTTTCAAAGCTATCGCATGGATTGTGTTGCTGTGTTTAAGCTTTTCTTTGATAGAGTCAAAACTTATCCTTCCTGCACATTTAGCGCGTATGCGTTTAACGCCGCCGAGCAAGACACCTCATTTACTTTCACGCTTAAAATTGCGTTTTAACAATGCAGTCGATCGGTTTATAAATTATAACTATCGTCGATTTATTACCCTGTGTACGAGGCATCGCTATAGTGTCTTAGCGACGTTTTCTGGCATCTTAATGCTTGCTATCGCACTTGTGGTAAGTGGCCAATTACGATGGGTCTTTTTTCCTAATCTTCCATCTGATTATATTCAAGTAAATGTAGATATGGATGTGTCTTCTTCTGATGAAAATAACGCGCGTGTTGCGGCTCAAATAGAAGATGCATTGTATCAAGCAGATGCCAAAATATATCAAGAGCTGGGTGTGAATGTGGTAAAACACACTTTTATGAATATGGCGAATCGGCAAGATTTATTTATCTTAGCCGAGCTCCATAAAACAGAAACGTTACCGATCAGTAGCTTTGAAATATTAAAACAATGGCAAGCACAAATGCCACCTTTGGTCGGAGTGAAAAATATTACCTATGATGCCTCGATTGATCGTAAGCAAAGTGATTTACAGTTTAGTTTAAAAGGCGAAAATTTAACGCAACTTGCTGCCGCATCGAAAGCAATGCAACAACTGTTATCTGAGTATGATGGCACGTTAAATATTAAAGATGATCTCTCATCACCAATACCAGAAGTGAAATTACAATTAACCGCAGTAGGGGAAGCATTAGGCTTATCATTATCAGCATTAGCCAACCAAGTTCGTCATGCTTTTTTTGGTTACGAAGCACAGCGTGTTTTGCGTAATAATGAAGAGGTTAAAGTCATGGTGCGTTATCCGCAACAAGAACGCAGTACGATTGGATATTTGGAGAATATGAAGGTGAGATTACCAAGTGGCAAGTTTGTCCCTTTTACTGAGGTTGCCACGGCTAATATTGAATCTTCTTATACCAGCATCAATCGGGTTGATCGAAAACGATCTGTGATTGTGTCTGCCAATGTTGATAAAGCACAAACATCACCGTCTGAGATCTATAATGATATTCTGACAAATAAACTCGATACATTACAACAGCAATACCCTGATATTAAGATAGCGTTAGATGGTCGAGCAAAAGATGAAAAAAATACCAAAGGTAGTTTAATTCGTGATGCTTTACTGGCTCTTCTCACTATATTCGCTTTAATGGCGATTCCGCTGCGATCTTATAGCCAGCCATTGATTATTATGTCTGTGATCCCATTCGGTATTATCGGCGCAATAGCTGGGCACTATATTGCTGGGCTTACCCTTAATTTACTCAGTGTGTTTGGAATTTTGGCGTTAGCTGGGGTTGTGGTCAATGACTCGTTAGTGTTAGTTACCTTTATTAATCGAGCATTAAAGCAAGGCGTTGACTTACAACAAGCGGTTATTGATGCGGGGTGTGCACGATTTAGGGCGATTGTATTAACGTCATTAACGACCTTTTTTGGTCTCGCGCCTATTTTATTAGAAGATAGCTTACAAGCACAGATCGTGATCCCGATGGCAACATCATTAGCCTTTGGGATTTTATTTGCCACCGTTGTGACCTTACTATTAGTGCCATCATTGTATTTAATATTACAAGATGTTAAATCAGTAATAAGGCGGTTTTATCACTGGTGGTGGCAACCACGCACATCCGAGTAAATTGCGTCAAAGGATGAACGTGGTTACATTTAACGAGGTATTCGGTATGGATGGCCTAACCTAGAAACCAATACCGACACCAGCAGAGACGCCTGTATCATGCTCTGAGTCGTCAGATGCAGCAACAGTAATGATACCTCGTTGTCCAACATCAAATTTACCGCCTAATGCAATTGCAGATTGGTTATCGTAATTTGCCGTACCTAGGCCGATGGTATAGTGATAACCTTGACGGAAAGGAATGGCACTCATCGCCATTGCACTTGCAATACCAGCATTGGCTTCGTTATGTACTTTGTTAATATCTTGGCTAAGTTCACTAAAACGTTGATCGGTATAGCTATTAGCTTTATTGAGTGTTGCTGCAGCATTTTGATCTGCATAATGATCAGCTTTATTTACGGCATTATTAGCGTCAATATCTGAATAATGGTTAGCCTGTTTAACCGCTTCGGCTGTTTTATTATCGGTATATCCATTCGCTTGATGTAAAGTGTTAGCGGCTGAAGTATCGGTATACTTATTAGCTTGGTGCAAAGTGTTAGCCGCTGAAGTATTGGTATAACTCTTTGCTTGGTTTAATGTTGATGATACTTGAGTATCAGTATACTTATTTGCTTGTGAAATACCTTGGTGTAGCTGACTTACGTTAACCGCATCTGTTTGTGCTATACCGGCTTGTACATGCTCTAAACGACGTTGGATCTTATCGCTACCAAATGATACTTGGCCATCAGTAGAAACAGATTGATTGCCTATCGCAATAGAACCAGGTTTGCCTGATGCAGTCGCATAGTTACCAATAGTAATATCTTTTTCACCCGCTGACGCTTTAGTCCCCAGTGCCATTGAATAGTTACCGTCAGCATGACTACTTGTACCCATAGCCATTGCATATGTACCTTTCGCGACACTATTGGTACCCAACGACGTCGTTGAATACCCAGTGGCTTTAGCACTAGAGCCAAAGGCAATAGAAGCATTGCCATCAGCATTGGCTGTAGAGCCAAAAGCCTCGGTTTGAACGCCTTTTGCGATTGCACCAGAGCCAAATGAAGAGGAACTATTGCCGTATGTTTGTGCATTAGAGCCAAAAGAGGCAGATTGGTTACCTTGGCTTTTTGCCGCAATCCCCATAGCTATCGCAGCATTACCATTAGCACTTGATGAATAACCTTCAGCAACACTCGATTCCCCTTTTGCTGATGATGCGTAACCAATTGCAACAGAATTGTTACTTTGCGCAACAGAAGCACCTTGGCCCAAAATAACATTATTCGTATTCGTTGCTGCATTAGAAGAATTATCACTTAAATTATTACTTAAATTAAGGGGTTGAGCGAAAGCAGGTAATGAAAAAAGTGATATTAATAAATAATGTTTTTTATTTAATAGCATGGCATAACCCTAATAGTTTAATTTAGCGGAAGCATATACAATTTAATTAATAAAGTTAGAGTTAGGAATAGAATTAAAGTTACCAAAAATGTGATTTATGCATTGTGGCAGGGTTTATATTCATTAAAAGCGAATATATATTAGTGTTTGATGTTAAATGTGCCAGTTTTTTGACTTTTTAGGTGTTTTTTAAAATAAAGAAAAATATGGGTGTTTTTCAAAATTAAAAGAAAATTAATTAATCTTGACTGCAAATCTACATTTAAATTTTAGAATATATTTAATCTTTAACCTTATTTCTTTTAACAGTTAAACAAACCGAATAATCATTAATGCCATTTTCTTGACACTTGATAACATTTTCTTTTAATTTTTTTAACTCTTGTTGATTGCGGACAGAATAGACCATCCCGTTTACGCAAGAAATCGTGATCATGCCTTGCGGTGAGAATTGATAACCTTCTACTTCACTCCCGCACGGGTTAAAGCCAATGCCTGCATTTACACTGACTTTTTTGGGTACAACTCTCACACTTTCAGTTACGCAACCTACCAGTAAAAAAAGACTTAAAATAATGCTTTGTGTCGTTATCAATTTCATGAGTATTCTCAGTTTGTTAATCTTGATGATGTTGTGTCTAAATTAGGATGCAGCAATGCTCAATAGAATGAATGCTAACGAACAACAATTAATGATTTTAACATCTCACTATGCCGTTTATCTATAATATGAGTTATTCATATGTTAATAAACGTTCAGCCTGATTAAACATTAGAGCCGTTTTTAATTTTTTCTAAGTTTATGAAAATATTGCGTTATAATAGTTCTAATGCAAATGACTTTGTTTAAATTTAAAGGAGGAGAACTTAATGTTTAGCGATGTACTGTGGTTTGTTCCCTTCATGATTTTGTTTCTTATCTTTAATTTACTCTTTATAAGAAAACGAAAAAAGAAATCACATGGCAGTTATTTCTCTCATCTTAAAACGCGTTTGAACACTTATCAATCAATGCTAGAGAGTGAAAATGAAGAAGACGACAGTATTATTGAAGATGATTTCATCGAAGAAAAGCCGATAAAAAAACAAGGGACAAAAAAGCCTCGCCAACCTGATGCGATAGAGCCTGCGAAGAAAACAAGCCAGAGAAAAACACCACTAAGAAAGAATACCCAGATAGACAGTGACCATTGGTTAAATCAAAAAGCCAAACGAACGCCTGCCAATAAACCATAGAGGCTTGGTGTTGTTATAGGTATCACTAGAACGCTATACAGCTGCTATAGAAAAGGATAAAGGATAAAGGATAAAGGATTATGAAATCAAAGAATAAAGCACTCTGGGGAAGGGGGAGTTGGCTTGATGTCACGATAAGAGTGACGCTGTTATTAGCCTTTGCTTATACGGTAAAAACGTTTCATGAATTCGTGACCATTGATCGCTGTTTAGATGCTGGGCATAGCTATAATTACATAGAAAAACAATGTAATACGATAGAGTAAACCGCTTACCACTGCCTATTGGTGGGGTATGGTTATCGTCTGATATCCCACTTTTAACTTCTCTACAATCACCTTTCCCTCTCTGAAGATTTAAATACATCAAATAAACCCTTTTTCACATTTCGTTCACTGTTGACATTAAAAGTAGATCTACATATATTAAAAATCATATATATGAAAAATCGCATGTGAATTTATGGAAACACTATCTTTCTTCAAAGCCATGGCGGATGACACTCGCCTTAAAGTACTTATGCTCCTTAGTTTGAAAGGGGAGCTTTGTGTGTGTGATTTACAACAAGCATTAGATATTAGCCAGCCTAAAGTGTCTCGTCATTTAGCAGAATTACGTCGTACTGGGTTGTTGGTCGATGAGCGCCGAGCTAAATGGGTGTATTACCGACTGAATCCTGCAATACCACCTTGGATGAGCGAGATAGTTTCAACATCGTCACAAAACAGTCATCAATATTTAGAAGACTGTTTATCTCGACTCGAATCAGATTGTTCTAGTTGCTAATTACATATCGATTAGTGACAGAGTTAAAGACTATTTATACATAGGCCACAACATGGAAATTAAAGACTTATCGTTACCAAATCTTGATGAAAACCAGTTCAATGTTACGACGTCAGAAGATTTAGTTGCGCCAAAATCAACCCATAAACCGCGTATTCTGTTGCTTTACGGATCATTACGTAAGCGTTCTTTTAGCAAGTTAGTGATTGAAGAATCAGCGCGATTATTAGTAAAAATGGGCGCAGAAGTCCGTATTTTTGATCCACAAGGATTACCACTACCAGATGCAGAAGATCCAACGCACCCCAAAGTCGCAGAGTTAAGAGATCTTGTGATCTGGTCAGAAGGGCAAGTGTGGTGCTCACCAGAGCGACACGGTTCGATGACTGGCATTATGAAAGCACAAATTGATTGGATCCCATTATCTATGGGGGCTGTTCGTCCAACTCAAGGGAAAACACTGGCGGTAATGCAAGTGTGTGGTGGTTCACAGTCATTTAACGTGGTGAATCAACTTCGTGTGCTGGGTCGTTGGATGCGTATGGTGACTATCCCTAACCAATCTTCTGTCGCAAAAGCGTTTTTAGAATTTGACGATAACGATCGTATGAAGCCATCAGGTTATTACAACCGCATTGTTGATGTGATGGAAGAGCTAGTGAAATTTACGCTACTAACCCGCGATAACAGTGATTTCTTAGTCGATCGTTATTCAGAACGTGTCGAAAGTGCAGAGCAATTAATGCAACGTGTAAACCAAAAAGAAGGCTAATAAAATGGGACTGTTTGAACGTTACTTAACCGTATGGGTTGGGGCTGCCATTATTGCCGGTCTTATTCTTGGCAGTGCAATCCCACAATTATTTAGCGTAGTAGCATCGCTTGAATACGCGCACGTTAATATCGTTATTGCGGTATTAATTTGGTTAATGATCTTCCCAATGATGATGCAGATTGATTTCTCATCGATCAAAGATGTGGGTAAAAAACCGAAAGGCCTAGTGCTAACACTGGTGATTAACTGGTTAGTAAAACCATTTTCTATGGCGTTTCTAGGTTGGCTATTCTTCAAAGTTTTCTTCGCCTCTTGGGTTGATCCAGAAACCGCTTCTCAATACATCGCAGGTATGATCTTATTGGGCGTTGCACCTTGTACCGCAATGGTATTTGTGTGGAGCCAAATGACCAAAGGTGATGCGAACTACACCTTGGTACAAGTATCCGTTAACGATCTGATCATGATCTTTGCTTTCGCACCGATTGCTGCATTCTTGCTAGGCGTGACAGACATTACTGTGCCTTGGGATACCCTAGTATTATCAGTGGTGCTGTATGTGGTGATCCCATTAGTGGCGGGTGCCATTACTCGTAAAGCGCTTGATAAATCAAACGACCATTCTCGTTTAGATAACCTATTAGCCAAGCTAAAACCTTGGTCAATTATTGGTTTGTTATCAACAGTTGTTTTATTGTTTGGTTTCCAAGCTGAAACAATTATCGCTAACCCTGAAGCGATTGTATTAATTGCGATTCCATTGTTAATTCAAACTTACGCGATTTTTGCTATTGCTTACTGGGCTGCAAAACGCATGAAGTTAGCTCATAACATTGCAGCACCCGCTTGTATGATTGGTACCTCTAACTTCTTTGAATTAGCGGTAGCCGTTGCGATTTCACTGTTTGGTTTACACTCAGGTGCCGCTCTTGCCACCGTTGTTGGCGTGCTGGTGGAAGTACCCGTTATGTTGTCTTTAGTATGGTTTGCCAACCGTACTCGCCATTGGTTTGATGAAAACGAAATGTCATCAAACACTATTTCAAAAGTACACGGAGAGTAAAAAAATGGTTGTTATTCACCATAATCCAGAGTGCGGTACCTCAAGAAATGTGCTGCAAATTATCCAAGATGCAGGCTATGAGCCAGTTGTGATTGAATACATTCAAGAAGGGTGGACAAAACCTCAGCTTCAAGCGTTATTTGCAGCGGCAAACTTAACCCCACGTACCGCATTACGTACCAGTAAGTCGCCAGCTAAAGAGCTTGGTTTATTAGATGAAAGCGTATCAGACGACGTGATTTTAGAAGCCATGCTAGAACACCCTGTATTGGTGAATCGCCCAATCGTATGTACGGCAAAAGGTGTAAAACTGTGTCGCCCTAGTGAAGCGGTATTAGATGTGCTTGAAAACTGGCCGAAAGGACCACTAATCAAGGAAGATGGTGAAGTCATCATCGATGCCAACGGAAACCGTCTACTGTAATTGCTTTTGCCACTACAACTTAAGTAAGTATAAATAGACATGTTTAAAGCTCTGATGAAAGTCAGAGCTTTTTTTAGTTAAAAAGACAATCTATAGGGCTCTTAGTCCCTGCTCTACGATTACCAACTACATGAGTATAAATTTCAGTCGTCCGAATATCAGTATGTCCGAGGAGTTCTTGTACTGTACGTATATCGGTGCCATTTTCTAATAATCGAGTAGCAAAAGAATGGCGAAAAGTATGTGCAGTTACACGTTTATCTATTTGACTTAATTTCGCAGCACGATGTAAATGTTTTGAAAATGCTGATACATGTAAATGATGTCTACAAATATATCCATCGTAAGGATGAGTACAACGGTGTTGAGAGGGGAATATATACTGCCAACCGCACAGTTTTAATGCGCCTTGGTATTTACGATAAAGTGCTGTTGGGGCTGAAGCGATACCATAACCATGATTGAGATCATCAGTATGTATTCTTTTTACGTATTCAATTTGCTTTTTTAAAGGGTTAATTAAGGTATTAGGCAAAAGTGTATATCTATCTTTTCGTTCCTTCCCATTAAAAATGAAAATAGATTTAGAATCAAAATTAATATCTTTAATTCTTAGGGAAAGAGCTTCAGTTATTCTTAATCCGCAACCGTAAAGAATACCTGCAATTAATTTATATTCATCTAATAAATTATTAAAAATCGCTGTAACTTCATTATTGCTAAGGACATTAGGTAAACGCTTCGGTAATTTGGCATTATGATATTTGAGATTAGTAATTTCTTTTCTTACGACATAGCGATAAAGAAAAATGATGGCACATAAGGCTTGATTTTGCGTTGATACGCTTACTTGGCGAGATGATTAAG
The DNA here is from genome assembly GCF_003026135.1 of Photobacterium sp. GB-36. Classification (NCBI taxonomy): domain Bacteria; kingdom Pseudomonadati; phylum Pseudomonadota; class Gammaproteobacteria; order Vibrionales; family Vibrionaceae; genus Photobacterium; species Photobacterium sp. GB-36. The sequence continues at coordinate 8,560 of NZ_PYNY01000004.1, read as the reverse complement.
GAAACGTTCAATTTCGTGATTACCCATGTTATTTGGATGTTTTAAATCGTTAAAACGAATATATAAACGGATCCAATACATGTAGTTTTTTTCGGTACGAAGGCTGTATTGATGAGTGCGCAGTTCCATTCTGACTTTCTGCATAAATGGGGATGTTGCCATAATGCGCTCCATTGCTGTATTTATATACAGTTATAATAGAGTTAGGGAAAATATCTAGTTATTATCGGTATTTAATAAGAAAAATTTCTTAATTATCTCAGTTTGTATTTGTAAGGCATTGATATATATAATGTAAAATTCATGGTTGTGCTTTTAATCCGACGGGTTAAAAACAGTTCTTACTTTTATCGAGAGCCATTAATCAATTAAAAGAGGTTTTTTGCGACTAAGTTAATGAAAATAAATGTTTTTATTTATTAGAATGATGAGAATTTGCTGTATTAATATAGCGTAAAAGTAAGAATGCTTATTAATATACTGTTATGTACTTGAAGAGAAATTGTAAGTAACTCTATAGGATTGAGAGTGATAGATCATTTTGAAATTAAGGTAGCTGCATTCGAAGAATGTCGTACGTTTTACAAGAATGCATTAAAACCATTGGGTATTGAACTCAAGTGGTCAGATGAAAGTGCAGCTGGTTTTGGTCTTTCAAGCGAACCAAATGTAAGGTTTCTAATCGAAAAAGGCGTCAGCAATTCAAAGTGCCATATCGCTTTCTCCGCAAAGGACAAACTACAAGTTGCTGCGTTTCACGAAGCTGGCTTATCCGTAGGTGGTAAATGCAACGGTAACCCAGGTTTACGGAGAGACTATGCTCCAAACTATTACGCGGCATTTTTGATTGACCCCGAGGGTAACAATGTAGAGTCTGTTGTGTACCTTTAGTACGTACATAACGAATAAGGATATGTGTCGCGTAGCCGACACCTATCCGAAGTGTTGGACAAGCCCAAGCCACCTTATATAAGTAAGTATTGGAAATAGCATGAAGGGGGATGCCAAAAAGAAGTCGAGCGTTATCCTTGGTGTGAACCAATCATTTTAATACTCTGATTTATAATAAAATCCTCTTTAATTATGAAGCGTGAAAGCCATTATCCTTATTTTTGAACGTCGGTTATCTATTCCCGTTAATTGCATGACATGTTGGCAGTAGGGGCAAAAGGTTGGGCTTTTATACGTACCGTTTTATTCGGTGAGGGCAACGTGCGTGTTTTCATCGTTTGGTTTTGGACGAAATGTCACCTGATCATTATTGATATTCAATTGTGTAAAATACCGCTTCAGATCGTCGGTAGTTAATGTGTCTGGTGATTTATCCAATTGGTGAGTAATGCGACGTAGAGCACGACTATAAGCATCAATCGTAGAGGGACGTTTACCTTGCAAGGTGAGATGGGTAAGGTGTTGTTCATAAAGATAATCTGAACGATGTTGTTGCGCTTTGTTCATGATAAATATTCCTTTTTTAAAGGTATATTTACCGTAGTCGAGCTTATGGGCTTTCACTCTGCCGCGAAGCGGCTTCGTTCAACAAGCAATTAAACAGGGATTAAAAGCAGTGGGTTCTTCGCTTCGCTCAATTTTAGCCCGCTATTTTTAACCCGTTAATCGAGCGTTATGTGTAGATTGAGGATTTAGAGAATTGAGAAGCACAGTATTAAAGAATATCCGTCAGCGTTCCAAATCGCTGCTTGAATTAGTTGAGTCTCTTGAGCCCTCACTGCTTGAGGTACAATTAGATGTGCCAAAGAGTAAATCAATTGGTGAGCACATGTGGTGTATTGTAGGTGCAAGAGAAAGTTACGCACGTTCACTCTTAGTTGGTAAGTGGGACGGTTTTACTTGCTCTCTTGAAAATACTAACAACCTACTTGATATCGTAGCAAAGCTAAAGTCTTCAGAGGTCAAGTTCGAAGAAGCGGTTACTACTATAAAGAGTTGGACAGAGGAGAGAGATGATTTATTAGTCGACTTACTTGAGCATGAATCAATGCACGAAGGGCAGTTGATTAGGCATGTTTATGCCCTTAAGCAAGAAGTGCCAAAGTCAGTAAAATGGGCGTAAACACATAACGAATAAGGATATGTGTCGCGTAGCCGACACCTATCCGAAGTGTTGGATAAGCCCAAGCGACCTTATATAAGTAAATATTTGAAATATCAAGAAGGGTGATGCGAAAAAGAAGTCGAGCGTTATCCTTGGTGTGAACCAATAATTTTAACACGCTGATTGATAATGAAATCCTCTTTACTCCTGAAGCGTTAATTCGATGACGCTATTTCTGATTACGACCACGCAGCAACCCATAATCACGTACTCGCTGAAATCCTTTCGATAACACATAGTATAAACCGAATATTTTTAGTGTTCGATGACGAAAAGTTAACAATGCATGAAATAGATTATGGTGAAATGAATGTGGTTGGCTTAACGGTATTTGATTGACTGTTTAGATAACTAGCTTGTTGCTGGCTATTATTAAATAATGGCAATGCGGGTGTAAAATTAAATCAAAAGCGAATGAATCGCGGCTTACAGAATAAGGATATTGTTATACATGCCAATAAATAAAGTGATAGGTGCAAGTGTTATCTTTATCACTATTCTGACAGGGTGTTCCTCACTGCCTAAACAAGCAGAGCATCTTGATGCGCCACTAACACCAAAATTAACCAGTGCGTTATCGACATTAAACGATCGCCACAATCCATTTATAACGCCACAAACACCAAGCGCAGTTCTGGTGCAAAATACGGGCTGGGATGCATTGGCTCAACGTTTAGCTTTGGTTGAAGCTGCCGAACATACGATAGACATTCAATACTATATTTGGAACTCAGATAGTTCTGGTCGTTATTTAGCGAGTCGTTTAGTCGCAGCCGCTGATCGTGGTGTTTATGTTCGTGTGTTGCTTGATGATATTAACTTAAACGATCGTGAAGCACTGCTAACAAAACTCGATGCACACCCTAATATCGATATCCGTATTTTTAATCCGATCCCAACCCGTAATGCTGGCAAATGGATAAGTTTTGTAGGGGACTTTTCACGTTTAAATCGTCGTATGCATAATAAATCTTTCACTGTTGATGGTGCTTTTACTGTTGTTGGTGGACGTAATATTGGTGATGAGTATTTTGATCTTTCCCATGAGTTGAACTTACGTGATCGTGATGTATTAGCAAGTGGAAAAGTTGTCGCTGATGTTCAACGCAGCTTTAATGATTATTGGAATAGTGAATGGGCATATTCAGTTGATTTATTAAGGGATAAAGCTAAGCCACTACCACAGTTAATGCTTAACACTATTCCTGTACCTGAATATAAAAACTATCCAGCATTGCCTCAAAGCCAAAATGCAGCCATGACGTACTTATCGACGCAGTTAAAGAAGATGACTGGAGCCAAAGCCACATATATTGCAGATAAGCCGATTCCAGATGATGTTGATAATACAGATCAGCCAAAAGCAACGGCGCAGTATTTATCTACACTGGCGAAAAATACAAAAAATGACATCATTATTGAATCGGCATATTTAGTCTTTGATGATAAACAGCTAGAGGGTTTACAACAGCTCTCGCAAAAGGGCGTGGAGATCAAAGCGCTGACAAACTCAATGGCATCAAATGATCTTGTGACTAATCACTCTGGTTATGCAGGCAGACGGCAAGACATGCTAGAAAGTGGCATGGATTTATATGAATTAAAGCCTGACGCTAAGTTATGCAAGATTGTTATTCAAGATAACGACAAATGTGCACCGAATGCGGTATACGGTTTACACGCTAAATCAGCGGTATTTGACCATCAAATAGCGACGATTGGCTCATTTAACTTCAATTTACGCTCTACCTATCTTAATACTGAGTCGCTATTGGTGATTGAAAACCCTAAGATTGCCACAGAGCTGGCTACGACCTTAGAGGGCGCAATGCAAGACACTAACAGTTGGCATTTAAGTCTGGATGATGGCGATGTGTATTGGCATTCGGGTAACGAAACATGGGACAGTGAACCGAACACTAAACAATGGGATCGTATGAAATCAGAATTATTACAGTTATTGCCAATAGAGAAGTATTTGTAAGCACTAATTTTAATAAGAGATTGCAAAGTCAGCCTCTGAGGCTGGCTTTTTGTTTTTAATGCAATAGTTGCTCTTTTCTCTATTGTTTCACGCTTGGTTTCTAAGTTTATTTGTTACTCACTTCAGTATTAATAACATATTTATTAGTATCTGCTATGGGTTAATTATATAAAGGAGCATTTATGAAGGTTATTATTGTCACCGATATTTTTGGTTTATGTGAAACCACAGATAAGATGGCCTCATTTATTGCTCAGCATACTGACAGTGTAAAAATCGTTGACCCTTACCAAGGTGTTCGCTTTGAGTTTTCTAGTGAAAAAACTGCGTATGAACAATTTATTAAAGCTTGTGGGCATGATGATTACTTATCTTTAGTTTGTGAGTCAGTATTAAAAGATAAGCCTGATGTACTGATAGGTTTTAGCGCAGGCGCAAATGCTGCTTGGCGAATATCCGAATTAGTCGCATCTGATTGTAAAAGTATTCTTTGCTTTTATCCTTCACAAATACGTAATCACGTGGATATTGAGCCGAAAGTACCAACAGCGGTTATTTTTCCGAAAAAAGAAGCCTCTTTTGACGTTTTAACCATGAATACAGTACTTCTTCATCGAGTAAATGTAACGACTCAAATCATGCCTTATAAACACGGTTTTATGAATTGTTTATCTGGTGCTTATGATAAACAAGGTGAGACGATGGGGTTCGAATATATTCTGAATAGAATAAGAAAAATATAATTCATATTAATCATTTTGTTATAAGGTTTATGTGATGTTGCTGAATCAAAATAAAATAGAAATATCACAACTTATTGAAAGTGATAAATTTGCTGTTTTCGACTTACTTCAAGATAAAGAAACGATGCGATTTCTAGGCCCAAGGCGTCCATTAACTGATAAAGAGTCAGAAGCATGGTTTATTAATGAGCAAAAAGCAGAGCATAGGTTTGCCTTTCGGTCTATTGAAACGAATGAGTTTATCGGTTTTTGTGGAATGTCGTTAATTGATGGTGAATTGGATTTTGGTTATTTCCTGCGTAGGAAATTTTGGGGGCAAGGGTTAGCTATTATTATGTGTGAATTAGCAATCGCTAAACTGTCTGATACTATCGATTTTACCCAAGTTAATGTATTTATTGCCTCTGATAATATAGCAAGCCAAAAGGTTGCTAAGAAATTAGGTTGGAAAATAAAGTGTGCAGTTAAGAATGAATTTGAAACGGGGAATTTGTATCTCATTCAGAATTAAGGTTTATCACTTTTATCTTCTGCCATCTCGGGTTAGGTAATGAAAATTAGGTGATCTCATCGGCAGATAATAAGATGTACTTTGTATCTCAACGGATAGCCAACTAGTTTGTTTTAAACTTGGCGCGATCTCTAGTATTGAATACTTAATATGGAGGTGACTATTTTGGGTAAACAATTTTCTGAATTATCAGATAAACATGTAGAGTTTATCGAAAAGCAAAAAATCTATTTTGTTGGTACTGCCGCTGATAGCGGTAATGTGAATTTGTCACCCAAAGGTGGTGATTCATTGAGAGTCATCAATTCAAAGCAAATAGCGTGGTTAAATTTAACAGGTAGCGGTAATGAGTCTGCATCGCATGTTATTAAAAATGCACGAATGACACTCATGTTCTGTGCATTTGAAGGCGCTCCGCTCATTTTTCGAGTATATGGGGAGGCAAAAGTCTTACATACTAAAGATGAGGAATGGGGTCAGTTTGTGCAGCTATTTCCAGAAAGTGTCGCTTCTAGACAAATATTTATCTTAGATATTGATTTTGTTCAGTCATCTTGTGGCATGTCGGTTCCGTATTTTAGCTATGAGGGGGATCGTGATGACTTGGCGAATTGGTCAAAAAAGCAAGGTGTCGAAGGAATAGAGCAATACTGGCTCAAAAAGAATCAAAAAAGTATCGATGGCTTTGAAACTGAAATAGCGAAAAGATCTGGCTTGGACGTAGAGTAATGAATTAAGCGGTTATTTCGTGCCTAATACTTCATCATACTACTCACGATATAACGTATTCACGGCCTGTTACGCTAGTATTTTGCTAGAAAACGCTCATAATCTTGCAAAACAACATTTAAAGAAGAAATTATCTATGACTGACTTTCAATATTACTTTCAGAAACTGCCATGTTTTAACTGTAAAAAAAATACAGTTAGCATTGATCTTGGTTGGTTAACCGCAGCGATGAAAGAAGATGTTATTGCACAAGCGTCTGCGATTATTGCGCAAGATAACGTTGAGCCTGAAGTGTCGGTGAACGTAACTTGTACAAAAGATGAAGCTCGTGATTATTTATTGCTTAATTTCTACGGTTATTCTGAAGAAGAGTTAGCGCATCAAGTTAAAGCTGAAGATGAACAAGAAGTAGCAGAAGAAATTGCTGAGCTTTTTGCTGATGGTAGCGATGTAGGTGTATTTGAACACGAAATCGTACTGCTAAGTTGCACTGATTGCGGTATTGACGATTAGTTTAATTCAGCGTTGTAAGTATAAGGCAATGCTTTTGATAGCGTAATGCCAATGAAAAAGTCCGCAGTTAACTTATTACTAGCGCCTAGTAGTAAAAGATTGCGGACTTTTTGATATGTTTTTTAAGGTTGTTATTTGTCGACGTTTAACGCAATGGCGTTTTCAGTTGCAAATGCGGTTGCCACGTTACCTCCCGCAAGCGCTACATTGGTCGCTGTTAGCAATACATTGGTTGTCCCTGCTTCTGCCACGGCGAAATCGTAATTACCTTCACCCACGTTAAGTACAGCAGAGTCTTTGAAATTCACATTTTGTAATACCGCAGTATCGGCTGAGAATCCTGTACCGGTAGGGGCTGCGTGAATATCCACTGTGCCAGCTATTGGATTAGCATGAACGACTCTTAATTTTGCATATGTCGCAACACTTCTTAAATCATCTTCAATAATAACAGGTTCTATAGATTGAGCGGCAAATTGTCCGACGGCAAAAATGGTTGTTTCAGAGCCTGCTGCAAAAGGGGTGCCTGGAGCTTTAATGGCTTCAGGTGTTGTTGATCCAGAAGGAGTAACCGTTAAATCGTAAGTGTTCGGCGCTAAATCAAGGCTTTTAATTGTTTCATAGCTTATCGAATCAAGTCCAGACACAACATTGCCACTGGCTCTTACATCGACATCACCTAAATCAGCGACGGCATGACCAACACGCACCGTTGAGTTTTCGCCAGTGTTTCTCAGTACATTAACGGTTGATCCGTCTGCAACAAGAAGATTGACAGGAGAAACGGCACCACCGCTTACATTGGGTACTGCTGTGACCATTAAGTCGCTACCACCATCTAATGCGATGTTGCCACTGTCATATACTACATCGGCATCAGTACTGTTACCTGCTAACGTGATCCTTATTCGGTATTCACCAGCGGGAAGTGTAACGGGGAGATTTGCATCGTCTTCTTTAAAGGTGAGATCGGAAACCGCAATTGTATCTGCACTGATACTAGGATCGGTCGTTACGTGAATATCAACACCACCAACGTTGGGGTGTCCATGTAACACATCGACGCGAATAGATTGGTCATCAGGGGCTTCATTAGACCGAGAAAGAATCACAGGCTCTATAGCATTCACATTATTTACAGCAAAGACGTCATACTGCATATCTGGTGCAAGGTTTACTGCGTTTGCTGTGATCACATCAGCGGTCGCATCGTTTGCAAGAAGTCCACGCACAATCAGATCATGACTGCCTGAATTAACAGTAAGTAATGGGCTACCTTGCTGATAATCAACGTTAGATAAGCCACTAACTACATCACCATCCATTAAAATAGAAACAAGCGGAGCATCCGCACTTGCATGCGTGACCCTTAACTGTGAAGTAGGCATTTCAGCTTGTTTTGTCTCATTTTCATCATGCGAATCGCTGTCACAACCGTTTAAGATTAATGCCGCAGTTGTAAGTAATGTAAGTGTTGTTTTTTTCATATAAAACCTCTTCCTTGCTTGATTAAGGAAAAATTTCTACGGCAATATGAATATATTGGTTCACAAGCAAAAAATCGTCACTGTGCATCATTTGTCTTATTGTGAGGAATATCACTCAATAGCTATGAATTATTACTTTTTTCATATTAGAAACCTTGGATAAGTTGTTGTGAAAATTAAAAATAGATAAATATGCTTACGCTCTGTTTGTTATCATTTCTATTACATTGATCTAACTTGTTTGTATATGAAACTCATTTTTAAAAGCAACAAATTTATAAAATAGGTGATTTATTAATAAGGAAGTTAAATATTACTCTTATGAAGCGTTTTATTGCTCGCCTGTTAATTTAAATGTTCTGTATTTTATTATGGAGAGAGTCATTTATCAGGATGATTTATTGATGTGGGATTGTTACATTTATACTTTTATTTCATTAAAAATAACAATGCTTTATCACATGTTATTCTTAATT
>NZ_PYNY01000039.1:0-27728 GCF_003026135.1 Photobacterium sp. GB-36 | reverse complement strand
GCTTGTTGCTGTTACACCGATTTAGTGCGCGCGTAGCTCAGCTGGATAGAGTACCTGGCTACGAACCAGGCGGTCGGAGGTTCGAATCCTCCCGCGCGCACCATTATTTAAACGTGATAAGCCTCAAGGCTTGTTGCTGTTACACCGATTTAGTGCGCGCGTAGCTCAGCTGGATAGAGTACCTGGCTACGAACCAGGCGGTCGGAGGTTCGAATCCTCCCGCGCGCACCATTACTTAAAAGTGATAAGCCTCAATGCTTGTTGCTGTTACACCGATTTAGTGCGCGCGTAGCTCAGCTGGATAGAGTACCTGGCTACGAACCAGGCGGTCGGAGGTTCGAATCCTCCCGCGCGCACCATCATTTAAAGCCCAGCTTTTGCTGGGCTTTTTTGTATCTGTTGTTTTCTGATTTCTAAGTATTACTAAGCCTTTATAATATTATTGTTAATAAGTAATAATAATGATTTTATTTGCTTAGTATCAATAAGGGTATCTAACTGCTTATTTGATACGATAACTTCTCTTTTTTAGCTGAATGCTATCCTTTCTAGATATTTTTAAAATTCCTTTTTTTATTACATTTCAGTATGTTGATTCTATATATGCAATCTTTATGTATTTGTATTCATATTGTGTCTGCATGTAATGAAATCTTGCAATTAAGACTGATAAATATGCTTTAATTTGAGTAAAAATCAGACTGATGTTGCAAAAACAACCAATTTTTGTGAATCAATTTGACTTGTTTTCAATTGTCGTGATAATCGTTAACACTACGGTCACAACTAGAAGGAATTTATGATGACTGATCTGGGAGATGCGCTGTGGCAAGCAGCGGTAATTATGGCGACAGGAATGGTCGTTGTATTTGTCTTTCTGTCAATCCTTATTTTTTTGGTTCATTTGTTGGCAAAATTTGCGCCAGCTGACCAAATTGAAGCGCCTAAAGCTGCCAAGCCGGCAGTGACCCAAAATCAAAACGGTATTAAGCCTGATGTCATTGCAGCTATTTCTGCTGCTGTTCATCAATATCGTCAAGCTAAAAGCACTAGCTAATTTCACAGCACACAGTTTTGATTTAAGGACACTTATTCTTACAAGGAGTTTTGAACATGTCCAAGCCTCTAGCTATCACCGATGTTGTATTGCGTGATGCACACCAATCTTTATTTGCTACCCGTCTTCGTTTAGAAGATATGCTTCCTATTGCCGCGCAACTTGATGATGTTGGTTATTGGTCGTTAGAAACATGGGGTGGTGCAACATTTGATTCGTGCATTCGCTATCTTGGTGAAGATCCTTGGGAGCGTCTGCGCGCATTAAAGCAAGTGATGCCAAAAACACCGATGCAGATGTTACTTCGTGGACAAAATTTACTTGGCTATCGCCATTATGGTGATGATGTTGTAGAGAAGTTTGTTGAGCGCGCACACGCGAATGGTATGGATGTTTTCCGTATTTTTGATGCCATGAATGATGTGCGTAATTTTGAAAAAGCCGTAAAGTCGACGATTGATGTTGGTGCTCATGCGCAAGGTACTATTTCTTACACAACAAGTCCGGTTCATACTTTAGATACATGGACCGATCTTGCTAAGCGTTTAGAAGATCTCGGTTGTCACTCGCTATGTATCAAAGATATGTCAGGTTTATTGAAGCCTTATGAAGCGGAAGAGTTAATTAAGCGTATCAAAGCATCATGTGATATTCCGCTAGCTTTACACAGCCATGCTACAACCGGTTTATCTACAGCGACAGCAGTGAAAGCCGTAGAAGCGGGACTCGATATTCTTGATACATCGATTTCATCAATGAGCCAAACTTACGGTCATACACCAACTGAAACAGTGGTAGCTATGCTCCAAGGTACAGGACGTGATACCAACCTTGATTTAGAAAAGTTCGCACCTATTGCCAGCTACTTCCGTGATGTACGCAAAAAATATGCGAAATTTGAAGGCAGCTTAAAAGGTGTTGATGCACGTATTCTATTAGCACAAGTTCCTGGCGGCATGCTAACTAACATGGAAAGTCAGCTAAAAGAGCAAGGTGCTGCTGATCGTTTTGATGAAGTGTTAGAAGAGATCCCACGTGTACGTGAAGATCTTGGCTTTATTCCACTGGTCACCCCAACATCACAAATTGTCGGTACTCAGGCTGTATTGAATGTACTGACTGGTGAGCGCTATAAGAGCATCAGTAAAGAAACGGCGGGTATTCTAAAAGGTGAATATGGCGCAGCACCAGCGGCTGTAAATAGTGATCTTCAAGCGAAAGTACTTGAGGGTGCTGAGCCTATTACTTGTCGTCCAGCTGATTTAATTGATGATGAGTTAGCTATCTTAACTGATGATCTTGTCGCAAAAGCTAAAGCTGAGGGTATTGCGTTAGCCGATCAACAAGTTGATGATGTATTAACGTATGCATTGTTCCCGCAAGTTGGACTTAACTTCCTTAAAAATCGTAATAATCCTGATGCCTTTGAACCTGCACCAACAGGTGAAGAAGTAGTAACCACTGCCGCTGAAACGAAAACGGCATCTGAGGTTGAAAGCTATAGTGTACGTGTTAATGGTCAGGTTTATAACGTTGATGTTGCTGAAGGCGGTGAATTGTCTTCTGTGGAAGTGGCACAGCAACCAGCAGCTCCTGTTGCTGCCGCATCAGCTCCAAGTGCAACTGCTGAAGCTGTTGGTGCGCCATTAGCAGGGAATATCTTTAAGATCAATGTTCAGCCAGGTCATCAAGTAACAGAAGGTGATGTTCTTGTGATCTTAGAAGCGATGAAGATGGAAACCGAAGTACGTGCCGCACGTAGTGGTGTGGTTGATCAGCTACATGTTAAAGAAGGTGATTCCGTCACTGTCGGTTCGCCGATCATTAGTTTGTCATAAGAGGTAACCATGGAAGGTTTATTAAAACTCTGGTCCGAAACTGGGATTGCAAACTTTGAATTCGGTCAGATCGTGATGATCGTGGTTGGTTGTGGTTTGTTGTTCTTGGCCATTCGTAAAGGCTTTGAGCCATTATTATTACTGCCTATGGGCTTTGGTGCCATTCTTGCCAATATCCCGAATGCTGGGTTTACTGATCCTGGTGGTTTGCTTTATTACATCTATTACGTAGGGATTGAAACGGGTATTTTCCCGCTATTAATCTTTATGGGTGTAGGTGCAATGACCGACTTTGGCGCGCTGATTGCAAACCCTAAAACCTTGTTATTAGGAGCAGCGGCGCAGTTTGGTATTTTCTTTACCTTATTTGGCGCTATTTTACTTAACGTTGTACCGGGAATGGAATTTTCGCTAGCAGATGCTTCGTCAATTGCGATTATTGGTGGTGCTGATGGCCCAACGGCTATTTTCTTAGCAAGCCGATTGTCCCCTGATTTACTTGGTGCGATTGCGGTGGCAGCTTACAGTTACATGGCTTTAGTACCAATTATTCAGCCACCAATTATGAAAGCACTGACGACACCTGAAGAGCGTCAAATTCAGATGCAGCAGCTTCGTCACGTGACGAAGATGGAAAAAGTATTGTTCCCATTAGCTGTACTGTTGATGACGATTTTGTTCTTACCATCAGCAACCCCATTAGTCGGTATGTTCTGTTTAGGTAACTTAATGCGTGAATCTGGTGTTGTGGATCGCTTATCAAATACAGTACAAAACGAGTTGATCAACATCGTGACAATTATGCTAGGTTTAGGTGTTGGTTCGAAGCTTGAAGCTGCAACATTCCTACAAATCGAAACATTAGGTATTTTGGTACTGGGCGCGGTTGCATTTAGTGTTGGTACTGGTGGTGGTGTATTAATGGCAAAAGCGCTTAACCGTTTTAGTAAAGAGCCAATTAACCCATTAATTGGTGCAGCAGGTGTATCTGCCGTTCCAATGGCGGCACGTGTGGTGAATAAGGTGGGTTTAGAGTCAAACCCTCAAAACTTCTTATTAATGCATGCAATGGGACCAAACGTAGCTGGTGTATTGGGCTCTGCTGTAGCTGCAGGCATCTTGTTAGCATTGGTGGGTGGAAGTTAAGGTATTTCTTTCACTACCTAGTTAAAAAGGCAGCGTTTCGCTGCCTTTTTTATTTAATGACAATATAAAAATATGTTCAGTTATCGCTTCAAATGGCACACTTTGCCTTCCTAATAAAAAGGTGACAGACATGACTGATTTATTTACCGGGGATACGGGCTTATGGGTTCTATTTGCGACCGGATTTCTTAGTGCCACATTGTTACCAGGCGGATCTGAAGCGAATCTTATCGCTGCTGTCAAATTAGGGGATAACCCGATATGGCAAATAGTAGCGGTCGTTGCGATAGGTAATACCTTAGGTGGATTAACTAATTATTGGTTAGGACTTTTACTACCAGATAAAACTTCAGAGCAAAAACAGAGTCATAAAGCGTTATTGTGGCTAAAAAAATACGGCTACTGGAGTTTGTTACTTAGTTGGATGCCAATTATTGGTGATCCCTTATGTTTAGCGGCAGGTTGGCTACGGATGCGATTTTGGTGGTGTGCAGTAGTCATTTTAATTGGTAAAACATTACGTTATATCGCATTAGCTGCAATCGTATTGGGACTTTTCCCTGCATTATCGTTTTAAGGAATTCGAGCGTGAAAAAATGGATCCTGAGTGCAGCCGTCGTGTCATTGACAGGTTGTACTCAATTTACTGAACAGCAGACTACCCAAGTGTTACCAAAAGGGGTAACGTTTATTGAGCAAGTTAAAGCGGTACAAGGGAAAGCTGTGATCCCTTATAGTAAATACCGTTTGGCTAATGGGTTGACTGTTATTTTATCGCCGGATCACTCTGATCCGTTAGTGAATGTGGATGTGACTTACCATGTGGGCTCTGCGCGAGAGCAACAAGGTAAATCAGGTTTTGCGCACTTTTTTGAGCACATGATGTTTCAAGGCTCTAAGCATGTTGGTGATCAACAGCATTTCAAATTGATCACAGAAGCGGGCGGTAATTTAAATGGCAGTACTAACCGTGATCGCACGAATTATTTTGAAACAGTCCCAGCCAATCAATTAGAGAAAGCCTTGTGGCTTGAGTCTGACCGTATGGGCTTTTTACTTGATGCGGTATCTCAGCGTAAGTTTGAAATTCAGCGTGATACAGTGAAAAATGAGCGTGCACAAAACTTTGAAAACCGTCCGTATGGTTTGATTTATGAAAAAATGGCGGAAGCATTATACCCTCGTAGCCACCCATATTCATGGCAAACCATTGGCTATGTAGAAGATTTAGATCGTGTTGATGTTAACGATCTTAAAGCTTTCTTCCTGCGTTGGTACGGGCCAAACAATGCGACCTTAACCATTGGTGGTGATATTAATAAAGCGCAGACATTGGAATGGGTGAATAAATACTTTGGCTCTATTCCACGAGGTCCTGAAGTAAAGGATGCACCGAAGCAGCCTGTGACATTGCCGTCTGATCGTTACATTACACTGCAAGATAATATTAAGCAGCCCATGTTAATGATGGCCTGGCCGACAGCGTATTTAGGTGCAGCAGAACAACCATCATTGGATATGTTAGGCCAAGTGATTGGAAGTGGCACGAATAGCTTACTTTATCAAAAGCTGGTGAAAACAGGTAAAGCTGTTGATGCCGGCGCATTTCAAGATTGTGCAGAGCTTGCTTGTAGCATGTATGTGTATGCGATAGCACCAAGTGGTGATAAAGGTCACCTAGACACATTACGTAAAGAAGTGATGTCTGTCGTTAACGGCATTGAGCTACAAGGGATCAAGAAAGCCCAACTGGATGAAATTAAAGGCTCGGTTGAAGCGAGTGCGATTTATGGCTTACAAAGTGTCAGTGGTAAAGTGTCGCAACTTGCGGCTTATCAGACTTTCTTTGGTAATCCTAACTACATTGCAACGGAACTAGCGAATATTGATAAAGTAAATACGCAAAGCGTAATGCGTGCGTATAACCAGTATATTTATCAACACCCGAGTGTTACGCTCAGTGTTGTTCCACATGGTGAATTACAACTGCAGGCAGCGAAACCCAATTATGCGCCTGCGCCACGTGTGTTACCTAAAAATACCAAGATCAATGATCAAGATTTAGCTTACCGTACGGTTAAAGATAATTTTGATCGTTCAGTGATGCCAAAGGCTTCAAAACCAGTGAAAGTCGTCATGCCCACACTGTATGAGTTTAGCCTTGCGAATGGGATCAAAGTGGTTGGTACCCAGTCCCAAGAAACTCCAACGATCAGCTTACAGTTAACCGTACCTGCAGGGCGTCGTTTAGATCCTGCAAGTAAAGAAGGTTTAGCTGAGCTGACGGCTGCGATGATGAATGAAGGCTCTGAGAAATATACCGCAGAGCAAATGGCATCTAAGTTAGATACTCTTGGCAGTAATATTTCAGTACATGCTGGATTATATGGCACCACGATTTCACTCAGTACGCTAACGAAGAACTTACCTGAAACGATGGCGTTATTAGAGCAACGTCTTTTCCATCCCGCCTTTAAAGAAAGTGATTTTAAGCGTCTTAAAAAGCAGATGATTGAAGGTATTGTTTATGAGCATCAAAGTGCGGATTGGTTAGCGGGGCAAGCAACACGAGAAGTCTTATTTAAAGGTACTGTGTTTGGGCGTCCAACGGATGGTACTAAGCAAACGTTGAGCCATATTACCCTGCAAGATGTAAAAGACTTCTATCATCGTTATTACACTCCTAACAGTGCTGATGCGGTAGTGGTGGGCGATATAACACAAGCGAAACTAGTACAAGCGTTAGCGCCTATCGGACAATGGCAAGGAGAACCTGCGCCAAGTATTGCACCACAAGTTCTACCTGTATTAAAGCAGCAAGCAATTTGGTTAGTGAATAAGCCTGATGCTCCACAAACGGTGATCCGTTTAGTACGTCAAGGGATGCCATTTGATGCCACCGGTGAGCTATTTAAAACCCAATTGGCTAACTTTAATTTAGCGGGTAACTTTAATAGCCGTATCAACATGAATCTACGTGAAGATAAAGGCTTTACCTATGGCGCGGGAGGCTATTTCAGTGGCGGAAAAGAAGTGGGTGTGGGAGTTTATTATGCTCAAGTTAGAGCCGATGCGACGGTTGCCTCTATAAAAGAGTTTCTCGCCGAACTAAAGAAAATGAGCACATCAGGATTAACCGATAAAGAGGTTAACTTTATGCGCTTAGCTGTGGGTCAGAAAGATGCCCTTAGTTATGAGACGCCAAGTCAAAAAGCATCATTGTTAGGTAATATCTTAGCTTATGATTTACCAAAGGATTTTGTCGCTCAGCGAAACCATATTGTCGATACTATTACTAAAACGACAATGGATAAATTAGCGCAGAAATGGTTTAACCCGAAAGATTATCAAATTATTGTGGTGGGTGATGCGAAGACATTGGAGCCACAATTGAAAGCGTTAGACTTACCTGTTCATTTGCTTACATTAACGAAGTAACAGGTACTCAGTAACAGCTAGTACCGAGTGCTAGTTGTTACTGCTTAGTAAAAGTCTTTCGCAAGTTTTGCTGATATAAATGATGGTAATCAGATGCAATAATGATTACTCTGTTTTCCTTAAATTAGATTAAAACGAGAATAGCCTTGATGGATTTTTCACAGAGGTTACAGCAGCTTTCTACTCATGCTGATGCATTAACCCAGTTTGGGCGTGGACTTGAACGAGAGTCACTTCGAATTACTGCTGACAGGCATTTATCCCAACAACCTCATCCCGTGGCATTAGGCTCTGCGCTAACCAATAAGTGGATCACAACTGATTTTGCCGAATCATTGTTGGAATTTATTACACCAGTATCAACCGACGTTGATCAGTTGTTATGGCAACTTGAAGATATCCATAAATTTGCCTTAAGTAAAATGGATGGTGAGCGTTTATGGCCAATGTCGATGCCATGCTTTGTTGGCTCACAAGATGACATTACCTTAGCGCAATACGGTTCATCGAATACCGGACGAATGAAAACGCTTTACCGCGAAGGTTTAAAGCATCGCTATGGTAGCGTAATGCAGATCATCTCCGGTGTTCACTTTAACTTCTCATTTTCAGATAGTTTTTGGGATGGTTTATTGGGTGAGCAAACACTAGAGCAACGTCAAGCATCGGTGTCGGATGCATACTTTGGTTTGATCCGTAATTACTATCGTTTCGGTTGGTTAATTCCTTATTTATTTGGGGCGTCTCCTGCACTTTGTGGCTCTTTTATTAAAGACGACAAAGTGAAGGAATCATTTAGCAAAGTGGGTACAGGTACCTATTACTTAGAGAATGCAACAGCATTACGTTTAAGTGATTTAGGCTACACCAATAATGCGCAAAGCTCGCTGAAAATTGGTTTTAATAGCCTTGAACAGTACCTAGAAGGCTTAAATAAAGCGATTCATACTCCGTCAAAAGAGTTTGCTGACATTGGTGTGGTTGTTAATGGTGAACGTCGTCAGCTAAACAGCAATGTACTACAAATTGAAAATGAGCTTTATGCGCCAATTCGCGCTAAACGAGTAACGAAAAGTGGTGAAAAACCGTCAGAAGCACTAAAGCGTGGTGGTGTTGAGTATATCGAAGTTCGTTCGTTAGATGTAAACCCATTTAGCCCGATTGGCATCAGTGAAGATCAGGTACGTTTCCTTGATTTATTCCTAACGTGGGCGGTATTAACACCATCTGCTGATATGGATGATAGTGAGCTTGCTTGTTGGCGTGATAACTGGAACCGTGTTGTGGTTGACGGTCGTAACCCAGAATTGATGCTTAAGATCGGCTGTGCTGGTGAGCGTTTAAGCTTGCAAGATTGGGGGGCGCGTGTCTTTGCTGAATTGGAGCAAGTCGCGAAAACTATTGATGAGCTAAACGGTAATACTCTTTACCAACAAACATGCGAGCGTTTATTAGGTTGGATCCATCATCCTGAACGTACACTATCAGCGCAATTGCTTGAGCAAATTAAAGCGGATCAAGGTATTGGTAATCTTGGCTATAAGTTAGCAGCGCAACATGCAGAAAGCTTAAAAGCACAAAAATTCCGTTTTTATGATGCCAATACATTTGAACAAGAAGCACATCATTCGGTAGAAAAACAGCAACAGATCGAACATGATGACACCGTATCATTTGATGATTATCTCGATAATTACTTTGCCGATATTCATGTTGGCATGTAAAGAGTAACAACAAAAGAGTGTCTTCTTTCAAACAAATAAAAGCTGGGAGCCGGATGGTTCCAGCTTATTATTTTTAGTTTTTATTGATAGATACATTTTACATGGATGATGAAACCTCTTCTTTAGCTACTGTTAACCTCTATCCCTATATAATGTATTACTTGGTAAACGTCTTTAATGGAATGTGAGTGATATATGCAGCGATCTCTTCGTTTATTTTTGTTGTTCGGAATAACCCTCATTGTTTCAGGGTGTGCTTCTGCACCACCACGAGACCAATCGAATATTTGTAATATTTTTCGTCAATATCCGAGTTGGTATGATGATGCCGTTGATATGCAAAAAGAGTGGGGGACGCCCATCAATGTGGCGATGGCGATCATTAAACAAGAAAGCAGCTTCCGTCATGATGCTGAGCCACCGAAAAATTATGTACTCGGCTTTATTCCATGGGGACGTGTAAGCAGTGCTTATGGTTACGCACAAGCGCAAGATCCTGCATGGGAGGATTTTCAAAAGCACACAGGTCATGGCGGCTCACGTACTGATTTCGGCGATTCATTACAATTTGTTGGTTGGTATACCCATGAAACACAACGTCAGTTAGGGATTTCTAAATGGGATGCTTATCGTCAGTACTTGGCTTATCACGAAGGTCGAGGTGGGTTTAAGCGTGGAACATATTGGAAAAAGCCATGGCTAACCAAGGTTGCGCGTAAAGTAGAGCAGCAATCAAAGAACTATGGTTGGCAGTTAAAGCAGTGCCGTAAAGAATTAGAAAGTAATAGAAGCTGGTGGTTTTAGACTGTAACAAGTTGCGAATACAGAAAAAGTACCAATAATTGAATAAGTCAGGATTGACGTGCAAGGAGAAGCAAATAATGCCATTACTCGATAGTTTTACTGTTGATCATACTAAAATGAATGCGCCAGCAGTACGTGTTGCAAAGACCATGCAAACACCAAAAGGCGATACCATTACGGTGTTTGATTTACGTTTTTGTCGTCCAAACGTTGATATTTTAAGTGAGCGTGGAATTCATACTCTTGAGCATCTTTATGCTGGTTTTATGCGTGCGCACCTTAATTCAAATAATGTCGAAATTATCGATATCTCGCCGATGGGATGTCGCACTGGTTTCTACATGAGCTTAATCGGCACACCGACTGAAGAAGTAGTTGCTGCAAGCTGGCAAGCGGCAATGGAAGATGTGTTGAAAGTGGAATCACAAAATCAAATTCCAGAGCTGAATGAATACCAGTGTGGAACCTATGACATGCACTCATTAGATGAAGCGAAGCAAATTGCTCAAACGATCTTAGCGCAAGGGATCTCTGTTAACTTAAATAATGAGTTGGCACTCCCAGAAACGATGCTACAAGAGCTAACAGTAAAATAAGTCTATGGGTAAACAACTGAGAATAAAAAGCCGACATCATGTCGGCTTTTTTATGTATTATTACGGATTGTCGGGTAATACCTTGATCAACTTGATCATATTGTCGGATACTTCCACTATTTCCATTTTATGATCAGCAATAATTATACTGACCTGATTTTCTGGAATGTATTCTAAGTGTTCTAAGATCAAACCATTTAAGGTTCTAGGGCCATCAGTTGGCAGTTTCCAATTTAGGCTCTTATTCAAATCGCGAATGTTGGCACTGCCTTCAATCATCAAGCTACCGTCACTTTGCGCAGTGATCTCTTCTGCTAATGTTGGTGTGATAGACGTTGTAAATTCTCCTACGATTTCTTCAAGAATATCTTCTACCGTGATTAAGCCTTGGATATCACCGTACTCATCGACGATCAAACCAATACGCTCTTTATTTCGTTGGAATTTCAAAAGCTGGGTGTTCAGTGGGGTACCTTCTGGAATGAAATAGACTTCATCAGCCGCACGTAATAGGTTTTCTTTACTGAAATCGTTTTTGTCCATCATCAGGCGGTAGGCTTCACGTACACGTAACATACCAACCACTTCATCAATATTGTCACGGTAAAGTACGATACGACCATGCGCTGAATGGCTTAGTTGGCGGACTATTGATTTCCAATCATCATTAACGTTAATGGCTGCGATCTCACTGCGCGGTACCATTAAGTCTTCCACTGTGACATTTTCTAAATCAAGAATCGATAACAGCATATCTTGGTGACGACGAGGGATTAAGCCGCCGGCTTCGTTAACAACGGTACGCAATTCTTCTGAGCTCAATTTAGATGAACTGTTATTACTGCTCTTTAATCCTAAAATGAAAAGAAACGCACTGGTGATCCCATTAACAAACCACACTAATGGGTAAAGCACTTTCATTAAAATGTTTAAGATGATGCTGCTGGCATAAGAGACACGTTCAGGATAGAGCGCAGCTACCGTCTTAGGAGTTACTTCTGCAAAGACAAGGATTAAAATAGTCAGTGCACCTGTTGCAATCGCCACACCAGCATCGCCATAAAGGCGCATACCAAGAATAGTCGCAATCGCTGATGCTAAAATATTAACTAAATTATTACCGATCAGAATTAGGCCAATTAAGCGATCTGTACGAGACAGTAGTTTCTCGACACGTTTAGCTCCTTTATGGCCTTGGTTGGCCATGTGGCGTAGTTTGTAGCGATTTAGTGCCATCATGCCTGTTTCCGAACTGGAGAAATAAGCTGATAGAACGATCATTAAAATAAGTAGAGAGAATAGTACACCTGTGGAGATCTCGTCCAAAAGTCGTAACCCTTAATGTTTTATGCAAGCTAAAACCCTCGTATAGAGGGCAAAATTATAAGTATTGTAATTATAGAAATATTCTATATAAGATATGATGGGTAATAGTAATTACATGCCAATGATGATTTCTTTCACGAATCGGCTCCCAAAGTAAGCTAGGGTGAGTAGAAATGCACCAACGAGACTGAACCAAATTACCCTGCGTCCACGCCAACCTTTTTGGTAATGTCCCCATAGTAAGACACTGTAAACACCCCAAGCTAATAATGATAGTATCGCTTTATGGGTTTTACCTTGAGCTATGATATCGTTAATAAATAGATAGCCTGTGAGCAAGGTTACGGTTAATAACGCATATCCAACAATAATGATCTTGAAAAGTTGGCGTTCAACCATCATTAATGGAGGAATATTAGGGTTCATTGCTAAGCTCTTTTTATGTTTAAGCTTATGATCAAGCCATGCTAATTGAATAGCATATAGGCTCGCAATTGTAAGGGTTGAATATGAGAACAAAGCAAGAGAAATATGCAGTAATACTTGCGGATGTGCTTCTAAATGGGTAATAAAAGCACCGGGCAATACAGCTGAAGCCGCTAAATTAATAGCAGCAAAACTGTATATGACGGGCAATAAAAACCAAATCCGCATTTTTAACATTGCTACTGTAGTCAAGCAGGCAATAATTACGCTGATTAACGAAGCAACGTTAAGAATACTGAGGTTTTGTCCGGCACCTGCAAAGATAAGATCTTTAAGCAGTAGGATATGAAAAATAATTGCCATACAGGCTGCGGCAAAAACAGGGGTAACTTTTATGCCGTTATTGTTAGCAAGTCCTGGAATAACCAGCAACAGTGCAATGAGATAAAAGCCAACTGCTGGAATAGCAAGTAACATATCCATAATAAATGAGATAGCTCCGTAGTAACTAATGGCTATTTTATAAGGTTTTAGAGATGCAATTATACCTTGCTCAAACCTTCACCGCCAACGTAATACCTAAAAGTGACAGAGGATTACATGAAAACGAAGGTTTTTTTACGGTATACTTGTACCAATTTTAGTGATTTTGCAATTTTAATTGAGTTGCGTAACGAGCGAGTAGCACCACATGTTCGAAAATTTAACCGAGCGTTTATCGCGAACGCTTAAAAATGTCAGCGGCCGTGGTCGCCTTACGGATGACAACATCAAGGATACTTTGCGTGAAGTGCGCATGGCATTACTCGAGGCTGATGTTGCGCTGCCCGTTGTTCGTGAATTCGTTAAGCGTGTAAAAGAGCGCGCTGTTGGTACTGAAGTATCAAAAAGTTTAACGCCAGGTCAAGAATTCATCAAAATCGTTCAAGCTGAACTTGAAGCGGTGATGGGTGAAGAAAACGAAGGCTTGGATTTAAGTTGCCAACCGCCAGCAGTTATTTTAATGGCAGGTTTACAAGGTGCAGGTAAAACAACCAGCGTCGGTAAATTAGGTAAGCTATTAAAAGAGCGTGATAGTAAAAAAGTATTGGTTGTTTCTGCCGACGTATACCGTCCAGCGGCAATCAAGCAGCTTGAGACGCTAGCGGGTGATGTTGGTATTGATTTCTTCCCATCAAACGTAGAGCAGAAACCTGTCGAGATCGCAAAAACGGCGCTTGAGCACGGTAAGCTTAAATTCTACGATGTGGTGATTGTCGATACAGCGGGTCGTCTTCACGTTGATGAAGAGATGATGGATGAAATTAAAGATGTCCATAAAACATTAAATCCTGTTGAGACATTGTTCGTGGTTGATGCCATGACAGGTCAAGATGCGGCAAACACAGCTAAAGCCTTTAATGATGCATTGCCACTAACGGGTGTGATCTTAACCAAGGTGGATGGTGATGCCCGTGGTGGTGCTGCGTTATCAGTACGTCATATTACTGGTAAGCCAATTAAATTTTTAGGTGTTGGTGAAAAAACTGACGCACTAGAGCCGTTCCATCCAAACCGTGTTGCTTCTCGTATCTTAGGTATGGGTGACGTTCTTTCTTTAATCGAAGATTTAGAACGTAACGTTGATAAGCAAGAAGCGGAAAAACTGGCGAAGAAATTCAAAGACAAAAAAGGCTTCGATTTAGAAGACTTCCGTAGCCAGCTTCAACAAATGAAAAACATGGGCGGTATGATGGGAATGCTTGATAAGCTTCCGGGTATGTCACAACTACCGTCTGATGTGAAAGATAAAGTGGACGATAAAGTGTTCGTTCAAATGGAAGCTATCATTAATTCAATGACCAAAGGCGAGCGTGCGCATCCTGAACTTATCAAAGGTTCACGTAAAAAGCGTATTGCTGCAGGTTCAGGTACACAAGTACAAGATGTGAACCGTTTATTGAAGCAATTTACCCAAATGCAGAAGATGATGAAGAAAATGCAAAAGGGTGGAATGAAGAATATGATGCGCCAAATGAAGGGTATGATGCCTGGTGGCGGAATGTTCCCTGGACGCTAATCCCATAATTTTAAAAGATTTTAAAGTCTATTGGTTATTTTACTGGCGAAAAAGTAACTAAAGCAGTTGCATTCGTCGTTCTAAAGAGTAAAATTCCGAGGCTTTATTTTGGCACGGGCCCCGTTTTTTAAGCGGGGCCAATTTAATTTACAGTAATGCAAAGAGGACGATATGGTAACCATTCGTTTGGCACGTCACGGCGCTAAGAAGCGTCCATTCTATCAAATCGTTGTTGCTGACTCACGTTGTTCACGTGACGGTCGTAACATCGAGCAAATCGGTTTCTTCAACCCACTAGCTAAGGGTCAAGAAGAGCGTCTACGTTTAGACCTAGATCGCGTAAACCACTGGGTAGGTCAAGGCGCTTCTGTGACTGACCGCGCAGCAAAACTAATCAAAGATGCAGCGAAAGCAGCTTAATTTGATTATTAAGGTAGAAGAGAAACGATGAGCAATAAAAACCAAGACCACATTATTGTCGGTAAACTGGGTGCCACCTACGGTATCAAGGGTTGGCTCAAAGTTTTTTCCTACACCGAACAATCTGAAAGCATTTTCTCTTACACCCCTTGGCTTATTAAAGTTAAAGGTGAGTGGAAAGAGATCCATGTTGAATCATGGAAACGCCATGGCCAAGGTCTGGTGGCTAAGCTAGAAGGTATGGATATCCGCGAGGATGCCCAAGTTTTCACTAACGCTGAAGTCGCTGTATTGGCTGAGCAATTACCAGCATTGTCAGATGAAGAATTCTACTGGCGTGAGTTGTTTGGTATGTCTGTATTCACTACCGAAGGTTACGACCTAGGTAAGGTGACAGACATCCTGGAAACAGGTTCAAACGACGTGTTAGTTGTTAAGGCGAATTTAAAAGATGCTTTCGGGCAGAAGGAACGATTAATTCCGTTCCTCGATGAGCAGGTCATCAAGTTGATTGATCGCACTGCTCAGCGGATCGAAGTTGACTGGGATCCTGAGTTTTAACCTCCGGTAATAAGGTGAGTAACATGTGGGTTGGTGTAATCAGCCTTTTTCCTGAAATGTTCTCTTCCATTACCAATTTTGGGGTAACAGGCCAGGCGGTAAAAAAAGGCCTTTTGACTGTTGATACGTGGAATCCTCGTGATTTTACGCTCGACAAACATCGTACGGTAGATGATCGACCATACGGTGGTGGACCGGGTATGTTGATGATGGTACAGCCTTTGCGCGATGCCATTCACACTGCCAAACAGTCTGCAAAAGGTAAGGCTAAAGTAATCTACCTTTCCCCTCAGGGCCGTAAGCTGGATCAGGCTGGTGTTGAGGAGTTAGCGCAAAATGAGAATCTGATTCTTATTTGTGGTCGCTATGAAGGGGTTGATGAGCGCATTATCCAACAAGAGGTAGACGAAGAATGGTCTATCGGCGATTTTGTGTTAACGGGTGGTGAACTACCTGCTATGACGTTGGTGGATGCAGTTGTTCGGTTTGTTCCGGGCGTACTGGGAGACTTTGCGTCAGCAGAAGAAGATTCTTTTGCAAATGGCTTGCTAGATTGTCCTCATTACACAAGACCAGAATTGTTGGACGGGCAGGAAGTACCTTCGGTATTAATGTCTGGCAATCATAAAGAGATTAGTCGCTGGCGATTAAAACAATCGCTAGGCCGTACATGGCTAAGAAGACCAGAGCTCCTGGAAAACCTAGCTCTGACTGACGATCAGGAATTCTTGCTAGCGGAATTTATCCGTGAACATAAAGCAAGCATTTAATTAATTTAGTATCAGTTTATTCTAGGGTATATACCAAATGAGTAACATCATTAAAGCTCTTGAGCAAGAGCAACTAAAAACAGACCTACCGACTTTCGCACCAGGTGACACTGTTGTTGTTCAAGTTAAGGTAAAAGAAGGTGACCGTGAGCGTCTACAGGCTTTTGAAGGCGTTGTAATCGCAATCCGTAACCGTGGTCTACATTCTGCATTTACTGTTCGTAAAATTTCGAACGGTGAAGGTGTTGAGCGTGCGTTCCAAACTCACTCTCCAGTAGTTGACAGCATTACTGTTAAACGTCGTGGTGCAGTACGTCGTGCCAAGTTGTACTACCTACGTGAGCGTTCTGGTAAATCAGCACGTATCCGTGAGAAGCTATCTAAGTAATAGCTTTAAACGCTTGACGTTTAATCGAAAAGCCCACCGAAAGGTGGGCTTTTTTATATCTGTAAATTATCAATTGGGTAGCTTTAGGGTGAATGAGTATTTAAACAGATGAAAAGCGCTGTATATTTACTGAACAGACTCTAATTAAGTACAATGTTTGCACTATTATGCTAGGTTAGATTGAGAACATATTGTATAAAATTCATAGCGAGTTAGAGGCTGAATAACACTACGTTTTTTTGCTTCTCAAAACTCCTCGATTTGATAACCAAGGAAAAGTTATGAAAGTACTTCCTCTTTTGACTCTCTCTTCTGTTGTGCTTCTATCTGGCTGTGTCACACAGTCCTCTTTAATCAGCAAAGGAAACTTTGAACAGCTCGGTTTCTATGACGGTGCTGGTGGTCGAATTGCGCTAACAACTACACAACTTGATAAAATCTCAGATAAATATGACGCGATGGAAACACCTAATCATCAAGAGTATCTGCAAGGTTATAATAAAGGTCGTGATAATTACTGCTCTATTGAACATGTATTGCAGCTAGGTGAGCAAGGAAAAGTGAATTGGGGAATTTGTGAATATCGTCGTGAGGTCCCACTTTTTAAAGCTAAATGGCAGCAAGGGTTTGAACGCTATGGGACAATGGAGCCACGCTTTTAAGTAAATACGCTCATTTAAAGCAACTATTATTATTTTAAATAACGTTTAAGCTAGCGATAAAAGTGTTTTTCTTATACAAAACACCACCTGTAAATATTTATTTACAGGTGGTGTTTTTTATTTACACCACTATTGCAATAGGTCATCAAGACTTGTTATGTTTGTTGGCACAATGTTACTAATGGATATAGTGATAACGAAACAGGGATTGTGTTTCGCGCTAACGAATCAATGACAAGGATGCCACTATGCAAAAAGACCAACTCAATAACGTTCATATCGAAGATGAATCTGTTCTCATTACGCCAGCAAAGTTGAAACAAGACTTATCTGCCTCTAAACAAGCGTTGTCTTTTGTGGAGCAATCACGTCAAACCATCGCCGATATTATTCATAAGCGCGATCATCGTTTATTGGTCGTGTGTGGACCTTGTTCGATTCATGATGTTGAGCAAGCAAAAGCTTATGGGCAGAAGTTAAAGCAGTTGGCAGAAGAGCTTAGCGATCAACTCTATATTGTGATGCGAGTCTATTTTGAAAAACCACGCACTACAGTTGGATGGAAAGGCTTAATTAACGACCCGTACATTAATGGTTCATTTGCTGTTGAAGAAGGTTTGCATATTGGCCGTCAGCTATTAATTGACTTAGTTGAAGAGGGCATTCCTTTAGCGACCGAAGCACTTGATCCGATTAGTCCGCAATATTTAGGTGATTTATTTAGTTGGGCAGCCATTGGTGCACGTACGACGGAATCACAAACCCACCGTGAAATGGCAAGTGGGCTATCAATGCCAGTAGGCTTTAAAAATGGTACTGATGGTAGCCTGGCAACAGCGATTAATGCGATGCAAGCGGCAGCGTCAGGTCATAAATTTATGGGAATTAACCCTGATGGACAAGTTGCACTGCTAAATACGGAAGGTAACCCTGACGGTCATGTTATTTTACGTGGTGGTAAGCAAACTAATTACGATTCAGTGTCAGTTAGAGAGTGTGAAAACGAGATGGTCGGATCAGGTCTTTCACCAGCCTTAATGGTAGACTGTAGCCATGCTAATTCTCGTAAAGATTATCGTCGCCAACCTTTGGTAGCTGAAGATGTAATTCATCAGATCCGAGAAGGAAATCAGTCTATTATAGGGTTGATGATCGAAAGCCATCTTGATGAAGGGAACCAGAGTGCCGATCTTCCTCGAGATGAAATGAAGTACGGCGTATCGATAACTGATGCATGTATTAGTTGGGACACCACCGAGAAATTATTGCGTCAGGCACATAAGGAATTGGTGCCGTTCTTACAAGATCGAATTAAATAATTACGGATAAAAAGAAATCATGGTTGCTGAGTTAAGCAAATTAAGAGATCAAATTGATGATGTAGATCGTCAAATGGTTGAGTTATTGGCTCAACGACTCGCGTTAGTTGAGCAGGTCGGCGTCGTTAAAAGTCAGCATGGCTTACCGATCTATGCCCCAGATCGTGAAGCGGCAATGTTGGCATCTCGTCGCGAAGAGGCGGAACGTCAAGGGGTCCCTGCGGATCTTATCGAAGATGTACTTCGTCGAACGATGCGTGAATCTTATTCGAGTGAAAACGATTCTGGTTTTAAATGTTTAAATCCACAATTGCGACCAATTGTTATTGTTGGTGGCCATGGACAGTTAGGTAAATTGTTTTGTCGTCTGTTTGAACTGTCGGGTTACCAAGTTAAAACATTAGGTAGCCAAGATTGGGATCGTGCCGATGAAATATTGCATGATGCAGGTATGGTCGTTGTTTCTGTTCCTATCCATTTAACAGAGATGGTGATTGCGAAACTCGATAATTTACCTAAAGACTGTTTACTTGCTGACTTAACATCGATTAAAAGTGGTCCATTACAAGCGATGTTAGAAGTGCATAAAGGCCCTGTAGTTGGGTTACACCCAATGTTTGGTCCTGATATTCCAAGTCTGGCAAAGCAGGTGATTGTGTACTGTGATGGGCGAAATCCAGAAAGCTACCAATGGCTGTTGGAGCAGTTTCAAATTTGGGGCGCAACGCTAAATCGTATTAGTGCGATTGAGCACGATCAGGGGATGACTTTGATCCAAGCATTACGTCACTTTACGTCGTTTGTTTACGGTGTTCATCTTGCAGAAGAAGATCCTAAGCTAGAGCAGTTAATGTCGTTAAGCTCACCAATCTATCGCTTAGAACTCGCGATGGTTGGGCGTCTATTTGCTCAAGATGCGCAATTGTACGGTGACATTATTATGTCGGCACCACAGAATATTGCGATGATCAAACGTTTCCATCAGCGCTTTGGTGAAGCGATTGAAATGCTAGATGCTCAAGACAAAGATGCGTTTAAACAAGCCTTTGGTCAGGTATCAGGATGGTTTGGCGATTACGCTGAACATTTTTTAGCAGAGAGCCAGGGACTGCTTAGGCAGGCGAACGATTCAACTCACCGTAAATCGTAGTTAATTTTCTGATAGTTCAAAATAAAAGAGCCCGTTGTGTCATTATTACTCGAAAGAGAATGTCATAACGGGCTTTTTGTTATTCGTACTTTTTTTAGTCGAGGAGCTCAACTTCTGTTGGCGCGACATTTTCACTTGGATAACAGCCTAATACTTTAATAAAGCGAGTTAGGCGGGTGAGTTCTTCTAGCGCTTGTTGCATCACGTCTGATTTAAGATTGACCTCAACATCCACATAGAACATTTCTTCCCATGGGTTGCCAATAACAGGGCGTGATTCCAGCTTACTCATATTGATATTAAGATTTCTCAGCACCAGTAAACATTCAACCAATGAACCTGCTTTTTGTGCTGTCGACATAATTAAAGTGGTTTTTGCTGGGATCAAGGATGTCACATCAACAGGTTTACGTGCTACGACAATAAAGCGGGTGAAGTTTTCTTGCTGATTGGCAATATCTGATTTAATGGAGGTTAAACCATACAATTCGCCGCTAGATGCATTACCAATAGCTGCAACATTCGGTTGTTTTAGCTCGGCAACTTGCTCCATCGCTTCAGCGGTACTTGAACAATATTCTTGTTTTATGCTCCCCATACTATGAAGGAACTCGCTACATTGTTGGTGAGGCTGTGGATGAGAATACAAGGTATCAATATGTTCAAGTTTCGTATCGACAGCTGTAAGTAGGCAATGTTCGATAGGTTGGGTTATCTCGCCCACAATAGAAAGACTTGTGTGTTGTAGTAAATCATACACTTCATTGATTGAGCCTGAGCTGGTATTTTCAATTGGTAAGACACCATAATCAGCATTACCTGTTTCTACAGTATTGAAAATATCGCGAAAAGTAGAACAACTCAGCTCAACTAGATCGGTTTGTTTACGGCTAAAATAATTTCGGCTAGCTAAGTAAGAGTATGAGCCTTTAGCACCAAGAAAAGCGACACGAGCAGTTGGATTCGCACTATCTGGGTTGGCGAGTTTTTGTAGGTAAGCCTGTTGAAATAATACGGAGTCTTCAATTATGGTATGGAAGATCTGCGTAACATATTGAGCATCTAATTGATGACGCTTGCCACTTTCTATCAGTTTTAAAAGTAATTCGTGTTCACGTGTTTGATCGCGTACAGGTTTTGCGGTGCTAATTTTACTTTTAGCCACCTCTAAACTAAGCGCTCTTCGCTCTGCCAGTAGTTCAAGTAAAGCGTTATCAATACGACTGACATTTTGACGAATGTCATCGAGAGAATAGCGAGTATCGGTCATTGGCGTCCCTATCTGATTTCCGAGTATAGCGATAGCTTATATCGTTGTTTACCTTTCATATCATGCTAATGTGAACTGATATGAAAGAGTTGATGAATAGATAAGCTTTGATGATATAAGCGAATTGGTCATTTTTTATCTTTAGCCACATTATGCAGCACACTATTTATTGTCAAGTAGATTAGTGGCTAGTGCTAAGAATGGAAATAATAAGGGAAGATCCCTATTGTTATGTTGAGATAATCAGAACAGTATTGCTTAAAACAAACAGCCCCGCATAAGCGGGGCTGTTTTAAAAATCCTTATGATATTCTAGTATGCGTCGTCTAACTCAACTTCATCTAGCTCTACTTCGTCTTCAGCCACTTCTGGCTTTTCACTATGGCTCGCACGACGAGCATTAGGTTTGTGAGCTTGTTTTTTCAACTGTCGGTCAAGCTTTTGGTAAAGCTCTGTAATCGCACCAAACAGGTCGTCATGCTCTGCAGAAGCAACGAGTTGTCCTCCAGCAATGTTTACTGCAGCCTCGACTTTAAATTGCTTGCTTGGCTCTTTGCTAATCACAACATGTTTTTTGATTAGCGGCACCTGAAGTTTTTCTAACTTATTGAACTTAAATTCAAAACGCTCACGGATAGCCGGGGTGATATCGATGTTTTTACCAGTGATTTCTAATGTCATAATTATCTTCCTCGTTTGCTACCCTTCGTTGGGTTGAATTCAGATTACTAAATCTAGAACTTAATAATGTGATCTGCGTCACATTATAGCCTTTAATAATTATCAGCAAAAAAATCTGTGATCATCTTGGGTTTGTAGCAAAAAAGTTTATAAAAAGTACTTGAGGTGAGAATAATATTTAAGGCAGTATGAAGGAAGGTGAAATGCTGGTGGCTAGTGCTAACTAGGGGTTTTATATAATAATTTTAATGCGATGAGTGTTTTTTAGTCATTGTAACTAGTCAGTGTAGCGATAAAAATCATTAATTAATGTTAAAATTTAAACACTATTTTAAATATAAAAAATGGCAGCTTATTTTTAAGCTGCCATTTTTTTATGAAATAAAGTGCACTACTGGTTAGTTGGCTGGGTTTAATTTCATTAATTTATCGGTGCGTTCAACTTCTTTTTGCAAGTTCAGCTTTTCATAAGCTGTTTTTTCCAGCGCTAATGATTGGCGTGCAGCTTCCGTATCAGGGTATAAACGTTGTACTTGCTGACAACGGTTAATTGCTGCAATCCATGCTCCACGACGAATATAGAAATCCGCAGTAGCTAAATCATAATTCGCTAAACGGTTTTTCAAAAAGATCATACGTGCTTTAGCATCTGCACCATATTCACTTTCAGGGTAACGCTCTAAAAGGTATTTAAAATCCTTGAAGGCTTGGCGTGATGGTGTTGGATCACGGTCAAATCGATTGATATTAAACATATCATGCATAAAGCTACGATCTTGAGCCATATGTGTTAAACCACTCATATACACAACCCAGTCAGCTTGTGGATTATCAGGGTTTAAACGTAAAAAGCGTTCAATCGTTGCTTCACCTAGTGCTAAATCATCACTTTTATAGTAAGCATAAATAAGATCTAGCTGTACTTGATCGGAATAAGCACCAAATGGGTAACGTGAATCTAGCGCTTCCAATTGTTCGATAGCCGATGTCCAATTTCCCTTTTGCAAAGCGGTCTGTGCTGATGCATATAAGTTTGATGGTGGCACATCTGGTATTACTTCTTCTTTACTCGAACAGCCTGAAAGAAGGGCTACGGCAAGAAGAGTCGTGATTGTCAGGCGTTTCATTGCGGCGTTAGTTTCCTTGATAAAAATTTTATTTTGCTCGATCCATTACGGTTAGAGCCGTTAACAGATACAATGACACTATATAGGTTACATCAAGCATAGTTTAAAGCTTGGTCCATTTTACGCAGCGTATGACAATTAGTCTCACGCTTTTTTAAAAAGTTCGCTATGGCACAGCAAATAGAATTGACAAACACAGTTGGTGAAAACCAATTAGGCATGCGCCTGGATCAGGTTATTGCTCAATTATATCCAGATTATTCGCGTTCGCGCATTAAAGATTGGATTTTAAACGGTATGGTTTCAGTGAATGGCGATGTCGTCAAGAAACCTCGTGAAAAAATGATGGGTGGCGAAGAGCTATTTATCCAAGCTGAGATCGAAGATGAAGTGCGTTGGGTTGCACAGGATATTCCTCTCGACATCGTTTACGAAGATGATGACATTCTTGTTATCAATAAACCACGTGATTTTGTTGTTCACCCAGGCGCGGGTACGCCAGATGGTACGGTTCTGAATGCATTGCTGCATCATTGCCCATCTCTGGCTGAAGTTCCACGTGCGGGTATCGTTCACCGATTGGATAAAGATACTACCGGTTTAATGGTGGTTGCTAAAACGATTCAAGCACAAACGCGTTTAGTTCGTGCACTACAAAAGCGTAAGATTACGCGTGAGTATGAAGCGTTAGCTATCGGTCAGATGACAGGTGGTGGCACGATTGAAAAGCCAATTGGTCGCCACTCAACTAAGCGTATCTGTATGGCAGTACATGAAATGGGTAAAGATGCGATCACCCATTACCGTGTTGCTGAACGTTTCCGTGAACATACACGTATTGTATTACGTCTTGAAACGGGCCGTACGCACCAGATCCGTGTTCATATGTCATACATGAGCCACCCTTTAATTGGTGACGTGATTTATGGTGGTCGTCCTCGTCCGCCACGTGATGCATCTCCTGAATTTATTCAGGCACTGCGTGCGTTTGATCGACAAGCACTGCATGCACGTATGCTGCGATTAGATCACCCGATCACCGGTGAGAAGATGGAATGGCATGCACCGCTACCAATTGATATGGTGGCAATGATTGATATTTTGCGTAAAGACACGCAAGAAAATAACGAAGACGATTATTAATGAAAGTCATTATTCCTAACTGGCCAGCCTCGAAACATGTGCACGCGATAAGTACGACCCGTTTAGGTGGTGTTAGTGCAGCTCCATATCATGAATTGAATTTAGGGCTACATGTTGGGGATGATGAAGCTGTTGTTAATCAAAACCGTGAATTGTTGAAACAACATTGTGGTCTTGTGGATTCTCCTGCGTGGTTGAATCAAATCCACAGTGCTGATGTGATTGAGCTTAATGCTGAACTTTCATCAGTACCAGATGCTGATGGTAGCTTTACTCGTTCTCCGGGATTAGCCTGTGCCATCATGACTGCTGACTGTTTACCTGTTTTATTTTGCGATAAGCAAGGAACAGAAGTTGCTGCGGTTCATGCCGGATGGCGAGGACTGGCTACAGGTGTGATTGAGCACGCAGTGGAAAAATTTCACTGTAACGCAGCCGATATTATGGCGTGGTTAGGTCCAGCTATTGGGCCTAACGCATTTGAGGTCGGTGGTGAAGTGCGAGAACAATTTATGGCTGCCGATCCGAATGCCGAATGTGCTTTTATTCCGCATGGTGAGAAATGGTTGGCTGATTTGTATTTACTAGCAAAGCAGCGTTTGAATCGATTAGGTATCACAGCTGTTTATGGTGGAGAGTATTGTACTTTTACTGATGAACAGCAGTTTTATTCCTATCGACGGCAAGCGGTAACAGGTCGTCAGGCCTCATTGATTTGGTTAGCGGATAACAAATAGCACGTAATTGGTTAACGTCGTTAATTATTGCTAAGCGAGTGATCTTCATAAAGATCGCTCGCTTTTTTTTTGCAGCATTATATTGCGATTTATAGAGTTGAAAAATACCTGTTAAGTATCCATATATATAGCATTAGTTTATTTATATTTATTGGGAGAACTTATGCGTCTTGACCGATTCACCAGCAAATTTCAATCGGCAATATCTGATGCTCAGTCGCTGGCTCTAGGACGAGACCATCAGTACATCGAGCCTGCACACCTTATGGTGGCTTTGCTTAATCAAGATGGTAGTACCGTGCGTCCGTTGCTCACCCTTTTGAACATCGATATTACCCAGTTACGTTCACGCTTAGCTGAACTATTAGATCGCATGCCTAAAGTAACAGGTATTGGTGGTGAAGTTCAGCTTTCACATGGTATGGGCGTACTGCTTAATATGTGCGATAAGTTGGCACAAAAGCGGAAAGATAAATTTATTTCTTCTGAGCTGTTTATTTTAGCGGCAGCTGAAGATAAAGGCCCATTGGGTGAGTTATTTAAAGAATTAGGTTTAACGGCGAAAAATATTGAACAAGCGATTGATCAAGTTCGTGGTGGACAAAAAGTCGATGATCCTAATGCTGAAGAAAATCGCCAAGCTCTAGAGAAGTACACGATCGATTTAACCGAACGTGCAGAGCAGGGCAAATTAGATCCTGTTATCGGTCGTGACGATGAAATTCGCCGTACTATTCAAGTATTGCAACGCCGTACCAAAAATAACCCAGTGATCATCGGTGAGCCTGGGGTTGGTAAAACAGCCATCGTTGAAGGATTAGCACAACGTATTGTTAACGGTGAAGTACCTGAAGGCTTGCGTGATAAGCGTGTCCTTTCTCTCGATATGGGCTCATTGATTGCGGGTGCAAAATTCCGTGGTGAATTTGAAGAGCGCTTAAAAGCGGTACTTAACGAATTATCGCAAGAAGATGGCCGTGTGATTTTGTTCATCGATGAAATTCACACTATGGTTGGTGCGGGTAAAGGCGAAGGCTCAATGGATGCCGGTAACATGCTAAAACCTGCATTGGCACGTGGTGAGCTTCATTGTGTCGGCGCTACAACATTAGATGAATACCGTCAGTATATTGAGAAAGATGCGGCACTTGAACGTCGTTTCCAAAAAGTGCTGGTGGATGAACCTAGTGTTGAAGATACCATTGCAATTCTTCGTGGTTTGAAAGAGCGTTACGAGCTTCATCACCATGTAGAAATTACCGATCCTGCGATTGTAGCAGCAGCAACATTGTCACATCGTTATATTTCAGATCGTCAGTTACCTGATAAAGCAATTGATCTTATTGATGAAGCGGCATCAAGCATTCGTATGCAGATTGATTCAAAGCCCGAATCATTAGATCGTCTTGAGCGTCGTATTATTCAGCTTAAGATTGAACAGCAAGCGCTAGAAAAAGAAGATGATGCTGCAAGTAATAAACGTCTCAGTGATTTGCTTGAAGAGCTAGATCTAAAAGAGCGCGAATATGCAGAGCTTGAAGAAGTGTGGAATGCTGAAAAAGCAGCACTGTCAGGTACTCAACATATTAAAGCAGAGCTTGAACAAGCACGTACTGATGTGGAAATTGCTCGCCGTGCTGGCGATTTAAACCGTATGTCAGAGTTACAATATGGTCGTATTCCTGAGTTAGAGAAGCAGCTAGATCTTGCCGCGCAAGCAGAAATGCAAGAAATGACCTTGTTGAAAAACAAAGTGACTGATACTGAAATTGCCGATGTTTTATCAAAAGCGACAGGTATTCCTGTATCAAAAATGCTTGAAGGTGAGCGTGATAAATTGCTTCGTATGGAAGACGAATTACACCATCGTGTCATTGGTCAAGATGAAGCGGTCGTTGCTGTTGCGAATGCTATTCGTCGTAGCCGTGCAGGTCTTGCTGATCCGCAACGTCCAATTGGCTCTTTCTTATTCTTAGGCCCAACAGGTGTAGGTAAAACAGAGCTCTGTAAATCACTGGCAAACTTTATGTTTGATAGTGAAGAAGCAATGGTTCGAATCGACATGTCCGAGTTTATGGAGAAACACTCAGTCGCGCGTCTAGTGGGTGCGCCTCCAGGTTATGTCGGCTATGAAGAAGGTGGTTACCTAACAGAAGCGGTTCGTCGTCGTCCATATTCAGTAGTATTACTGGACGAAGTCGAAAAAGCACACCCTGATGTGTTCAATATCTTACTTCAAGTATTAGATGACGGTCGTTTAACTGATGGTCAAGGTCGAACAGTAGATTTCCGTAATACGGTGATCATCATGACATCGAACTTGGGCTCAGATCGTATTCAAGAGCATTTCGGAAACCTTGACTATGAGGGGATCAAAGCACTTGTAATGGAAGTTGTTGGACAACACTTCCGCCCTGAGTTTATTAACCGTGTTGATGAAACCGTTGTGTTCCATCCACTGGGTAAAGAAAATATCAAGAATATTGCAAGTATTCAGCTTGAGCGATTGAAAAAACGCCTTGCTGAAAAAGACTTCCGTCTAGATGTTGAAGACAGTGCGTTAGATATGATTGCTGAAGCTGGATTTGATCCTGTTTATGGTGCGCGTCCATTGAAACGTGCGATACAGCAATATATTGAAAACCCATTAGCGCAAGACTTGTTATCAGGTAAATTTGTTCCGGGTAAAGTGATAACACTGTCTGTGAAAGATGATGTAATTGTTGCTGAGCAAATTTAATTCCTTCATTTAATCACTATGACTAAACGCCCCGCATTGAAGTGGGGCGTTTTTTATCTAATGAAAAGAGTATCTTTAGGTGGATTCTTGATCATTACAAGATGAATTGTTTAAGGATTGTTCAAACGCGCATTTTTCTTTAAAAAAGGGCTTGTCAGCAAAAAATCTCTCCCTATAATGCGACCTCACTGACACGGAGCAAGCCATTGGCTAGCAACCAAATCAGTATTGTTCTTTAACAATTTGACCATGCAATCTGTGTGGGCACTCGTTGAAAAGTTAAGTCGAAAGATTTATCAATGATACTAGTGACCAATTGATACGTAAGTATCAGCACAGTCAATTC
>NZ_PYNY01000038.1:0-27934 GCF_003026135.1 Photobacterium sp. GB-36 | reverse complement strand
AGGTTCGAATCCTTCCCCCACCACCATTATAATTCCTCCTTAGTTCAGTCGGTAGAACGGCGGACTGTTAATCCGTATGTCGCTGGTTCAAGTCCAGCAGGAGGAGCCAAATAAAAAAGCCCGCAAGTAATTGCGGGCTTTTTTACATTTGAAATCTAGGCTTTTGTTAACAACTCATTGGGTGATAAAGATCTATTAACTATTCTTAACTCACTGACGTAACCATACAAAGGATTATGCAATTTACTGTTAGAACACGATGATCCCACAATCCAAGCGGCATCTTCTTTGATTTTCTTATCAACTGATATGTAATCCAGTATTAAAAACGGTATAAACTAAAGGACAAAATGTACGTTGTTGATCGGTACTTACAGATAGTGTGAGCTTAATTATTTCGCTGTATGTTTTTCTCTATTAACGCCATAGAATAGGTTTCTCTCATCTCTTAACGGATGAAGCAGTTAACACAAAATGGTATTATTAACGGCTGTTTTGCCTGTGACACTTGGATAACTAATGAATTTTGACCGTATTGTGTGTTTCGATCTCGAAATGTGTTGTTGGAATGATGGCCGCACATCTAGAACCGGTGAAATCATCGAAATTGGTGTGGCAGAGCTTGATCTCAACACCGGAAAAATTGTTCGTCGGGCACAACATTATGTGCGTCCTACAAAAGATGAGATCTCACCGTTTTGTACTGAACTAACGGGCATCAAACCTGAGGTCGTTGAAAAAAATGGCAAGCCGCTTTCTGTGATATTAAAATCGATCGAACAAAAGTTTGGTGGTCGACATAAGATCTATGCAGCGTGGGGACATGATGATCGTATTTTGAAAAAGGAATGTTTAGCTAAAGAGCTCAAAGTCCCTTTTCGTGAATATTTAAATCTTGCCACTTTATTTAAATTACAGCGTCATGTGACGAATAAACGATTAGGTCAACGTGCCGCAATGGAAATTGCTGGTGTTGAATGGGAAGGGCGTCAGCATTCGGGTTATGTCGATGCGTATAACCTTGCGCGTTTAGCGGCAACCATGTTCTGCGAAAAAGATACAGATTCAACACAGGAATAGTGTTACTTCCAATCGATTTGTTTAGTAAAGCCGACTGATAGAGTCGGCTTTTTTATGTGTATGATGTAATTCGTGCGATGAAAATGCTGTTGTTTATATTTTGTGATTCGGTGCCAATACTTGAGGAGATAGTTGGATAACTAAAATATTAATATTAGTTTGTAGCAAGGGATTAAGTGTTTAAACAGCAAAATATAATGCGTTATGTATACTGACAAAAGCCGCTCATTAAAAGGTAACTTTTATGTCACAGAATACGTTTATTTTGCATTCCGCTTATCCTCCATCAGGCGATCAACCTGAAGCTTTAGCTCGATTAATCGGTAATATTCAAGACGGTGTTACACACCAAACCCTGCAAGGGGTTACCGGATCTGGGAAAACTTTCACGATGGCAAATATGATCCATCGTCTTCAGCGTCCTACCTTAATATTGGCTCATAACAAGACGCTTGCCGCACAACTTTATAGTGAAATGAAACGTTTCTTTCCTGAAAATGCTGTCGAGTATTTTGTCTCTTATTACGATTACTACCAACCTGAAGTGTATATTCCTGGTAGTGATCGCTTTATTCGTAAAGATTCTGCGGTGAATCAACAATTGGAACGATTACGTTTATCGACCACCAAATCGTTGATTGAGCGTAAAGACGTGATTGTCGTGGCATCGGTATCTGCTATTTATGGCTTAGGCGATCCAGCCCAATATCGCGCAGTACAAATTCCCTTATCGGTGGGCATGACCATCGATAGAGAAGACTTTATTCAACGTCTTGTCGCGCTGCAATATAGCCGTTGTGAGCGAACGATTGAACGAGCAACTTTCCGTGTACACGGTGAAATATTTGATATCTATCCAGCAGATTCAGAATCAAAAGCAATACGTGTAGTGATGTTTGATGACACCATTGAGCAACTACAATGGCTTGACCCTATTACAGGGAAAGTGTTGGGCGACATTGAGCATTATTTTGTCTCTCCAAAAACCTTGTATGCCGCTTCAAAAGACAAGTTAATGAAAGCCAGCATTGAAATTCAAAAAGAATTAGAAATGCGTGTCGCTGAATTAAATAATGAAAATCGTATTGTGGAAGCGGCAAGGCTATATGAGCGCACGACACATGATATAGAAATGATGCAGCAGCTTGGATATTGTTCAGGATTAGAAAACTACTCATGTTATTTAAACGATCGCGATCCTAGCTTGCCACCGACGACCTTATTAGATTATTTACCGGAAGATGGCTTACTGTTTATTGATGAATCCCATGTGATGATCCCGCAGATTTCTGCAATGTATCGCAGTGATGTGAGTCGTAAAGAGACATTAATTGATTATGGCTTTCGGTTGCCATCAGCGAAGAACAATCGACCTTTAATGTTTAAAGAATTTGAGCAAATAAAACCACAAACCGTATTTGTATCAGCTACCCCCGGTGAGTATGAACTCAAAAAATCTCAGCAGCATGTTATAGAACAAATCATTCGCCCGACAGGCTTGCTTGATCCTATTGTTGAAGTGCGTCCTTTAGCGACTCAAACCGACGATCTATTAAAAGAAATATCAGAACGTACGCAAAAAGATGAACGCGTATTGGTGACGACATTAACGAAAAAAAGTGCAGAGGCATTGTATGAGTTAATGGTAGAGCAAGGTATTAAGGTCAGTTATATTCATTCAGAAGTAAAAACCGAGCAACGGGTTGAAATTATAGATGATTTACGTGCAGGTAAATTTGATGTGCTTATTGGGATAAACCTGTTACGAGAAGGGTTAGATATTCCAGAGGCCTCATTGGTCGCAGTGTTAAATGCCGATCATGCGGGATTTTTGCGTTCAACACAGGCGCTGATTCAAATCATTGGTCGTGCAGCCCGTAACGCAAACGGTAAAGCGATTTTATATGCTGATAAAATGACGCCTGCAATGCAGCAAGCGATGAAGGAATCACAACAACGCCGAGAGCGTCAGGTGGAATATAATAAAGCGCATAATATTACACCAGCCTCCTCTCAACGTAAAAAAGCAAGGATAGATAATAATGAGCCCGCACAACATAGTGTTGAGTTCTGCTCTAATCTATCAGAGTTATGCCAGCAAATTACGACAACAGAAAAAGAACTATTGGTGGCTTGTGATACGAATGATGAAATACACGTTGGTATTTTTAGAGAAAAGCTCAATGAGTTATATCGTCAGTTCATATTTATGTAAAAAGGATACTAATTG
The DNA here is from genome assembly GCF_003026135.1 of Photobacterium sp. GB-36. Classification (NCBI taxonomy): domain Bacteria; kingdom Pseudomonadati; phylum Pseudomonadota; class Gammaproteobacteria; order Vibrionales; family Vibrionaceae; genus Photobacterium; species Photobacterium sp. GB-36. The sequence continues at coordinate 24,624 of NZ_PYNY01000038.1, read as the reverse complement.
ACATCTAATTAAGGTCGTAATGACTCGGCCTTAATTACTCACAATCAACCTAACTATATTCATCTGTTATATTCTTATAGAATAAGATAAGTATGACTTTAATTAAAAGTAAGGAACAATACTGAATTATTGCAATATATTTTTGTTAACAAGATAAGTGAATTTTATTGTAAATTTATCTCATTGATGAATTTACGTTTTATTTGTGTTGTTTAGTGGTTTTGTTTTTGTGTTGTGATTGTAATTACATTAAGTTTTGATATACTCCGCCCGATTTTTATAGAAAATAAACGGTATAAAAATTCTAAAGTTGAATAGATAAAAGCAGTCATCATTTTGGTGAATACCCCTCCAACTATATTGGCCTTTTTACAACGTCGCGCGCGAATAACAGTGATGTATATTTTATATGGTGAGAAAGAGCGTATGTTCATTCTTAATATAAAAGATCTTAGTTTTATCAGTCATCGTGCTGGAAAATCATATGCTACGATAGAAAATAGAATTTAAGTGTATTCATTTTATAAGAATGAATCTGGGGCGTAATTGCTTCCTTTAGTTTGTTATAAAGAGTTGTTATGGCGCTATACAACGCAATAAATATGGCTTTAAATGGGATCGTTCTTATATGAACATTAAATACATGAAGCTTTATACATTGATCGTGTGCTCTACGTTCTTTTTCATTATCTTTGCATGCGGTACTTATCTTCTTTATCAACACGATATTGATACAAAAATTCACAATGAGCATGAAATACAACGGAAAACCTTTTATTCAGTTGTTGATAGTAAAGATACACTAGCTCCTATGTTTTCGAAGATGACGATTCCGACTTTAGCTGAGCAGAGGGAGTTAAAGCGTTATGTCTCCGATCATAAAGATGTTAGCAGTATATCTGTGATTTATAATGATTATTATGTATACAGTACATTTGGAAATCGCCTGTATTCAATGAAGATGAAGGCAGTAAAAGGTTTTAATATTAAGGTAAAAAGCTTACTAACGCATAAGCCAACCTTGTCTTATACGTTGCAAGTTGGAGCGAATACTTACTTAAAAATATATTTTAAACCGCTTCGTTTTAATGTTATCGATAGTATTGGTCGAGGCTATATTACCGTTTTTGATAATATTGAAATTGGTGAAGGTAATCAGTTAGTTAAGCATGATTTGTTAAATCATCGCGATGAGTACTATTTTCATCTCGACGACGCTGATTTTTTTGTTGATGTTGATCCGGCACTCGCTCTAAAACAATTTATTGAAACTAAATATGTTTACTTGTTAATGCTCTTATTGGGCTGCATGGTAAGTAGTTATACATCGGCCGCTTACTGCAAAAAAATCTGGGTACGAATTTGTATCAAACGCAATATTATTCGTCCATACCTTCAACCCATTGTTAACAAGGAAGGCGATATTATTGGGGCTGAAGTCTTAGCTCGTTGGATTACTAAAAAAGGTCAGGTTTTACCGCCTTATTTATTTATACCCTATATAGAGAGTCAACACTTAACATCCTTGTTAACCTGCTCTTTGATGACACAGGTTTATCAAAGTCAGTTAATGGTTTTGAGTAAACAACTAAAATTGAGTTTTAATTTGACGGAACGTTGTTTGTTTGACGAAAGTATTTATAAAGCGAGTTTATTATTGGCGCCTAAGTTTGAACTGGTGCTTGAGTTTACGGAATCAGCACCATTTTCGAATGTTCATGTGAAAGCGCGTATGGAAAAATTTCATCAAAATGGCATGTTCTTTGCGCTTGACGATTATGGTACAGGGTACTCTTCACCGTATTATTTGACGGATTATAATTTTGATTATTTAAAAATAGATCGTTGTTTTATTGAGCAAATTGAACATAATCCTAAATCGATTTATGTTGTTGAATCTTTAGTGCTATTAGCCCAAAAACTGGAGCTTTCTGTCATCTCTGAAGGCGTTGAAACAGAAAAACAAAAACAGATGTTAGATCAATGGGGAATTAAGCAATATCAAGGGTTTTACTTTTATAAGCCGATGTCAATAGAAAGCTTTATGGATATATATAGTTCTCACTAATATAGCATCTTAGTGAGAACCCTGACTCTTCTTGTACTCTGTGCAAGAAGAGTTTTTTTAGCTCTGTCATTTTATAAGGTTAATCGTAAGTGAGTATTTGCTAACTCTAGTCTTTAACTACCTGGGTAGTTTTGCCGCGTTCTTTATAATCTTGTTGTTTTGCAAAAGTAGCGAGTTGTTGAAATTGAGCGGGTTGCCAGACCATATTGTTTGTGAGCTCAGGAGCGAGCGCGTTAAACGTTTCTTCATTGCCTACATTATGTAAATACAACTCCGCCCACATACCATTATTATCACCGTTGCTCAGTTCGGTAGATAAAGAAAGAGGAACTCCGTTTTTTACCCCATTAGGGTAGAGAGTTAATCCCAGTTGATAATCACGTTTTAACACCACCCACTTTTGTGGCAAACGTGTATTGTGATCCCACCACTGACCATTTAACTGCTGTATGTTGCGTTTGGTTTCTTCTGCTGAAACACTGCCTAATTGCTGTAATTGATCGTTAAAAGCATCAGTCATGGCTTGAGAAAAATCTGACGGAGAAAGATCGGGTTGCTGCTCTAGCACTTGTTTAGCTGTGATAGCACCTAACATGTTGGAATAGAGATCTTCAGGTGAAAAAGCAGAGACATATTCAGGAAAGCCAATAATTGATTCATAGCCAAACCACTGTGCGATTTCATGCCATTGTGCTAATCGAAAAGCTAATAGAGCCGCAAGCTCGAGACTCAGTGATTGTTTCTCTTTATTTGTAAGTACTTGCTTATTCTCTTGTAACCGAATGTGGCGCGCCCGTAATTCCGTGGGTAAGATTATTCGATAATGGGATCCAAGATGCTGGCGAATTTGTTGATATAAATAATAAGTGAAATCTGCCGTATCTCGGACGTGAGCTGTATCGATAAATCCCCCCTTACTCGCAAAGATTAAGCCATTAGATTCATCGCCTAATCCTAATAAGCTTGAAATAACGCTTTGCGATCCATCGTTGTAGCTATGTTTACCGAGCATTGGTATATCGACAATATTCTCTACTGAGAAAAAAGGAATGGGCATACCTAATAATTCGGTTTTTAAATCTTGACCAAAGGCACAGCATGGACGCACGCCAATAGGCGCATCCAATGCTTTACTGTATGGGCTGACGAATAAAGCACAAAGGCTGAATGCTGCGATCAAAGGTGCGTGTATTTTCATTAAAAAGCTTCATTGATGTGAAAATAAAAACCGGAACTGTCTTTACCAATGGCGTAATCGACACGCACATTTATTCGGGGCTTAAAGGCAAAGCGATAGCCGACACCTAAACTAGGTAATAGCTTACTTGAAAGTAACTGCTCACTTTTATTGGCGATATTACCTCCGCCAAACCAGGTCACCATACCATGACGATGGTTAAAACGATGACGCCATTCTATTTGTCCAGACAGTAAATAACGATCACGGTATTGCCCTGTATAGTAACCACGCATACGTTTATCGTTACCCATTTCCGCATAGCCATACCAAGGAATATCACCATCAACCCGTTGCCCGTAGACATCCCAAGCAATAATGTTATTGCTATCAAGTTGAACATATTGACGGTAGTTCATGGTCAGGCGTGTGTAATTTTGATCAGAGCCTAATGTGGTTTTGTAATCAACCCATTCCGCGAACCACAATTGACCACGGTATGGGTTGGGTTCAAAATCTCGGCTGTCATATTCCAACGCAATGCTTATACCACTGCTTTGTTGATTTGAAAGTTTGTGCTCACCAACATCGTTAGTCTTTGCTAAGGTTTGTTGTGAATAATGTTGATAATCCCAGCCAACACTGACGTATTGATGAGGTAAAAACTGGTATGACACCTTTGGCGCAAGTTTGATGATCTGGCCGTTATACTCACGTTTATTGTTGTCGTTTTGTGCGGCAGCTTTTCCTACTCCCCAGTAATGTTGGGGGGAATGGCTGATCCATGCATCACCGATCAAGCGCAGTTTGTCTTGATTTAAGTAAGTGCGATTTTCAACCCCTAATCCATAAGAGCCAGTTGAGGATAGATAGGATTTAATCGCTAATGTTGAATACGGTGTACTGGGTGTCCAGCCTGTAGGTGAGTAAAGCCCAACCGCAGCCATTCCAAATCCGACCCCTTGTTCAGGGTTAGCAAAAGGCCCCGGCAATACTCCCCAATCAATACCTTCTGAAGTATCAATCGTTTCACTAGCGCCGAGTTTTTCCAGTAGTTGATCTACCCAACCTGATTGTGTTGTATCAGCAAAGGCTAAGTGAGAAAAACTACAAATAATCAATAATGGGGAAAGTTGCCAAGGTTTCATTGCTGATCTCTGACTTAAAAACGAAAATCAATGGATGTAAATAAGCTGGAGCGATCGCCAAAGCCGGCTTCTGCCAATAAATACAGACTTGGATTGAGCTGATATTGCATCCCGAGGATTGGGTTCCATGGTGTCGACAGTTGTTGCTCGATATGGAAACTGCCATTTTTAACCCAAGGTTGTAATCCTGAAGGAAGATTGAGATCGGTGAGTTTGCCAGATAGCGATTGCTCAACATTTTGATACATCGCACCGGCCCAAACTCGTAGTGGTACACCTTGTTGATAAAAGTCGTAACCTACACGAGGGCTGATCACCCATGCAGAAATACTGCCGTCGATGACGGTTAGCTCTGTTTCGGTATAGCTGATATCAACTAAGCCAAAGAATCGCTTATAGCCACCGGCAAGCACTACACCACCACCATATAAGTAGCCATCAAGATCAAGCTTGAAGTTATCAATGCGGCCTTTGAGGTGACGGTCTGGGCGGTTTGGGAATAAAGGCTTAATAGCAACATCATAGTTCACTGCAGTTTCCGATTTACCCGTCATCTTGCCACCTAAGACATAGAGGTTCAGAAACGGAAATAGCCACATATCCGCCCGTAGGGTGAGCACTTCACTGGTTTGTTTGCCTTGCTCTGCTTGCATATCGATGTTGCGCACAAAAGAAGGTAGGTTAAGGCCATTAAAGCCAATACTAGTTACATCAATGCCTTGCTCTAATGCCATGTAACTCAAATTAAAGCCAATCGGTTTGGGTAATTCGTAACCTAAAGCTTGAGCTTCTTCTTTCCAAAGAGGGAGAGTAAAAGATTGAGCATATGTATAAGTGGATGAGGAAAACGCTAGGCTACTAAGGAAAAGTGAATGCGCTAATCGCATGTGTGTAATGCCAGTTAAATTCTATAATGGCGCGCATTTTAAGTTGACATTTGATTTAAGCATACTTAATGATTTATCTATAATGTAAGTATATGTTACATAACTATACCCAACTGATTTCAAGTTACCGAATTCAGAACATTGTTACAGTCCCTAGTTCAAAGAAAGCAAAGAAGTGTAATCGTTTTCTATTTCCAAATTGCATATACCTTTATGTTTATAGCGCTATTTTATTTGCCGTTTTCTGCTCGCTTGTGGAGGAAATCACAGAATTAACGATAAGTATTTCTTTTCTTTGGTGGTTTTTTATTTCTTATTAATTGATAAATTACTGATTTATATGTGGTTAATAAGAAAAATATGACATAGATCTGCTATTAATTTCCTTTTCCGCTTTGAAATGGAAATCAATCATCTACACATTAGCTCAACGTATCAATATTATGACCATATTCAATAAGTGGTGACACTTATATTACTAAGGAGAGATAAAGTGTCTGGAAATAAGTTTTCGGTTGATTACAGCATTTATGAGTTGGAATGCGAAGAAACCTATAAAAAAGCAATTTCACTTTTAAAAGAAAATAATATTTTTCCTGATGCTATTCAGCAACAAATGTTATTTACACATTTAAAAGCAATGGTCATTCGCTCTTATACAAAAGAGTCATTACCAGAAATTGAAGTCGATATGTTTGAAGATATTTCCCCACTATCTCATCAATTATCAGCAGATGTGGTTTCTTGGTTCCCTACCTTAGCGTACGAAGAAACCTATTTATTATCAGTCCACTTTGAAGTGGCAAAAGAAAACGAATTAACGTGTGAGTTAGGAGTGTAATTATGACAACTATTAAAGTAGTAATTGGTGATCGTTTAGGTAAAGGTCAAAAAGTAGGTTTGGGTGTTGAAGCTGCAGGCGGCGCTGTAACGGTGATCCCTGGTATGGCAGCAGATATGAAGCTAGGTGATGTGATGCACCAAGAGCAAGCTGATTTTGGTATTTCATTCTGTGGTAGTGGTGGTGCTGGGGCAATTACTGCCCAAACCAAATATGGTTACAAAGCACGTTACGGTATGCGTTCTGTTGAAGAAGGTGTAACAGCTATCAATGAAGGTTGTAACGTTTTAGGCTTTGGCTTTATGGATAAAGAAGAGCTTGGTCAAAAGTTAGTTGAAGCCTTTATTAAAAAGCATCACGGTTAATATGAAAAAATCTATTACTACGACGGTTGAAGTCAGTGGTAAAGGAAATACAAAACAATCAGCTTTTAGTTCTGCACTAAATAATGTTCAAAAAACAATTCTAAAAGAAACTAATAACGTTATTTTACGAATTGAACCTGTGGATGTTGAAATAATAAGTGCAGAACATAAACAAACTACTGAGAAGTTTATGTTCTTTTTCTTACCACGAGAAAAATCTATTTATTCCATCACTATTAATGTCACTGTAAATATTACATTAATAGAAACTGATGAATTAAATTTCAAACAAATCTAATTATTAGCTACGAACATTATTTGTGTCTACATATAAAGGTATATAAATGTTCTTCATTATTTTAATAAAGTCACTAATTATTGGTGCATTAGTGGGGGTTGGCGTGGGTGTCGGCGCTGCTCGTATGTATCACGCTCCAACTATTCAAGGTATGGGGGCATTCCGTACTTTAGGGGAATTAAACTCGTGTGAAGGGGATCCTGCTTCTCACTTCTCTTTCGGTTTAGGCTTTTTCTTCAATGCTTGGGCATCATCAGTCGCTGCTGGTGCATTTACCCAAGACGTTGACCACCGTATTTTACCGAACTGGGGCGCAGCGGCATTGATGGTAAAAAATCGTGATGTCACCCAAACCTTACATGATCCGAAGAAGATGGGTATTGCCTGCGGCATCATCGGTATGATTGTGGTGGCATTTCTTAACTCAACCGCATCAGCGGTACCTGAAAGCTTACAAATTACAGCGGTAAAAGTGCTGGTTCCGGCAGCAAACATGCTGGTTAACGTGGCGATGCCGGTGATCTTCTGGTTAGCAGCGATTGAAGCAGGTAAGCGTTCTGGTTTTTGGGCAACTATTTTCGGTGGTTTGGCACAAATGATCATGGGTAACGCCGTGCCTGGTTTAGTACTTGGTATCTTGATTGGTAAAGGTGTGGAAGATAGCGGTTGGAATAAAGTAACGAAAAGTATGTTGTTTGCCGTTATCACTCTGTTTGTTCTAAGTGGCTTCTTCCGTGGCTTTGATATTGCGGTATTAGAATCCTTTAGCCTAACTGTTCCTGATTGGCTGCATTACATCCACGGAAGTATCAGCGGTAAATAACCGAGCCGGAGTTGAAGAAAATGGACGATAAATTAAAGAATGATTTTTGGTACGCTGACTGGTCTTTCCCATTCTTTGTTGGCTTGCTGTCATCAGGTGTTTTTGCTGGTACACACATGTATTACCTCTACGGTATCGGTGCTTTTAACGAGGTGGCTTTCGTCGCCATGTTAAGAGCGGGTATGGATACCGGTGTTTACGGTGCAGTAGCGGCGTTTGGTGCAAGTTTCCTTTTTGCTCGCATCATTGAAGGTTCCTTGGTGGGTATCTTAGATATCGGTGGTGCTATTCAAACTGGTATTGGTTTAGGTGTACCAGCATTGTTATTAGGCGCAGGTATTGTATATCCACTCGAAAACTTTGCTGCCTCATTGGTTGTGGGTTTCTTCCTTGGTGTCGCTATTGGTTATGTGATCATCCTAGCGCGTAAGTACACCATCAACCAAAGTAACTCGACTTACGGTGCCGATGTCATGATGGGCGCAGGTAACTCTTCGGGTCGCTTCTTAGGTCCTCTGATTGTGTTATCAGCAATTGCAGCATCACTACCAATCGGTATTGGCTCTTTAATTGGTGCGCTTGCTTTCTATCAATGGAATAAACCTATTACAGGTGGTGCGATTATCGGTGCAATGGTGTTTGGTTCACTGTTCCCTGTTGCTATCAGTTAATCCTTGAAAGGTTGTGCTCTGCATGTTGGGTGCAGAGCACAATAAAGGCAAAGCAATGTATGACGTATTAATTAAGCAAGGCAAGTTAGTGAGTGGCGAAGTGGTGGATGTTGCGGTTCTGAACGGCAAGATTGCAGCACTGGGTCAACTGGATGTAACAGCAAAAAAGGTGGTGGATTTAGCGGGTGATTTTTATATCAGCGCGGGGTGGATTGATGGTCATACCCATTGCTACTCCAAATCACCGATTTATAACGATGAACCAGACTTAGTCGGGGTTGAGACTGGCGTTACCACTGTGATTGATGCTGGTAGCGTAGGTGCCGATGATGTGGGTGATTTCTATCACTGTTGTCAGCAAGTAAAAACCAATGTTTACAGTATCTTAAATATTTCTCGAATTGGTTTGCTGCGACAAAACGAATTAGCCGATATGGCAGACATTGATGGTGAGTTAGTGAAACAAGCCGTCAATCAGTATCCCGATTTTATCGTTGGGATCAAAGCCCGAATGAGTGGCAGTGTGGTGGAAGCCAATGGTTTAAAACCGTTGATAAAAGCTAAAGAGATCCAACGTAATCAGTGCCCATTACCTTTGATGGTACACATTGGTAATAACCCACCTAATTTAGATGACGTAGCGGATTTATTAGGTGAAGGGGACATCATTACCCATTGCTATAACGGCAAACCGAATCGCATTTTAACTGCAGAAGGTGAGTTAAAACCGTCGATGCAACGTGCTCTTGAGCGTGGTGTGAAACTCGATGTGGGACACGGTGGTGCAAGCTTTAGTTTTGCAGTGGCAGAGCAAGCGATTAAACAAGGTATTTATCCTGACATGATTAGCTCTGACATTTATTGCAAGAATCGTATTCATGGCCCGGTGCGTAGTCTCGCTCACATTATGGATAAGTTTTTAGCGATTGGTTTACCGCTACAACAAGTGATTGATTGCGTCACAGTAAACGCTGCCAAGTTACTTAAGTTAGAAAATAAAGGGCAGTTAGAAGTAGGTAAAGATGCGGATTTAACGTTTTTCCATTTAAACACTGAAACTGTTGAGCTGGTGGATTCTGATAATGATCAGCGCAGTGGCAAGACGAGCTTAAAACCTGCCGCAGCCATGGTTGCTGGCAAGATCATGACGACAAATTACGGAGTAGGATTCGATGTCTTCAATTCATGAAAAATACCAATTAAAAGAAGTCATTAATGCGTCAGGTCGTATGACTATTTTAGGTGTTTCGACACCAACAGAAACCGTGATGGATGCGGTGCGTGATGGTCTTGGCCAGTATTTTGAAATGAAAGATCTGGTGGTGAAAACCGGTGCTTATATTGCCAAGTTGCTAAATGTAGAAGATGCGATTGTGGTTTCTTGTGCCTCGGCGGGTATCGCTCAATCAGTGGCTGCGGTGATTGTGAAAGACGATCCGTATTTACTCGAAAATTTACACGCTCACGCTCATAACGTGGCGTCAGAAATTGTGATGCCAAAAGGCCACAACGTTAACTTTGGTGCACCAGTCGGCACCATGGTGACATTAGGTGGTGGCACACTAAAAGAAGCGGGCTATGCCAATGAGTGTTCGCCTGCTCAGTTAGCCGCCATGATCACCCCGCAAACAGCAGCGATTTTATACATCAAATCCCATCACTGTGTACAAAAGAGCATTTTATCCGTAGCAGAAGCGGCAGCCGTTGCCAAACAGCATGACTTACCTTTGATTGTGGATGCTGCAGCTGAAGAAGATCTGCAGTGTTACTACAACATGGGTGCTGATCTGGTTATTTACAGTGGTGCAAAAGCCATTGAAGGGCCAACCAGTGGTTTAGTGGTTGGACGTAGCCAATATATTGCATGGGTGCGTAAGCAGTCATTAGGTATTGGTCGTGCAATGAAAGTTGGTAAAGAAGGCATTTTAGGTTTAACCCACGCCATTACCGAGTACCTGCAAACTGAAAAAGAAACTGGTCAGCAAATGGTGGCCAAAATGGAACACTTTGTGGCGCAACTCAATACCCTTAATGGCATTGATTGCCGTGTGGTTTGGGACAGCGCAGGACGCGACATTGCACGTGCAGAAATCTGTTTTGATGAAACGGTATTAGCAATGACAACACCTGAGATTGTGGCACGACTTCAGGGTGGTGATCCTGCGATTTATTGTCGTGGCTACAAAGCTAATGATGGGATCATTGAAATAGATGTACGCAGTGTCACAAGCGCACAACTTGACGTTATTTATCAGAATATTAAAGCATTATTTTAAATTTTTAAGAGAACACCACTATGTCATTGAAAGCAAAATTCTACAAAAACCGCGTATGTTTAAACGTGTTGGCTGGCTCTATTGATAACGCAGCAGAAATCTATGATGCCGCAGAAGGTCATGTCTTAGTTGGCGTACTATCTAAGAACTACCCTGATGTACAAACAGCGGTTGAAGAGATGAAAAAATACAGCGATAAGATCAATAACGCTGTTTCTGTTGGCCTTGGCGCTGGCGATCCAAACCAATCGATGATGGTTTCGCTGATCTCTCAGCATATTCAGCCACAACACATTAATCAGGTATTTACTGGCGTGGCAACCAGTCGTGCATTAGTCGGTCAAGATCAAAGTATTGTTAACGGCTTAATTTCACCAACAGGCACTGTGGGCATGGTGAAGATCTCAACCGGCCCTTTAAGCTCGTGCAATAAAGAAGCGATCGTTCCTGTGGAATCAGCGATTGCGATGCTGAAAGACATGGGTGGTAGCTCGGTGAAATACTTCCCAATGGGAGGGTTAGAAACCCGTGAAGAATTCGCCTATGTCGCTAAAGCGTGTGCTGAGCAAGATTTCTGGTTAGAGCCGACAGGCGGGATTGATTTAGAAAACTTTGAAGAAATCATGCAAATTGCGCTAGAGGCCGGTGTAACTAAAATCATTCCACATATTTATAGCTCAATCATTGATAAAGAAACGGGTAATACTCGCCCTCAAGATGTGCGTGTTTTACTTGATATGACCAAGAATTTGTTAAAATAACGTAATCTGATTTAACGGACCGGAAACGGTCCGTTAATATTTATAAGTCTATGAAATATTGTGAAACAGTTAATATTTAGAAACCAATGTGAATATGACCCAGGTCTTATGACGCATTGTTTTCAAATGTTAGCCTCCGTATATAAACGGACATCATTTAACGGATTATTCAATGATTCAATTCCCTTATCCTCGTCTTAATTTAATTTTTGATGCACTGCTGATGCAGACACTGCCGCAGCAAGAGTTGGCACAACGTTTTGATGTTTCTACCAGAACGATTCGTACTGACATTTCAGCATTAAATGATACCTTAGCGCACTACGGTGCTCAGTTGTTATTACGTCGAGGTGAAGGGTATTACATTGATATTTATGATCAGCAACGTTACAGCAATATCACTCAGCAAACCCAACAAATGAAGCAGTCACCACGTAGTGTTAAAGATCGGGTGACATATTTGATGTTGCGTTTATTGAACCAGCAAGATGGCTGTAAATTGGATGATTTGGCTAATCAGTGGTTTGTCAGCCGTACCTGTTTACAGGCTGATATGACCGAAGTACGTGAGTTGTTTCAGTCATACCATTTAGAGATAGACAGCAAGCCCCATTATGGGCTGTTAGTGTTTGGCAAAGAGTCATCCATACGTGCTTGTATTGCCCATATCTTGTACCAATTTAAGGCGTCAGATCCTACATTTATCAATTTATGTGAGCTATTTTACTCTGAGTGTGATTTTGCACAATTAGAGCAGCCACTGTTAACGGCAATGCAGCAGAATAGTATTAATTTGACCGATGAAGGTCTGCATCAGTTAATGGTTTACTGTGGCGTGGCGATCAGCCGTTTAAAGCGTGGTTTGGGTTGCGATCAAACCACATGTGCTAACGTGCCAAATAATGCACTATCAGCAGCCAAAGAAATCGCAGCCTTAATGGCGAGCGAAACTCAAACCATTATCGAACCTTGTGAACTAAATCATCTCGCGATTCAAATTGCTGCCCGTCGCGTTACTGGGATCAAGCATTGGCATGTTGATGATCGTAATGACAATGATGCTGATGCTTTTATTGATCATTTACTTCATTTTATTAACGATCACTTTAATTACAACTTGCTCAATGATCTGCAGCTAAAACATGACTTACTGGCTCATGTTCATCCAATGTTACTGCGTGTTGAGCATCAAATAACGATACCCAATCCATTAGCTGATCATATTAAACGTTATTATCCGCTTGCTTATGATATGACTGTGGGTGCTGTATCTAGTTGGGACGGACGACAAATCCCAGATGGTGAAATTAGTTTTTTAGTGATGCATGTTGGTGTTGGAATAGAGCGTAATTATGTGCAAAAAAAAGAACAGCAGCCGATAGTACTGCTAGTATGTAACTCTGGTACATCGGTGATCCGAATGTTGGAATCTCAATTGCTTAAAGCTATCCCACAGTTAGTGATCCATAAAATGCACTCGATACGTGAATACGATGCATTACATGAAGTTACTGAAGACTTTGTGGTTTCAACAGAAAAGCTGGTGGTAAAAAATAAGCCAACCATGGTGTTTTCACCGATTGCTAGCTCTTTTCAATTAGAGCAATTGAATAAACTGGTGCATGAGAATAGTAACCATATTAATGCGTTAGGTAAGTTCTTTCAGCCAAGTTTATTCACTCGAATTGAAACGCCTATGACGCAACATCAACTTTTTGCGCAATTGTCTACAGAGCTAGAAGCAAAAGGGATTGTGCCAAGCCATTTTCACCCATCGGTTATTGAGCGAGAAAATATTACTTCGACCATGTTAGGTGACGGTATTGCGATCCCGCATTCTCTCGGTCTATGTGCTAAGCAAAGTGCAGTCTATACCGTCCTTTCGCCACAAGGGATTGAATGGGGAGAAGGAAAACGTGCCTATGTCATTTTCCTATTAGCGATCAACAAAGATGATTATGAAGAAGCCATGGGGCTTTACGATCTCTTTGTCACTTTAATGAAGAGTAAGGCGGTCGAACATTTGTTGGCATGTTATTCATTTGAGCACTTTACCCATGTTGCCAATGAGTGTTGGAATAACTGCAAGAAAGATTGGTAATTTATCAGCTGTAAGTGGTCGATATAATAGAAGGAACTAATGTGATTATTCGTGTAATGGAACACGCTGATTTAGAGCAAGCAGCAAAGGTGCATCAACAGGCGTTTGTACGTCAGCAACGCTCCTATGAGTGGATCGAATGTAACTTTAATGCCGCCCCGCGCTTTTTAAATTTTGTCGCTGAGCTTAATAGTGAAGTGGTGGGGTATATCGTTTGGGGGCAAAAAAGCGGTTTTCGTCCTGAAGTGATTTTAGAGTTAGAGCAACTTGCAGTGTTGCCAAGCCATCATAACCAAGGGATAGCGACACAACTTATCACTCAATCATTACCACAAGTGAAACAGCGATTAGCGGAACAAGACAGTAAATTAAAACATATTTTGGTCAATACTCGTGCTGATAACTATTCGCAACAGATCTATCAGAAGCTATTAGGCGCCGAGGTGGAAATGACGATCAAATCGCTCTATTCTGCTGATGAAGTGTTTATGATCGCCCGAAACGTTTGCTCGGATTAATACCGTTTTTTAGTTTATCTCTGCGCCGTATTTGGCCTCACCTTTAAACAAGATAGCTGTTAAACTGGCTATCTTGTTTTGTTTTAGGCTTTATTATCAGTAAAGACGTTTTATCGGTGAGAAAGCAAATGTCGTATCAGTTAGAAGAGTTAGATCTGAATTTAATACGGTTATTAAAAGCGGTGGTGGAACATCGCAGTATTAAATTAGCAGCCATGCAGTTAGGGATCTCACAGCCAAGTGCCAGTCGTGGCGTAGTGAGGCTTAAACAGTTCTTTAATGATCCGCTGTTTGTGCGCAAAGCCCACGGAGTAGAACCATCACCCCTTGCGATTCGTCTCGCTGATGAATTTGATAATATCTTAGCGCCTATAGAAAAAGTGTTACTGGAGTTCTCTGAATTTAAACCAGAAACCTACCAAGGCTCGATTTCTCTTGTGGTTGATCCCTATTTGATGGATGAGCATGGTCAACACCTACTATCTTGCTGCCACAAGGCATTTCCAAAGGCGTCATTGGTGTTTTCTAATTGGGATAGCATCAGCCAAGATGACATGCTGGAAGGGAAAGTCGATTACTGCATTTTGGATCAAGAAACGGACATTGCGAAAGATATCTACATGCAGCCGTTATTTAAGGAAAAGCGAGTGATCTTGGCGAAAAAAGATCACCCAAGTTTACGGCTCGATAGTAATGATTGGGCATCGATAGCACCATTGTCATTGGTCTCGCTGCCAGCGCCTGCCGCTTATAAACCTTTGTGTACCGTTGAATCTGAATATCAACGCATGGGTTATGAGCCAAAAGTGTTACTCAAAACCTTTAATTTACGGGTCGCTTGCCAAATGCTGTTGGAAACCAACGCAATCATGTTTGCTAGCGAAAGTACTGCCGATTTAATGCCGGAATTACATGCCTATCCGATGCCTGTGGTGAACCGTAATTTCAGCCATTTTGTGGTCTCAGGTGGTTATCTTCAAACCCATCGTAATTATCCGCTCTACCAACATTTACATCAGGTGATACAGGCCGCATTCGGTTAAATTCTCTGATCATTTCTGCGCTATTTACCCTTTTAGAGATATTCAAATTTGAATATCTCAATTACCTATTGCGCTTTTGTGCGCTGCGGTAGTCTTGCGAGTAGATGCATTAACTTTATGTATTTTCACTACGAGAATGCGTGAAATTTGATGCTATCTACCTAAAAAATTAGCACAGTGGAGTCAATCATGTGGTTAGCACGAATATTTTTATTATTAGCCATTGCCGCAGAAGTGGCTGGTACCAGTACCATGAGCCTTATTTCCAGTGAAGGTGGAAATTGGGGGTACTGGGTGATGTATAGCTTAATTTGTATTTCATATTTTTTCTTGTCGTTGGCAGCAAAAAAGATCGCTATTGGTGTTGCCTATGCGGTTTGGGAAGGGCTAGGTATTGCGCTTATTACAATGGTTTCGGTGTTTGTGCTTGATGCGCAATTAAATACGCAAGAGCTGATTGGTTTAGCGATGGCAACTGTCGGGATCGTATTAGTGACACTTGGTGAAAGTCACAGCGATAAACCCAATCATTCGCCCACAAGCGTGTCGGCATAACAACAGGAGGCAATGAAATGAGTCAATTTTTTACACTATCATTTGGTTTTGTTGTCCTTGCTGCGTTTGTCGATATTTTAGCGAACATGGCATTAACCCGATCAAATGGCTTTAGTCATAAACGTTGGGGGATTACTGCGATCGTCTTAGTCATGTTGGCATTTACCCTGCTAGCGCAAGCGGTCAAAGAGATCGATTTAGCGGTGGCGTATGCGTCATGGGGAGCTATCGGTATTTTAGGTACCGCGATTGGTGGCTCGCTGCTGTTTAAGCAAAAACTTAAGCCTATCGGTTGGGTGGGGATTGCTGTGATGATCTCCGCTGTGATTGTTATGAAAACAGCGTAATTACGTATTTTAAAGCCCAATGTGATGTTGAATCCATTGGGCTTTTTGTTGCCTTTTTTCTGCGGTGAATATTGGGAGAAAAAATTAATAGCGAGGATTCAACATGTTCTGCTCTAAAGGCTGAAATAGTCTTGCTTTTTTGTTGATTAATATGTCTGACAAAAGATTTATTATGTCCGATTAGAGATATATGTATCTTAAAAGACGTGACAGAATAGCCTCGTTAATGATTCAGATATAGGTATCTGGACTAGAAAAATCTGAGAAAGGCAGACAATGTTCTATCTATTACCCTTAATTACCGTTGCAATATGGGCAGGGAACGCCATTGTCAACAAGATGGCATTCAGTGTCATCGATCCCGGTGCGATATCGTTTTATCGTTGGTTCTTCGCATTAGTCATGTTAACTCCTTTTGTTGCTAAATCTGTTTGGCGTGATCGTGCGGTGATTAAACCTTATCTAGCGAAATTAGCATTCCTTGGTTTGTTAGGTATGGTGCTAAACCAATCGTTAGGCTACTTCGCAGCAGCGACCACCACGGCAACGAATATTGCCCTGATCATTTCATTAGTGCCGTTGATCAGCATGTTCTTAAGTGTGCCTATTTTAGGTCAACGCTTATCACCGTTCGCATTGGTTGGCGCAGTGTTATCACTAAGTGGTTTAGTATTGATGCTAAGCCACGGTCATGTAGAAAACTTACTGTCGCAAGGTATCAAGCAAGGTGACTTCCTAATGCTGATCGCAGCGGTCGTTTATGCACTTTACTGTGTGCTATTAAAGCGTTGGAAAATGCCGTTCTCGACGTGGAAATCTGTGTACGTTCAGTGTTTATTTGCGGTCATTATGTTAACGCCATTGCTACTAAGTAGCGATCGTATGGCAATTACAGCATCTGCAGTCCCTTTGATTGCTTATGCTGCATTGCTTGCGTCAGTGATTGCACCTTGGTTATGGATGTTATCAATTGAACGTTTAGGTGCCGATCGTACCGCGATGTTCATGAACCTATTGCCAATTATGGCGGCAGGTATTGCGAGCGTGATGCTCAACGAGCAACTAGAGTCTTACCATTATATTGGTGGCATCATGGTATTAACGGGTGTTGCGCTGGCTCAGAAACGCATTAGAGCGAAGAAAGCAAAAGTGGCAATGACACCTGCTTAAGCACGACATTGATATAAAACGCCGTTGTATTGAAGCTTATTTAAGCTGCGTACAACGGCGTTTTTTTTGTGTCAGATATTTAGCTGCTAGCTATTAAAGGAAAGCTAATAGCGGCGAGATGCAGAGCAAAATACCGGTGAGGATGATCAAGTAGGTTGCTGTGCCTTTATATTTGTTCAATGATGGTACCTTGTATACCAAGTAGGCTGGGATCAAGCAGCCAACAATGCCGAAGATTGGTGAACAAATTGAAGTGAACGATAAGATCGGTAGGTTTAGTGCTACTGCCGTCCATGCGATCAGAATAATAAATACCGTCGTTAGTTTATTTACTAACTCAGTATTGATGTCGTGGTGAGCATACTTACGTTCAAGCATGTTCATTGCCAGCCCTTTACACGCCTCTTTAAACGCCAAGAACACCCCAAAGAACGACGTCACGACCGCAAAGATGTTGATCACGATACCGACGATTGTTGCCCAACTGCCGGGGAAGTAATGTGCAATCATCGCAAGGGCAGAGATATTTTCTTGCATCGCATGTTGTGCTTCAGACTGGCTGATCGCAAAGGTGAACGAGATGGCAAAGAAAAAGACCACCACAAACAAAATACTAAAGGCTATTTTCATCGCGCGTGATGCTTTATAACGTGCCACTTCAATCGATTTTTCATGTGAGCGGTACGAAATCACCATTGGGCTCAACGATTGAATAAATAAAATCGAGGTTAAGGTAAAAGGTAGGGTGATGATTGCATCTTTAAGCATCTTGTCCCAGTCGCCTACAGCGGTAATATTGCTAAAATTCCATTGTGGGATCAGCAGTACGCCCATCACCGCGACTAAGGTGATCACCGTTACTGCCATAACCCCTGAGATCTTAAACAGGAACTTTTCACTTTTTGAGCCGATATAGCTCAGTAAGCAGATTAATGCTAAGCCATAGAAAATATTATGGTTTAAATGAGATTCAGTAACGCCAAAAGTATATAGATACGAGGCACTGTCATTAGTGATGGCGAGAGAGTAAACCAATACCCAAATCACCAGCATGATGAAATATAAAATGCCTAATGCGATGCCCCAGTTTTTACCTAAGTAGCCGCTGATCACGCCTGGATAATCGGTACATTTCTTTGATTCAGCAAGAGTATTGATAAAGAGTTTCTGAAACAAATACATGGCAGGGTAGCCAATGACAGAAGACAGTAAAAAGACCCATAATCCCATAACGCCAACTTGTACTGGGAGAAAAACAATCCCAGCGCCAATGGCCATACCGATGCTCATGACAATCCAACCGACATCAACACTGTCGAATTTTGTTGCAGCCTTCCATTGTTGAGGTGTCATGTTTGCCTGTTGGTATAGGGGGACACTGGTGTTTGAAAGGGCGGTTTCTGTAGTAGGTTTCATTATATATTCCAGCTTATTATCATTGTTATGCTGACAGCGAATAGCTGGATTATGGATCTAGTCGTATAGTTACTAAATAACTAAAAGTTATAATATATAAACTATAGGAGTATAAAAGATGCAATTAGGTGCTTTTAATGATTGTTTTACTTTTAGCGATGGCAGAAGAGGACAGAATGCTCTTTTAAAGAGGAAAAAAGAAAAGGCATTTAAGCGATTAAAAATAGGAAACCAGAGCAAAATAGCTCTGGTTTAGTCTTGTCGATTATTTATTAATCACATGTGTTAGAACATTATTTGTTAATCATAATATCAAGGATCTGAACATCAGTATGGGTCATAGCGCCATTTGCTAATGCAGATAAATTACGAATAGTCGTATCGACATCATCAGCGACAATGCCTTCATTGCCCGTTACTCGAATACCATCTAATGCCATTAAGGCAGACTTAACAGCAGATCCGGCAGCAGAAGAGACTTTCATCGCACAGCTGGCTTTTGCGCCGTCACAAATAATACCGGTGATATCTCCGATCATACTGCAAATCGCTGCACTGATTTGTTCCACATTTCCGCCCAATAACCATGTAATACCAGATACCGCCCCCATTGACGCAGTTGTTGCGCCGCATAATGCAGACAGCTTGTTTTGATAGCTTTTAATATAAATTGCCATTAAATGAGAAAGGATTAAGGCGCGGATCAAATGCTCATTATCAGCATTTACAAAATCGGCAACGACCACAACAGGCATGGTGGCGGCAATACCTTGGTTACCAGAGCCTGAATTACTCATCGCCGGTTTCATAGCTCCTCCCATACGCGCATCAGAAGCGGCAGCCGTGCGGAGTAATACATCGGTGAGTAGACCGCCTGATAATAAACCGCGATCAATGTTACGTTGAAATGTCGCGCCAATTTCTAATCCATATTGGCCCTTTAGCCCTTCACAAGATAATGCGTTATTGAGCTCATAAGCTTGTTCGATAAATTGAATATCAGTAATAGGCGCATTGGTCGCGAAATCAAAAATATCTTGAACGCCAGCATCACTAAAAGGTGAGTTCGATATTTCAACGACCTTTTGCTCGTTAGGTGACGCTTCGAAAACTGTAACACCATCAAGTTCAATACTGATCACTTGAGTATGGCTATCTGCGATAGTCACTGTCGCACAATGAGCTTGGTTATAAATACTTACCTTGGCATAAAGAATATTAGTGACATCAGCGACGTTAACCGTGACTTTATTGGCATCTAATAATGCTTTAGCTTGTTTAACGTTATCTGGCGTAATGTCCTTTAATACTTCTAATTTCGCTTGGCTATTGCCAGCCAGTGCACCTACAGCTGATGCAATAGCTAAACCTGCCATTCCCGTACCGGGTACCATGACGCCGATGCCATTTTTCATCAAATTAGGAGAAACACGCACATCAATATGGGTGATATTGCGTTCATGAAGTGGAAGTTGTTCCATCGCAATAGCAGCAGCAAGCGCCACAGACACAGGCTCTGTGCAGCCTAAAGCAGGAACAACATCACGTTTGATCACGTTAATAAATGCAGGCCAAAGATGGGTTTTCATAACTACTACCTTAATGTTCCAACCGGAGGAAAATAAACCGACAACGAAGAGAGGAGGCTTTATTTTTTTAATATCCTCTTTAACTTCATGGGTATTTGAATCGCTGCAAATATACGCTCGATAACGAAGAAATAAATTTCCTATTTAAATGTAAATTAAAGATAAAATAGAAAAATATTCTATTATTTTATTTATTGTTGAATGTTATGTTGTGTTTATCACATTTTTAGAGGTTATGTTTTTATCTAAATGATAAGTCCATTTAGGTAGTGGAGATAAAATGCAGAGTATTTCAACTGGAAAATTGATTTAACACTAGCGAATTGAGGCTATTTATAGGTATGATCACGTCGTCATAGAATGAAGGTTGGTGCTAGCATCAGCCTTTTATTTTGAATAGAAACGGAAACGTTTGCGTTAATTTGGCAATACATTAGATTTGCTGAAAAATATCGCTTTTTTGATCAAATAGGAATTTACCATGTCTGCTGATAGCACACATCAACGCCCTTCTCATTTAGAACCTAAGAGTAAACTAGATAGCTATTTTGAAATTACAGCTCGCGGCAGTAATGTCAAACAGGAAATAATTGCGGGTTTAACCACATTTCTAGCCATGGTGTATTCCGTGATTGTGGTGCCTAGCATGTTGGGTGCTGCGGGTTTTAATCAAGGGGCGGTTTTTATCGCAACCTGTTTAGTGGCTGCATTTGGTTCATTACTTATGGGGTTATGGGCGCGTTTACCGATGGCCATTGGTTGTGCTATTTCACTTACCGCATTTACTGCATTTAGCTTAGTACTAGGGCAAGACGTGAGTGTGCCTGTTGCCTTAGGTGCCGTATTCTTAATGGGGGTTGTCTTTACATTAATAACGGTAACGGGTGTGCGTACTTGGATCATGAAAAATATGCCCAATGGTATTGCTCATGGTACTGGGATTGGTATTGGATTATTTTTACTTTTGATTGCAGCGAATGGCGTTGGGCTAGTGATCAAAAATCCAGCTGAAGGCTTACCCGTTGCTTTTGGTGATTTCACCGCGTTTCCAGTCTTCATGTCTATTTTAGGCTTGGCGGCTATTTTAGGATTAGAAAAGCGCCGTGTTCCTGGTGGCATTTTATTAGTGATTATTGCCATTTCTATCATTGGTCTTATCTTTGATCCGAAAGTGACGTACCACGGCTTCTTTGCAATGCCGACATTTGGTCATGATGGCGAATCCTTATTAGGTACAATGGACATTATGGGTGCCCTAAACCCAGTTATTTTGCCTACAGTATTAGCACTTGTGATGACGGCAATTTTTGATGCAACAGGTACGATTCGTGCAGTAGCAGGACAGGCGAATTTACTTAACCAACGTGGTCATATTATCAATGGTGGTAAGGCATTAACGTCTGATTCTGTTAGTAGCATTTTTGCAGGCCTGGTTGGTGGTTCTCCTGCTGCGGTATACATTGAATCTGCGGCAGGTACAGCTGCTGGTGGTAAAACAGGCTTAACAGCAACTACGGTAGGTGTACTGTTCATCTTCATGTTGTTTCTTGCACCATTAAGCTACTTAGTCCCTTCCTATGCGACAGCGCCTGCACTGATGTATGTTGGCCTATTAATGCTAAGTAATGTTAGCAAGTTAGATATGGAAGATTCTGTTGATGCATTATCTGGCTTACTGTGTGCTGTTTTCATTGTTCTAACGAGTAATATTGTTACTGGTATTATGCTTGGTTTTACTGCATTAGTTATCGGTCGATTAGTTTCTGGTGAAGTGAAAAAGCTCAATATAGGTACTGTCGTTATTGCGATTGCCTTAGTTGTTTTCTATGCTGGCGGCTGGGCTATCTAGCGACTAGTTCTATAGTAAAGTATTTTTTAAGCCCACTAAAAGTGGGCTTTTTTATACATATCAACATATAACACGTTGTTTTTATTTTCCATAATGGACTATTATCAAGGATTAATTATATGCGTTCACATTCACAGGCATATTTATGAAAAAAACGATATTAACATTGCTGTTGGCGTCATGTTTTAGCTCCGCTGCGAGTGCTTGTACTGGAATTACACTTGGCACAACAGGCAATGATCATATTCAAGCTCGTACCATCGAGTGGGGTCATAGCGATTTAAATAGTAAGTTAATTGTTTCTCCTCGTAATTATAGCTATACCTCGATAATGCCAGATCAAAAGCAAGGGTTAACTTGGAAAAGTAAATATGGCTTTGCTGGGATCTCTGTTAGTGATGATCGTTTTATTGCTGAAGGTATTAACGAAAAAGGCTTAACGGCGGGTTTATTCTATTTCCGTGGTTATGGCTCACTTGCGAAATATGATCCTAACAATACCGCAAATAACATCACGGATATGGATTTCGTACGTTGGATGTTAAGTCAATATTCAACGGTTGCAGAAGTTGAAGCTGCGTTAAGTAAGATCAAGATTGTCACTGTTTACTTTGATGCTGAAGGTAACCCATCACCAACGGCGCACTGGCGTGTGTCGGATAAGCAAGGTAACAGCATCGTGATTGAGATAATGGATCACGGTAAGATAAATATTTATAAGAACACGGCTAAAGTGCTAACTAACTCGCCAGATTACAAGTGGCAGGTAACGAATTTAAATAACTATATTAACCTTCACCCGGGTATCAGTGCGCCACAAAAGATCAATGGGGTAGAAGCCCAATCGTTTGGTGTCGGCTCTAACTTTGTGGGCTTACCTGGTGATATTTCTCCACCGTCACGTTTTGTTCGCGCTGCATTCTATGTAAATAGCGCACCTGTATTGAAGACATCGCAAGAAGCAGTATCACAAGCTTTCCATATTTTAAATAACTTCGATATTCCAATTGGCAGTGAGTTTAACGATAAGTCACATATCCCTGATTTACCAAGTGCGACTCAGTGGACATCTGTTATTGATCAAGGCAATGGTGAACTGTTCTATAAAACGATGCATGACAGTACTATTCGTCGTGTAGAGTTATCTAAATTAGATTTCAATGCGAAGACAGAACACAAGCAACCACTTGATAATGGTAAGTTTACTACTCAAGATGTAGTGATTAAATAACCACAAACACCTAGTCGCTATTATGAGGGCAACAGCATGTTGCCCTTTTTATTGTCTTTTTTGTGTCAAAAATGAAGCTATAAACGATCATTTTTGCAATCTTGCATTTTATTCATACTTGATCGCTAATTATTCACTACTATTATTGCGTACCCCATACTATTTATGCGCGATTGTGTCATTATTTAGTATCTTTTTATAATTTATATTATTGTTTTTAATAAACTTATTATTCTTCTTTAAAGAAGGTGTTGGGTTGCGTATTTATAACTCCTAAGATAAAACCAGAAAAAGATTAAAAAAATTTGAATCTACCATTTATGCACAACTAACGTTGCATTTTTATTGTAATGACAATTAATCAAAACGAGGTAAATTAAAAAGACCAACTGAGGAACCGCAAAGTGTTTCGGTAGGGTTGTTTAAAATATTCATTTAAGGTGCAGTCATTATGAAAGTAGTAGTAGAAATTTTAGAAGCAGGTAAATACCGTGATGTTGCTTGGGAAGGTCAATTTGTATCAGTGAAAGGTGAGCTACGCGCTGTTACACCTTCATATGCAGCACAGTTGATCAAACAATCTAAAGCGTCGTTATACACAGATGCTAATGGTGAAATGGCGTTTACTTATAAATAACTTAAATATGTTAAATAGTATATTTAAGTTTTTTGGTTAATAAAAAGGTGACTTATTATTCAAGTCACCTTTTTTGTTTTTTACTTGCATAGATGAGTGAAAATTAACCACTATTTACAATGTAAATTTAAAAATTAACCGTCTCAAAATGTGGATTCGCGGTGAGTGCCTGCATAGAGGCGAGATGATCGAGAACTATTGTTGAAACGGTATTATTCATTTTCAATTCGATACATTCTTCTCGCTGTGCGTTATAACAAGTATCTTGGGCGATCCCTGAAATTTTCTCTCCATTTTTATACGTTAAACTCACATTAAGGTGGAGCATGCAGGCTATCTCAATATAGTCATGTTGATGACAACTGATCATTATTATTGCTCCTTAAATTACCGTTCACAACTATTTTAGATTATTCCCAGCGTTCAAAAAACTCAAAATATATGCCTTAATAATCCCAATATGGTGACTTAGAAAGAGCACGTGATAGACGATGAGAAATATTGATTGTTATCACTAAAGTAAAATTAACTTAATCTTTTAGTGAGTATTACTGGGTTTATTTTAGCGTTAAGAAGTGTTGCTATAGCGCACTTTACAATGTGTGATTATGTATAAACGTGATTAAAAATAAAATTCTAAATTATATTTTTAATGTGTTTGATATTACAATCATCGGATTTTTATATTAATTATCACGATAAATCTTCTGCTTATAAATTACTTTCTATAATTATAAATAATAAAAAGTAGACATTCCTCTGAGTAAACATTACTTATTAATATTTTGTTAGTTAATGTCATTATACTCTAAATATATTAATCTTGATGACGTGCAACTAAGCTCATTTATTT